>NZ_QTPV01000023.1:0-111681 GCF_003857985.1 Burkholderia sp. Bp9090
AGATCTCGATGTCGTCGTCGTTGACCGTGTTCGCCGGCAGCAGCGAGATCACGCCGTTCGCGGTCAGCCAGCGGCCCTGGATCAGGCGCGCAAGCATCGACTTCGCGTCGGAGAACACGCGCCGCGCCGATTCGCCGACGATCTCGTCGTTCAGGATCGCCGGGTACGGGCCCGCGAGATCCCAGGTCTGGAAGAACGGGCCCCAGTCGATGTAGTTCGCGAGTTCGTTCAGGTCGTAATTCTTGAACACGCGGCGGCCGATGAACTTCGGCTTCACGGGCTGGTAGCCCGCCCAGTCGATCTTCGTCTTGTTCGCGCGCGCCTGCTCGAGCGTGACCATCGGCTGCGCCTTGCGGTTCGCGTGCTGGTCGCGGATCCGGTCGTAATCGGACTTCAGCTCGTCGAGGTACTTCGCCGCGCCTTCGTCCGACAGCAGGTTCGACGCGACCGACACGGAGCGCGACGCGTCCGGCACGTAGACGACCGGGCCTTCGTAGTGCGGCGCGATCTTCACGGCCGTGTGCACGCGCGAGGTCGTCGCGCCGCCGATCAGCAGCGGGATCTTCCTCACGCGGAAGTAGTCGTCGCGCTGCATTTCGGACGCGACGTACGCCATTTCCTCGAGGCTCGGCGTGATGAGGCCCGACAGCCCGATGATGTCCGCGCCCTCGACCTTCGCCTTCGCGAGGATCTCGTTGCACGGCACCATCACGCCCATGTTGACCACTTCGAAGTTGTTGCACTGGAGCACGACCGACACGATGTTCTTGCCGATGTCGTGCACGTCGCCCTTCACGGTCGCGATGACGATCTTGCCCTTCGCGCGCACGTCGCCGCCCGCTTCCGCGAGCAGCCGCTTTTCTTCCTCGATGAACGGGATCAGGTGCGCGACGGCCTGCTTCATCACACGCGCCGACTTCACGACCTGCGGCAGGAACATCTTGCCCTGGCCGAACAGGTCGCCGACGATGTTCATCCCGTCCATCAGCGGGCCTTCGATCACGTTGATCGGACGGCCGCCGGCCGCGGCGATCTTCGCGCGGACTTCCTCGGTATCCTCGACGATGAAGTTCGTGATGCCGTGCACGAGCGCATGCGAAAGCCGCTTCTCGACCGGCTGGTTGCGCCACTCGAGGTTCTCTTCCTTCTTCGCGCCGCCCGCCTTGAACTTGTCGGCGATCTCGAGCAGTCGGTCGGTCGAATCGTCGCGGCGGTTCAGGATCACGTCCTCGACGCGCTCGCGCAGCTCCGGGTCGAGATCGGCGTACACGCCGAGCTGGCCCGCGTTCACGATACCCATGTCCATGCCCGCCTGGATCGCGTGGTACAGGAACACGGTGTGGATCGCCTCGCGCACCGGGTCGTTGCCGCGGAACGAGAACGACACGTTCGACACGCCGCCGCTCACCTTCGCGTACGGCAGGTTTTGCTTGATCCAGCGGGTCGCCTCGATGAAGTCGACCGCGTAGTTGTTGTGCTCCTCGATGCCGGTCGCGACCGCGAAGATGTTCGGATCGAAGATGATGTCTTCCGGCGGGAAGCCGACTTCGTTCACGAGGAAGTCGTACGAGCGCTTGCAGATCTCGGTCTTGCGTGCGTAGGTATCGGCCTGGCCCGTCTCGTCGAATGCCATCACGACCGCGGCCGCGCCGTAGCGGCGGATCAGGTTCGCGTGGCGGCGGAACGCGTCCTCGCCTTCCTTCAGCGAGATCGAGTTCACGATCGCCTTGCCCTGCACGCACTTGAGGCCGGCTTCGATGACTTCCCACTTCGACGAGTCGATCATGATCGGCACGCGCGCGATGTCCGGCTCGGACGCGATCAGGTTCAGGAAGCGCACCATCGCCGCCTTCGAATCGAGCATCGCCTCGTCCATGTTGATGTCGATTACCTGCGCGCCGTTCTCGACCTGCTGGCGCGCGACCGCGAGCGCCTCGTCGAACTGGCCGTTGAGGATCATCCGCGCGAATGCCTTCGAGCCGGTGACGTTGGTGCGTTCACCGACGTTGATGAAGAGCGTTCCGGACGTGACGTTGAACGGCTCGAGGCCGGCAAGGCGCATCATGTGATCGGTCATGGCGGTGCGAATTCGTATGAGGTAGGGCGGGCGTTGATGCGGTCGGTCAGGCGGCGTCGCTGTACTGGCTCGGCCAGCGGCGCGGTTTCACGTCGGCGAGCGCCTTCGCGATCTCGGCGATGTGCTCGGGCGTCGTGCCGCAGCAGCCGCCGGCGAGGTTCACGAGCCCGGCCTGCGCGAATTCCTTCAGGAGGCCCGACGTGACGTCCGGCGTCTCGTCGAAGCCGGTGTCGCTCATCGGGTTCGGCAGGCCCGCGTTCGGGTAGCACGACACGTAGGTGTCGCACAGCTTCGCGAGCTCGGCGATGTACGGGCGCATCAGCGCCGCGCCGAGCGCGCAGTTCAGGCCGAACGTGAGCGGCTTCGCGTGGCGCAGCGAATTCCAGAACGCCTCGACCGTCTGGCCCGACAGGATGCGGCCAGATGCGTCGGTGACGGTGCCCGAGATCATGATCGGCAGGCGCTCGCCGGTGTCTTCGAACAGTTCGTCGAGCGCGAAGAGGGCGGCCTTCGCGTTCAGCGTGTCGAAGATCGTCTCGACGAGGAACAGGTCGACGCCGCCGTCGAGCAGCGCCTTCGCCTGCTGGTAATACGCGTCGCGCAGCTCGTCGAACGTGACGTTGCGCGCGCCCGGGTCGTTGACGTCCGGCGAGATGCTCGCCGTCTTCGGCGTCGGCCCGATCGCGCCCGCGACGAAGCGCGGTTTGTCGGGCGTCGCGTAGCGGGCCGCCGATTCGCGCGCGAGCCGCGCCGATTCGACGTTCATCTCGACGACGAGGTCTTCCATCCCGTAGTCGGCCTGAGCGACCGTCGTCGCGCCGAAGGTGTTGGTTTCGACGATGTCCGCGCCGGCCGCGAAGTACTGGTCGTGGATCTCGCTGATGATCTGCGGCTGCGTGAGCGACAGCAGTTCGTTGTTGCCCTTGATGTCGCGCGGGAAATCCTTGAAGCGCTCGCCGCGATACGCGGCCTCGTCGAGCTTGTAGCGCTGGATCATCGTGCCCATCGCGCCGTCGAGGATCAGGATGCGCGATTTCAGCAGCGCGGGCAGTGCGGCGCCACGCGTGTAGGGCGCGTCGAGCGGGGCGGAAGCGGCGAGAGGAGTCGCAGACATGGGCGAGAGACCGGCGAAGACGGGAAAACCGTCATTGTAGCCGGTGCGCCGGTGCGCCGCCCGGCCTTGCGCGGCGCGGAGCCGGCCGGCGCGGCATGCGGGTGGCGCGCACGGTCGTGGTGCAGGCAACGGTGCGGGCCCGATGCCTGCGTGCGTGCGGTCTGCGCGCAATGAACGTGCGTACCCGTATGCGGGTCGCGCACCGGCCGCATCAAACGAAAACCCCCGCCCGGCGAACCGGACGGGGGCTTGGATCGGAGTGCTCGCGGCGCCGCTTCAGTGCGGCGAATGGCCCGGCGATGCGCCGGGCCGCGGGTCGTCAGTGCAGGACGACGGGCATCATCATCAGGCTGTCGAACTGTCCGAGGAATTCGTCCACTTCGTCGAGCGACGGTTCATCCTCGATCAGCTGCTTCACGTGTGCGCGGAATCGTTCGGCGAGCTCGCCGTCGATGAAGATCTCGCGCTGGGCGTTCTTGTCGACGATTTCGTATCCGCCGGCATTCATCAGATGGTGGCCGGCCTGCGGCGCAAATTCGACGACGCAGTAGTTGGGGCTGTTGTAGATCATTTGCATGGCGGCACTCCTCTTCGCAGTGGCATCTGGCCTTGTTGTCCCGTAGGTGGGGCGGGCTGTGCCGGTTTCAAGGGGCTTGCGCTGCACACCCCGTTCTCCCGTTTGCGTGGGGTGTATCGGTTAGAAACCAATGTCTATCAAACGTTTCTTATTGTGATCCGGTGGACTGAAATAGTTGTTAAAGAGTGTCATCGGCCATTTCGGCGAGTCCTTTAATCGGTCGAAATTGCCGATTGGTCGATCTCACGGCGCGGACGGCGCCGAGACGGGCGATGCAGCCGCGGATGCGGGCGGTTGCACGACCGGCTGCGGGGCGGGTGGTGCCGGCTCCGCGGCCGGTGTGCCGGCAGGCGCGTTGGTTGCGCCTTCCTTCGTTGCGCCTTGCGTCGCGCCGGCGGTCGGTGCATCCGGCGGGGCGAGCCGGCCGTGCCACAGCAGCTCGATCTGCGAACCATTCGGTTCCGATTGTACGAGCCTCGCGGGCAGCCAGTCGAGCGACGGCGCGAGCCACATGTCGATGCGGCGCGTGTCGCCGTCGCGGCGTGGCAGCCGCATGAAATGGCGTGCCCGGATGATGCCGGCCTGCGTCTGCACGTCCTCGTCGCCGATCACCGTGATCGGCCAGGTCTCGCCGCTGTTGTTGTCGATCACGAAGAACTGTTGCGTGACGCCCGGCTTGTACATGGCCGGATTGCCGCGCACGAGCCCCGACAGCTGCATCAGCATGCTGAAGCGATCCTGCACGCCGTCGGGCAGCGGCGCGTTGTTCGGCGTGCGCGTGAAGACCACCTGGCGGATCTCGCGGTTGAAGATCGCGATGTCCTCGGGCCGCTTGCCGCGCTTCTCGACATAGCGGTCGGGCGCGACGCCGAATGCGTCGATGCGGCCTTCGCTGCGGTAGGAGAACGGGCCGACGAACGGCACCGGCATCGACACCGACAGATCGTAGGTGCGCCCGTCGGTGCGCCAGTGGATCGTGCCGATCATGTTCTGCATCCCGTTGTAGAACGTGTCGTACTGCAGGTCGCCGGGCGGCGGCGCCGCGAACTTCACGCCGCTCGTCGCGGGGCCCGGCGTCGCGGCACTGGCGCCACCGGCGGCATCGCCGGACGATGCCGCGTGCGCGCCCGATGCGCCTGTCGTGCCGCTCGCGGCGGAGGCGGCGGCCGGCGGCGGCTCGCCGTGCTCGGCCGTCTGCGTCGACGTGAGGACCGGCTCGGGCGACGGCGCGGGCTTCGGTGCAGGCTTCGGCGTGGCGGGAGCCGGTTTCGCCGGCGCCTGCTCGGCCGGATGTTCTATCGGATGTTCGGCCGGCTTGGGCGCAGGCTGGCGCTCGATCGGTTGCGGCTTCAGCAATTCGATCTGCACCGGTATCGCGGCGGGCGCGGGCGGCGTGAACGCGTCGCGGCTGCGCGTCAGCCACAAGGCCGCAAGCGCGTGCAGCACCAGCACGACCACGAGCGCGATGCCCACGCGCAGCCAGCGGCGGGGCGGGGCGTGACGAGGACGGGTGTCGGCAGGCGGCATCGGCGAAACGGTACAGGGTTGGGGCGGTCGCGGCGCGCAGCGCGCGTCACAGCCGTCGGACCGCCGGATGCGCCGCGCGTTCGCGGTACATCGCGCGGGTGTCGCACGTGTGTAGCGCGCCCGGCGTGTCCGGCGTGTCAGGCGTGTCAGGCGTCGCGCGCGTCCGGACTATAGCCGAGTTCGTAGGACAGTTTCTGCGCGCAGGCACGCAGCGCGGTGTCGATTTCGCCGCCCCACGCGATGTCGAACATGCCTTCCTGGCCGAGCGCGACGATCGCGAGCGCGAGTTCGCCGACCGCGTCGAACACCGGCATGCAGAACGCATGGATCGTCGGCAGCAGCATCCCTTCGACGCGCGCGGCCTGATGCGCACGCACGTCGGCGAGCACCGCCTCGACCTCGTCGAGCGTGCGCGGGCCGCCGTGATGCGGCGAGCGGCGCGTGTCGGCGAGCTCGCGTTCGAGCATCGCCGCGGTCTTGCTGCGCGGCAGGTACGCGGCGAACAGCAGGCCCGTCGCGGAGCCGAGCAGCGGCATCACGTCGCCGAGCTTCAGCGACGCCTTCGCGGGATGGCTCGATTCCATCCAGTGCACGATCGTCGGCCCCTGGTTGCCCCACACCGCGATGCCGACCGTCTGGTCGACGCGGTCGCGCAGCTCCGTCAGCGCGATCCGCGCGAGCTTCACGCCGTCGACGCGCGCGAGCCGCGCGAGCCCCATTTGCAGCGCGAAGCCGCCGAGCTCGTAGCGGCCCGACACGGGATCCTGCGACACGACGCCGAGCCGCGAGAAGCTGACCAGGTAGCGGTGCGCCTTCGCCGGGCTCATGCCCGCGCGCTGCGCGAGGTCGCGCAGCATCATCGCGCGCGGCTCGCTCGTGAGCACATCGAGCAGGCGGAAGCCGACCTCGATCGACTGGATGCCGGAACGGAGCTTCTCGCCGCCTTCACCGTGTTCGCCGGCGCCGGTGTCGTCGGTGTCGGAATCGGCGGGATCGTCGTCGGGAAGCGGGCTGGCAGGCATGGGCAACGGGGGCGCGACAAGGCGGCAAGGGTCGGGACGAAAACGGCGCGCACGATCGTGGCGCGCCGCACGGATTCACCATCGTAAAATAGATTCCCTCCATCGTCACTAAAACGGCAGATACCCCATGAAACTTGCATCGCTGAAGGACGGCACGCGCGACGGCCAGCTGATCGTCGTGTCGCGCGACCTGCACACCGCGGCGATCGCCGATGCGATCGCACCGACGCTGCAGCGCGTCCTCGACGACTGGGCGTTCTACGCGCCGCAACTGCGCGACCTTTACGACGCGCTGAACCACGGCCGCGCACGCAACGCGTTCGCGTTCGATCCGGCGAACTGCATGGCGCCGCTGCCGCGCGCGTTCCAGTGGGCCGACGGCTCCGCGTACGTGAACCACGTCGAGCTCGTGCGTCGCGCGCGCGGCGCCGAGATGCCGCCGGAGTTCTGGACCGATCCGCTGATGTACCAGGGCGGCAGCGACGATTTCCTCGGCGCGCGCGACGACATCGTGTGTCCGTCCGAGGAATGGGGCATCGACTTCGAGGCCGAAGTCGCGGTGATCACCGGCGACGTGCCGATGAGCGCGTCGCCGGACGACGCGCTGAAGGCCGTGCGGCTCGTCACGCTCGTGAACGACGTGTCGCTGCGCAACCTGATTCCGGCCGAGCTCGCGAAGGGCTTCGGCTTCTTCCAGAGCAAGCCGGCCACCGCGTTCGCACCGGTCGCGGTGACGCTCGACGAGCTCGGCGACGAATGGCGCGAAGGCCGCGTGCACCGGCCGATGATCGTCCACTGGAACGGCAGGAAGGTTGGCCAGCCCGACGCGGGCACCGACATGGTGTTCCACTTCGGCCAGTTGATCGCGCACGCGGCGAAGACGCGTAACCTGCGTGCCGGCTCGATCGTCGGCTCGGGCACGGTGTCGAACAAGGACGCGAAGCGCGGCTACTGCTGCATCGCCGAGAAGCGCTGCCTCGAGACGATCGAGCACGGCGCGCCGCAGACCGAATTCATGCGCTACGGCGACACCGTGCGCATCGAGATGTTCGACGCGGCCGGCAAGTCGATCTTCGGCGCGATCGAGCAGGCGGTCGCGCCGCCCGACGGCGCGGCCTGACGCAAACGCGCCAGTCGACGCGAAACCCGGCCCCGGCCCGCGCGCCGGGTTTCGCCTGATGTTTGCCCGCGCGGGCTTGGCTACACTCGATTCAGGCGCTTCAGGCGTCTCGAGAACCCGGGAGCTGCGCATGGCCGATCTCGCCGCATACGGCGGTTACGAAGCACTGAAGGTGACACGCCGCGATCACGGCGTGCTCGACATCGTGATGAGCGGCGAGGGCGCGAACCGCAGCGGCCTCGCGACTGCGAACGAGCGCATGCATCGCGAGCTCGCCGACATCTGGCGCGACGTCGACCGCGATCCCGACACGCGCGTCGCGGTGATCCGCGGCGAGGGCAAGGGCTTTTCGGCGGGCGGCGATCTCGCGCTCGTCGAGGCGATGGCGAACGACTTCGACGTGCGCGCGCGCGTGTGGCGCGAGGCGCGCGACCTCGTCTACAACGTGATCAACTGCAGCAAGCCGATCGTGTCCGCGATGCACGGCCCGGCCGTCGGCGCGGGGCTCGTCGCCGGACTGCTCGCCGACATCTCGATCGCCGCGAGGGACGCGCGCATCATCGACGGCCATACGCGGCTCGGCGTCGCGGCCGGCGATCACGCGGCGATCGTGTGGCCGCTGTTGTGCGGGATGGCGAAGGCGAAGTACTACCTGCTGCTGTGCGAACCGGTGACCGGCGAGGAGGCCGAGCGGATCGGCCTCGTGTCGCTCGCGGTCGAGCCAGCCGACCTGCTGCCGAAGGCGTACGAGGTTGCCGAGCGGCTCGCGCACGGATCGCAGTCGGCGATCCGCTGGACCAAGTACGCGCTGAACAACTGGCTGCGCAGCGCCGGGCCGACGTTCGATACGTCGCTCGCGCTCGAATTCATGGGCTTCTCCGGGCCCGACGTGCAGGAAGGCATCCGCTCGCTGCGCGAGCGGCGCCCGCCCGACTTCCCCGGCGACGCACCGTTCTGACGCGCGTTATGATCGAACCAAAGGCGGCCGCTCGATCCGTGCCGGCCGCTTCGCTCCCCCAGTCAACCAGGACGCCCGTATGACGACCGATGCCCCCGGCTCCAATCCTTTCGCCGGCTTTGCCGGTTTCAAGCCTGCCGACATGCTCGACCGGATGTGGGACATGATGCGGATGACGCCGTTCGGCGGGATGGCGTCGTTTCCCGGCACCGCGTCGGGGCTGCCGCCTTCGCTGTCGAGCATGTCCGACATGATGGCGCCGCTCACGAGCGTCGAGGAACTCGACAAGCGGATCACCGATCTGCGTGCGGTCGAGCAATGGCTCAAGCTCAATCTCGGGATGCTGCAGTCCGCGATCCAGGCACTCGAGGTGCAGCGCGCGACGCTCGCGACGCTGCGCGCGTTCGGCGCGTTCGCGCAAAGCTCGATGTCGGCGGCCGAGGAGGCCGCGGTTGCGGCAGCGCAAGCGGCGTCCGCGCCGCGCGCCGACGCGCAGCAAGCGCCGGACGCCGCCGCCGCGGACGCGCCGCCGGCTGGCGACGCCGCGCAACAGGCGTTCGATCCGGCCGGCTGGTGGAATCTGCTGCAGGCGCAGTTCAACCAGCTCGCGAGCCTCGCGATGACGCAGCCGGGGGCGCAGCCCACGGCACCGGACGACGCAGCACCGCCCGAGCAGGCCGCACCGGCCGCGCGGGCGGCACAGCCCGCGCCGGCCGCGGCCGCCGCGCCGCGCAAGCCGGCCGCGAAGCGCGCGAAGCCGGCCGATTCGGCCGCGGCGCGCGCGGCAGCCGCTTCGTCGCCCGAAACGCGTCCGCCGAAGCGCTCGACGTGATGCGAACCGGATAGCAGGTCGATCATGCGGCTCGCGCTCGTGCTGATGGGAGGCGGCGCACGTGCCGCCTATCAGGTCGGCGTGCTGAAGGCGCTGGCCGAAATCGCGCGCGAGGCCGATCCGAACCGGCATACGGTGCCGTTCACGGTGGTCTGCGGGTCATCGGCCGGCGCGATCAATGCGACGTCGATCGCAAGCCACGCGGACGACTTTTCGCACGGCGTGCGGCGCCTGCTCGAATTCTGGGAGCCGCTGCGCGCGGACTACGTGTATCGCACCGACTGGCTCGGCATCGCCGCGGCGGGCGCACGCTGGCTCGCGACGATGACCTTCGGCTGGGCGGCGCGCCGCTCGCCGCGCGGGCTGCTCGACAACGCGCCGCTCGCGCACCTGCTGCAGCGCGAGCTGAGCTTCCACCGGATCGAGCAGATGCTCGAGGCCCGCCTGCTGCATGCGCTGTCGGTGACGGCGCTCAGCTATTCGAGCGGCCGGCACCTGACCTTCTACCAGGCCGCCGAGCCGATCCAGGCATGGCGGCGCGCGCAGCGCACCGCACGGCTCGTCGATCTGTCGGCGTCGCACCTGCTCGCGTCGTCGGCCATTCCGTTCGTGTTCCCGGCCGTGCCGCTCGTGCTCGACGGCCAGATCGAATACTTCGGCGACGGGTCGATCCGCCAGGTCGCGCCGCTGTCGCCGGCGATCCACTTCGGCGCGGACCGGATCGTCGTCGTCGGCGCGGCCGATCCGCGGCCCGAAATTCCCGCCGCGAACGGCTCGGGGCTGGTGCGCGGTTACCCGACGCCCGCGCAGATCGGCCAGCAGGTGCTCGCGAGCGTGTTTCTCGACTCGATCGGCTCGGACATCGAGCGGATCGAGCACATCAACCGAATGATCGAGCATTTGCCGCACCAGGTCGAAGTCGACAGCGGCTGGCGGCACGTCGACGTGCTCGCGATCGCGCCGTCCGAGCGCATCGAGCTGATCGCCGCGAAACACCTGAAGCAGATGCCGGCGACGATGCGCGGGCTGCTCGGCGCGATCGGCGGCAGCCAGCCCGCCGGCGCGTCGTTCGCGAGCTACCTGTTGTTCGAGGAGGCGTTCACGCGCGAACTGATCGAACTCGGCTACCGCGACGGACGCGCGCAGCGCGACACGCTGGCGGACTGGATCGCCCGGGCCGACGGCGGCAGCGCGCCGGCGGCCGGCACGCCGCCCGAAGGCGGTCTCGCGACAGGCGAAATACGGGTCTGACCGACAGGCCCGGGCAGGCCCGAAAGCGACTCAGCTTACATTTCGGTTGCGTTTTCGCGACGGGGCCTGCGACCGATCGCCGCACCGCCGTTGGCGGCCCGCGACCGGTTCCGCGTCTCGGAACCGTCATGTGTGCGTGCTATCATGGCCGCCGCCGTATACACCATATCGAGCAGCCCGCCGGTCCGGCGGTCGCACGGGAACCCGTCCGGGGACCGCGTGGCGCCGGGCGGGCTCGCCACCGAGCCGGCCTGCGCCGGCCCCCACATCAGGCACGCGCGGTCGGTTCCGTTCGAGCGGAGCGGGGTCGCGGCGTGCTTCAAGGCGGCTACGCGGCCGCCCGGCTGCCGAACGCGGAATCTGCGTCCGGGGGCTGGATTCACGCGTAAAATTAGAGTCTTGGCTGCAAAAAGCGCGTTCGCGCGCCCGCGCGGCAACAGTCACGTTTAGAGAAGTCGCATTGCGCAGAACAGGGGTGGGACCATCATGAACACCATGCTTTATCCGGAACTTTACAGGTCGCTCGAAGCTGTCCGCTGGGACATGGAGAAGGACATTCCGTGGGACAAGTTCGACGCTTCGCTGCTCACCGACGAGCAGGCGAAGACGATCAAGATGAACGCGATCACCGAATGGTCGGCGCTGCCCGCGACGGAAATGTTCCTGCGCGACAACCAGCACGACAGCGACTTCTCAGCGTTCATGAGCGTGTGGTTCTTCGAGGAGCAGAAGCATTCGCTCGTGCTGATGGAATACCTGCGCCGCTTCCGGCCGGAAATGGTGCCGACCGAAGAGGAACTGCACGCGGTGCGCTTCGAGTTCGACCCGGCGCCGCCGCTCGAGACGCTGATGCTGCACTTCTGCGGCGAGATCCGCCTGAACCACTGGTATCGCTGCGCGGCCGACTGGCACACCGAGCCGGTCATCAAGCACATCTACGAAACGATCTCGCGCGATGAAGCGCGCCACGGCGGCGCTTACCTGCGCT
This sequence comes from Burkholderia sp. Bp9090, assembly GCF_003857985.1. Taxonomy (NCBI): domain Bacteria; kingdom Pseudomonadati; phylum Pseudomonadota; class Betaproteobacteria; order Burkholderiales; family Burkholderiaceae; genus Burkholderia; species Burkholderia sp. Bp9090. Next base: position 11,467 of record NZ_QTPV01000023.1, read on the forward strand.
ACATGAAGAAGGCGCTGAACAACTGCGGCGACGTCGCGCGCGCGGCGTTCGCGAAGATCGGCGTGCTGATGGCGTCGGCGCGCCGCACCGAGAAGCCGCTGCACCCGACCAACCTGCACGTGAACCAGGCGCTGTTCCCGCGCGACACCGTGCAGTCGCGCCTGCCCGATCCGGAATGGCTCGAGCGCTGGCTCGACGAGCAGATCCGTTTCGACGGCGAGTGGGAAAAGAAGGTCGTCGAGCGGATCCTGCACAACCTGTCGATCCTGTTCGAGCGCACCTTCGCGACCGCGCAGGAACTGAACCGCTATCGCAAGGAAGTCACCGGCCGCCTGCAGTCCGAAAGCGGCCCGTCATCGGCCGCGCAACCGGCCTGAGGCCGCGCGGCGTCGCAGCCGGCGTGAAGCGCCGCCGGCCGCGCTCGCCGCCCCGTATTCCCGCATGAAGCCCGCCCGGCGATCCGGCGGGCTTTTTATCTGGCGCCGCCGTGTTCCGTCGCGACGTGCACCGCGCGCCGCTCACGCCATCCGAAATCCATCATGTCCGCTACCTTCGAACGCAAGCTGATCACCCGTGACGCCCTGGTTGCGCTGCGCGCTTCGCTGCCTTCGCCCGTCGTGTTCACGAACGGCGTGTTCGACATCCTGCACCGTGGCCACGTCACCTATCTCGCCGATGCGAAGGCGCTCGGCGCATGCCTGATCGTCGGCGTGAACAGCGATGCGTCGGTGCGCATGCTCGGCAAGGGCGACGACCGGCCGATCAACCGCGAGGACGACCGCATGGCGCTGCTCGCGGCGCTGGAAAGCGTCGACTGGGTCGTGAAGTTCGAGGAGAAGACGCCGGTGTCGCTGATCGAGGCCGTCCGTCCGGACATTCTCGTGAAGGGCGGCGACTACGACATGGACGCGCTGCCGGAATCGGCGATCGTGCGCGGCTGGGGCGGGCGGGCGCTCGCGATTCCGTTCGAGCACGACCGCTCGACCACCGCGCTGCTGAAGAAGGTGCGCGCGCAGCAGTCCTGATGCGGGTGCCGCGCCGTCAGGGCGCGGATGCCGCGAACGGCTCGGCCGGGACGGCCGGCGCGCCGATCGGGCCGCCGATCACCGGCTGATCGGCCGCCTGCGCGAGCGGCATCGCATGCAGCGCCTCGGGCCGCACCTGCCGGGACAGCACGCCCGGTTCGCGCGGACCGGCCGCCGGCAGCGGCCCGAACACGCCGCGCACGGCGACGAACGCGAGCAGGTTCGCGAGAAAGAGAACAGCGATCAGCCAGCGCAGCATCGTCGACACTCCTCGTCGTTGTTCAGTCGTTCAGTCGGGACGGTCGCACGGCGGGCGTCGTCGTCGCCGGCGATCGTTCGCGTCGACCGGGGCCGCATGCGGCCGGGCTCTCCGCAGGGGCGCCAGGCACCGGCGCCCGTTTTTCCATCGTCACCGCGACGAAGCCCGCAGCCGGGCATCCGTCGATGCGGCCGGCGCGATGCCGGCCGGTTTTACGTCAATCCTGCGCCGCCGCTTCCACGGCGATCAGCGCAAGCCCGGACAGGATCAGCGCATCGTGCCGCGTATGCGGCAGCGTCAGCGCACGCGCGACGTCGTCGGCCGCACCGCCTGCCAGCACGAGCCGCACGGGGGCCTGCCACGCATCGGCGAGATCGCGCCACGCGCGTTCGATCAGCCCCGCCTGCGCGTACAGGCAGCCGGCCGACAGCGAGCGCGGCGTATCGACCTGGAACGGCTCGGCCTGCGCGCCCGCGAGCAGCCCGCTCGCGATGTCGGTGGTCAGCGTCGGCAATTGCGCGGTGTGCGTGCCGAGCGCGCGCATCATCAGCGCCCAGCCCGGCGCGATCAGCCCGCCGGTGAAACGACCGTCCGCACGCAGCGCTTCGAGCGTCGTCGCCGTGCCGAACGTCGCGATCAGCAGATGCTCGCCCGGAAACGCCGCATGCGCGCCGATCAAACCGGCCCAGCGATCGCTGCCGAGCTGTTCGGGCGTCGTATAGCCGTTCGTCACGCCGCATTGCGCGGGCCGCGAGCGGATCGTCGTGCGCGGCAGGCCGGGCCAACGGGCGTCGAGCAGCGCGTCGAGCCGGGCGGCCACGTCGGCACCCGCGACGTTCGAAATCCATGCGCCGCGCGGACGCGGCACGGCCGACCAGTCGGGGTCGGCGCCGCCGTCGCGCGTATGGCCGAACGCGCCGGTGTCGACGAGCGTGCGCTGCGCGTCGGCGAGCGCCCACTTGATCCGGCTGTTGCCGGCGTCGATCAGCAGATGCGGTTCGTTCATTGCGCTTCGCGCAGCGATACGTCGCCGGCCGCGATCGCCCGCACGCCATCGGGCGTGTCGAGCAGCAGCTGGCCGGTCGCGTCGATGCCGGTTGCGATGCCGCGCACGCGTTCGACACCCTGTTCGAGCAGCACGACTTCGCGCCCCGCGTATGCGTGCAGCGCGTGCCAGCGCGGCAGGAACGGCGCGAGCCCGTCGGTGCCGAACTGCGCGAGGGCGGGGGTGAGCGCGTTCAGCGCGGCGGCGAGCGTATCGGTGAGGTTGGCCGATGCGCACGCGGCCGACAGCGCGGCCGGCGGCAGCCCGCTCGCGAGCGTCGCTTCGCGCGCGCGCAGCGCGTCGACCTGCGCGGCGACGGCTTCCGCGCCGCGCACGTTGATGCCGAAGCCGATCACGACGGCGGTCGCGTCGGCGGTGGTCCAGACGGTTTCGATCAGGATCCCGGCGAGCTTGCCGACGATGCGCGGCGTGCCGTCGTCGGTGACCGTCAGCAGCAGGTCGTTCGGCCATTTCAGCGCGACGCGCGTGCGGGCGTCGAGCGGCAGCGCGGCGAGCCCTTCCGCGAGCGCGACGCCGATCGCGATGCTGAGGCCGCCCAGCGCGTCCACGGGGCGCGGCACGATGCAGCCGACCGAGCACAGCAGCGCGTTGCCGGGCTGCGCGAACCACGGGCGGCCTTGCCGGCCGCGGCCGGCCGTCTGCTCGAACGCGACGCGCACGAGCGGCGCGGGCAGCGCGTTCGCGGCGCGCGGCAGCGCCTTGAGGCGCGTCGCGACGTCGGCGTTGGTCGAGCCGGTGGCGGCAACGATGTCGAGCGGCCACGCGCGCGGCGCGGCATCCAGGTGCGCCTCGAGCCGGTTGCGCGCGATGTGCGCGTCGCCGGAATCGGGCGTGTCGGAGGAGGTGGGGGCGTTCATGGTGGCTATTGTAGCGACAGGGGCGGAAGCGGCGCTTGGATGCACCGGCAGCGAGATCGACGGTGACGGCCGCGCATCCGGCTCGGCTATCTGTTTTTCAGGCTCGGCTTGCACGGGCGCGCGCGAATGCTCGCAGTCTGTGTCCTGCTTGACCGCGGGCCTGTTGCCGCTTGCGCCTGCCGAACCCGGCACAGTCGCGTACCGCCGCCGGCCGGCATCTTGAATTTGGAGACCGGCACGACTACGTTCGAAGTATCCGCTCTGGCGGCGCGTTCGACGGTGTTGCCGGCAGTAACGCAGACGAATCGGCGCGCGCCGGCGCGTCCTCGTCGTTGCCGCATCGACGGAAATGGCGATGAACCCGCTTCATTCGGGTTCGAGCCCGTCCGGCCTGTTCGCGCGCCTTCACCGCAAGACGCGCCGGATCGCCGATGCCGCCGGGCTCCCGACGACGTGTGCCTGTCGCCGGCTGATGAACTCGCTCGAGTCGGCATGGTCGGCGGTGCGAGCGGGTACGTAGCATAGGCACCGGCGCTGATGCGGCGGCCGACCGTTTTCAAGGAGGTGGCCATGCAACTCCACATGCATTCGCACCATTACGTGCGCCGCATTCCGGTGTGGCGAGCCGCCGTGATCGGCGGGTGCGTGGCCGGTGCGGTTTTCCTCGTCGTCCAGGTCGTCGCGGCGGCAATCATCGGACACGACGCGTGGGCGCCGCTGCGCATGATCGCGGCCATCTACTTCGGCGATGACGCGCTCGCGCCGTCGGCCACGGTCGAAGTGGGGACGCTGCTGGCCGCGCTGGGCGTGCACTTCGCGTTGTCGATCGTATTTGCGCTGGTCCTGGCCGTGATCATTGCGTGTTTCAGCCTGGATTCGAGCATCGGGATGGCCAGCGTGGCGGGGGCCGTGTTCGGCGTGCTGCTGTACGTCGTCAACTACTACGGGATGACGCAGTTGTTTCCGTGGTTCGCCGACGCGCGAGGCTGGGTGAGCGCGCTCGATCACATCGTCTTCGGACTGATCGTGTCCGACTCGTACATGCGCCTGGAACGACCCGCGCGGAGCGGCGCCGCCTGACGCCGGATGCCGCGACGGCACCCGGCCAGGCGGCTCGCGCGCATCACGGCGCGATGACCGGGTGCTTCAGCGCATGCGCGGTTTCGATCCACTGCGCGTGGAATTCGTCCGCGTCGGGCTTGAGCCCCAGCTCGCCGTTGCGATACGCCATCGCGAGCGTCTGCACGGCTTCCGGCAGCTCGTGTTCCGCCGCCCGGCGATACAGCGCGAGCGCGCGCGCTTCGTCGCGCGGCACGCCGCTGCCTTCGCGGTACGCGTTCGCGAGCATGAAGTCCGCGGCCGGGAGGTCCGCGCGCGACGCGAGCTCGAACCAGTGCGCGGCCTGCACGGCGTCCGCGGCGGTGCCGTAGCCGCTGCGATAGATCAGCCCGAGGTAATACGCGGCGGCCGGATCGCCCTGTCCGGCCGCTTCGCCGAGCAGCGCGCGGGCGCGCACATAGTCCTTCGGGATGTCGCCGCTGCCCAGCAGCAATGCCTTGCCGAGTGCGAGCCGCGCGCGCCGTGCGGCGTGCGTGCCGGCTTTCGTGTCCGCCTGCGCGGCGGTTTCCAGCCAGCCGCGTCCCTCGTCGCGCAGCCCCGGCTCGCGCGCATCGACGAGCGCGATGCCGAGCGCCGCCTGCGCGTCGCCCGAACCGCGGCGCGCGAGGGCGCGCAACTGCGCGAGCGCATGCGGCTCGACGGCCTGCGCGACCATCGCCTGCCATTCGTCGAGCTGCGCGGCGCTCGGCGAGGGGCCGGCGGCGCGCCAGCCGGTCGCGGCGACCACGGCCGCGACGGTCACGGCCGCCGCCGCGAGCAACGCGGCCGGCGGGAGTTTCGCGCGCAGCACGCGCCGCGCGGCGGCGGCGAAGCCGGCCTCGGCCGGCCGCATCGTCCGGATCGGTTGCATCGCGGGTCTCATGGTCATTGCGTGAGGTCGATCTCGTAGACGGCGAGGTTCTTGCCCGAGCCGTCGTCGGCCGCAACCTGCGTGAGGCCGCTCAGGCCGGCAGCCGCCGCGTCGCCGAGCCGGTTCGGCGCGGACGTGAACCGCACGTGCGCGACCGAGCTCGCGAGCTTCGTGAAGCGCCAGCTGCGCTGCGCGCCGTCGGCCGCGCGCGTGATCGCGCCGCGTTTCTTGATGAATGCGATCAGCACGTCGCGGTTCGCGTCGGGCGACGCGAAGATCGTCTTGCTGCCGTCGAGGCCCGGGAAGTTGCCGCCGCCGCTCGCGCGGTAGTTGTTGGTCGCGACGATGAACTGCGCGTTCGGGTCGATCGGCGCGCCCTTGTACGTCAGGTTCCTGATGCGGCTGCCGACCGGCTGCGTGACGTCGATCTCGTACGCGAGATCGGCGGACGTGAACATGTCGAAGTTGTAGCCGGGGAAGCTGCTGACGAGCGGCTGCACGGTCGCCTGGGTCGGGTCGATCGTGTTGAAGCGTTTCGCGGCCGTCTCGAGCCAGTTCTTCACGTCGCTGCCGCTCACCTTCACCGCGTACACGGTGTTCGGATACAGGTACAGGTCGGCCGCGTTGTTGATCGCGAGCGCGCCGGGCGCGACGTCGGTGTAGTCGCTGCCGCCGCCGAAGCCGCTCTTGAACGGCGCGCTGACCGACAGCACCGGCAGCGACGCGTATTGCGGCAGGTTCGCCTGCACGTAGGTCTTCACGTAGTCGGCCTGCGCCTCGTTGACGATCTGGATCGCGCCCGGATCGCCGACGTCGGCGAAGTACGAGTTCATCCGGTAGTCGGTCGAGCCGATCGGCGTCTTCACGTAGTCGATCGTCGCCTGGTGCTCGGCGGCGATCGCGGCGGACACCGACGGATCGGCGGCGACGTAGCTCTTGTCCGCGTTCTGGATCGGCCGCGCCTCGACGGTCGTCTGCGACTTGTCGACGGTCCACGTCTTGCCGTCGAACTCAAGACCGAGCTTGATCACGCCGAGATGCTTGCCCCAGTAGTTGGCCATCACGGTCGGCACGCCGTTGACGGTGCCCTTCGCCTTGTCGACGCCCGGCAGGTTGAACTGCGCGACGGTGCTGTTCGCGTCCGGGAACACCTGGTGCGAGTGGCCGATCAGCATCGCGTCGATGCCGGGCACCTTCGACAGCCACCAGCTGCCGTTCTCCATCGTCGGCGAGTACGCGGTGTTGTCGAGGCCGCCGTGCGAGATCGCGACGACGAGGTCGGCGCCCTTCGCGCGCATCTCCGGAACGTACTTCTCGGCCGCTTCCTTCAGGCCGGTCGTGTAGACCTTGCCGTCGAGCCAGCGCTTGTCCCAGCTCATGATCGCGGGCGGCGTGAAGCCGATGATGCCGATCTTCACCGGCGCGCTGACGGTCTTGCCGTCGGGCGTGACGGCCGTCACCGTGCGGGTGAGGATCGTGTACGGCGTGAACAGCGGCGCGTTGGTCCTCGCGCTGATCACGTTCGCGAGCACCTGCGGGAAGTTCGGGCCCGCGCACTTCTTCTGCTGTGCGGGGGCCGGCAGCCCGTCGACGTCGAACGTGTTGCCGGTCACCTGCGACAGGTACGGCAGCCCGTAGTTGAACTCATGGTTGCCGATCCCGCCGCCGTCGAACTTCGCGGCGTTCATCACCTTGTAGATCGCGAGCGTCTGGTCGCAGCCGATCGGGTTCACGAGCGCCTGGTAGTCCGACAGCGCGGTGCCTTGGATCGTGTCGCCGTTGTCGAGCAGCAGCGTGTTCGGGTACTGCGCGCGCGCCTGCGCGATCAGCGTCGACACGCGCTCGAAACCGAGCGACTTGTCGGCGGCGAGCTTGAAATAGTCGTACGACAGCACGTTGGTGTGCAGGTCGGTCGTTTCGAGCAGCGCGAGCGTGGCGGTCGTGCCGGCGGGCGCCTGGGCCTGCGTCTGCGATGACGGCGGAGCGGTGACGTCGTCGCCGCCGCAACCGGCGAGGGCGAAGGCGAGGCTGGCGAGCGCGGCGGCGGCGGTCGCGCGGCGGCGGGAAAGCGGGGGGAGACGCATCGATTGTCCTGTTCGGTGTTCTGTTCTATGAATCGCGAGGCGCGCCGCGAGATGGCGGCGCGGGCGCCGACGGCCTGATGTGCGGCGCGTGAGAGTATCGAAAGGAAACGTGACGGAAGAATGAAAGGTCGCGCCCGGCATGCCGGTCCGGCGGCGAACGGTGCGCCGTGGCGGGCCGGGCACCCGCAACTGGATGCCCGCGGCCCGACGCGCCGGCCACGCGTGCCCCGCCACGCGCTCTCGGCCGCGCGCCCCGGCGGCAATCCTCACGTCGCGGCGCCGGGCGGTTCGCTACAATGGCCGCTGTCATCCTTTTGCAAACAATCCGCCCTTGGACTTCGAGACTCCTCCCGGCCTGTCGGTCGACGCCGGCGGCCAGGGTCAGACGGTGCGCCTGTACGGCCAATGGACCGCACTCGCGCTTGCGCGCAACCGCGGCGCGGTCGCGCGCCGCATCGCGGGCATCGCGTCCGGGCGCGTGAACGAATGGGATCTGTCCGGCATCGAGCGACTCGACCACGTCGGCGGCCAGGCGCTGTGGCGCGTGTGGGGCCGCAAGCTGCCGGCCGGCGTCGAGCTGTCCGCCACGCAGCGCACGATCTTCGAGCGGATCGAACGCCTCGACAGCCAGCGCGAGGCGCCCGAGCGCGTCGTGCGGTTCGATCCCGTCACGCGCCTCGGCCAGGCGATCTTCGCGTTCGCCGAACACCTGCAGGGCGGCATCGCGATGTTCGGCCTCGTGATCCTCGATGCGCTGTCGGTGCTGCGCCGCCCACAGACGATGCCGTGGAAGGAAACCTCGGCGAACATCTACAGCGCCGGTGCCCAGGCGCTGCCGATCACCGCGCTGGTCGCGTTCCTGATCGGCATCGTGCTGAGCTACCTGTCCGCGCAGCAGCTGCAGATGTTCGGCGCGAACCGCTACATCGTGAACATCCTCGGGCTGTCGGTGATCCGCGAGCTGGGGCCCGTGCTGTCGGCGATCCTCGTCGCGGGCCGCTCGGGCTCGGCGATCACCGCGCAGATCGGCGTGATGCGCGTGACCGAGGAGCTCGACGCGATGCGCGTGATGGGCATCCCGCACGGGTTGCGGCTGATCCTGCCGCGCGTGCTCGCGCTCGGCGTCGCGATGCCGCTGCTCGTGATGTGGACCAACATCATCGCGCTCACCGGCGGCGCGCTCGCCGCGAAGCTGGTGCTCGGCATCGACGTCAACTATTTCGTGCGCTCGCTGCCGGGCGTCGTGCCGATCGCGAACCTGTACATCGGCATCGGCAAGGGTGTCGTGTTCGGCATGCTGATCGCGCTGGTCGCCTGTCATTTCGGTTTCCGGATCAAGGCGAACTCGCAGAGCCTCGGCGAAGGGACGACGACCTCGGTCGTCTCGTCGATCACGGTCGTGATCCTCGCCGACGCGGTGTTCGCGATCCTGTTCCAGAACGTGGGGCTCGGATGAACGCGTCGAACGAACCGGCGGCCGGTGCCGCCAGCGCACATGCCGCGGCAATCGGCGCAGGCTCGGTCGGCACGCCGCCGGGCGCCGCCGTGCCCGGCGACGACCTCGTGATCGAGGTGCGCAACCTGACGAAGCGCTACGGGCGCAACATCATTCACCAGAAGCTCGATTTCGACGTGCGGCGCGGCGAGATCGTGGCGATCGTCGGCGGCTCGGGCTCGGGCAAGACGACGCTGGTGCGGCAGATCCTCGGCCTCGAGCGGCCGACGTCGGGCACGATCAAGGTGTTCGGCGAGGACACGTCGAAGATCGACGACGCGACCGCGCGGATGATGCGCACGCGCTCGGGGATGCTGTTCCAGCAGGGCGCGCTGTTTTCGTCGATGACGGTGTTCGACAACGTCGCGCAGCCGTTGCGCGAGCTCGGCCGCGTGCCGCCCGACCTGCTGCACGACATCGTGATGCTGAAGCTCGAGATGGTCGGGCTGCCGTGCAAGCACGCGTCGAAGATGCCGGCCGCGCTGTCGGGCGGGATGGTGAAGCGGGTCGGCATCGCGCGCGCGATCGCGCTCGAGCCGGAACTGCTGTTCCTCGACGAGCCGACCGCCGGCCTCGACCCGCAGGCGTCCGACGAATTCGTCGAGCTGATCGCGACGCTGCACCGCACGCTCGGGCTGACGGTCGTGATGGTGACGCACGATCTCGACACGATGGTCGCGCTGTCGACGCGCGTCGCGGTGCTGGCCGACCGCAAGGTGCTGGTCGCGGCCCCCGTCGAGGAGGCCGCGAACGTCGACCATCCGTTCATCCACGAATATTTCCTGGGGCTGCGCGGGCGCCGCGCACTGCAGGCGCTGCCGCCCGAGCGGCGCGCGAAGCTGCCGAAGGCGGCCCTCGAACCGGCGCCGTCGAGCGTCGATCTGTAAGCAAGGCAAGAAGCAAGGAACCCGCGAATGGAAAACAAATCACATGCGTTCTGGGCCGGCCTGTTCACGATCGCGCTGACGCTCGCGATCGCGGGCACCGTGTTCTGGTTCAACGTCGACCGTACCGTGCGCGTGCCGTACGACCTGCTCGCGCGCACCAACGTGACGGGCCTGTTCCCCGATGCGGCCGTGCGTTTTCGCGGCCTCGACGTCGGCAAGGTGCAGTCGATCGGCTTCGATCGCGCGCATCCGGGCCAGATCCGGATCCGGATCCTCGTCGATCGCGACGCGCCGATCACGCAGTCGACCTACGGCAGCCTCGGCTTCCAGGGCGTGACGGGCATCGCGTTCGTGCAGCTCGAGGATACGGGGCGCGACCTGGCGCCGCTGCCGTCGTCGCCGAAGGCGATCGCGCAGATCCCGATGCGGCCGAGCCTGTTCGACCAGATCCAGGAGCGCGGCGACGTGCTGCTGCGGCAGCTCGAGCTGGCGGCGAAAAGCGCGAACGCGCTGATGTCGCCGGAGATGCGCGAGCAGCTGCGCGCGACGGCCGAAAGCCTGCAGCACGCGGCGGACGGCGCGGCGACGCTGTCGAAGCAGCTCGCGCCGGCGGTGGCCGCGCTGCCGGAGACGATGCACCAGGTCGATCGCGCGATGGCATCGGCGAACACGCTGCTGCAGCCGAACGGGCCGCTCGTGTCGAACCTGAACAAGGCCGGCTCGGCTGCCGAGCAGGTCGGCGTCGCGCTGAACGACCTGAACGCGCGGGTCCAGTACGACACGCTGCCGCGTTTCAACGCGCTGGCCGGCAGCGTCGGCGATGCGTCGCGGCAATTGAAGGACGTCGCCGGTGAACTCGGCCGCAACCCGCGCAGTCTGTTGTTCGGCTCGCCCGGCTCCGCGCCCGGGCCCGGCGAGGCGGGCTTCGTCTGGCCGGGGGCGGGTGCCGCGGCCGGGAAATGAAGCGCATCGCCAGCCCGCCGCTCGACCGGCCCGGCGCGAGACCGGGCCATGACGCCATCGAAACCGGAAACATCATGCAGGAACATGCCATGCCACGAATCCTTGACCGCGCGCTGCGTCCGGCAGCGACCGCGCTCGCGGTGCTGACGCTCGCGTTCGCCGCCGGCTGCGCCGGCAACGCCGCGGCGCTGTCGAACGTCCGCTACGACCTCGGGCCGGCCGCATCGGTCGTCACGGCCGGCACCGGGCCCGCGCTGAAGGTGCTCGACGTCGCCGCGCCCGACGCGCTCGACACGGACAAGTTCGTCTACCGCCTCGCGTATGCGGATGCGCAGCGCATGGCCGTCTATCGCGACAGCCGCTGGACCGCGCCACCGGCGCAACTGCTCACGCAACGGCTGCGCGGCGCGCTGTCGTCGCGCGGCGCGGTGCTCGAAGGCACCGACGGCGTGCGCGCGCCGACGCTGAAGGTCGACCTGAACGAATTCGAGCAGGTGTTCGACGGGCAGTCGCAGAGCCACGGCGCGGTCACCGCGCGCGCGACGCTGATGCAGGACGGCAAGGTGCTCGGCCAGCGCACCTTCGTCGCGCGCGCGCCGTCGAGCACGCCCGATGCGGAAGGCGGCGCGCGTGCGCTCGCGGCCGCGAGCGACGAGCTCGTGTCGCAGATCGCCGCGTGGGTCGGCGTGCAGGCGTACGCGGGCAACCCGTGACGCACCACGCGCAGCCGCGATGAGCGCGCCGGGCACGTCGCGCGCGTCGTCGCTGGCGCGGCAGGCGTTCGCCGCGTATGCGGCGCTCGTCGTCTATGCATCGCTGTATCCGTTCGACGGCTGGGTGTCGCTCGGCATCGGGCCGTTCGACTACCTGTTCGCGCCGATGCAGCGCTATGTGACCGCGTTCGACGTGGTCACCAACGTGCTCGGCTACCTGCCGTTCGGCGCGCTCGGCGTGCTCGCGCTGCATCCGCGCTGGCGCGGCGTGGTCGCGACGCTGATCGTGGGCGGCCTCGGCGTGCTGCTGTCGGGGTCGATGGAGGCGCTGCAGACCTACCTGCCGACGCGTGTCGCGTCGAATCTCGACCTCGCGGCCAACGCGCTCGGCGCGCTGCTCGGCGCGGCGCTCGCCGCACCGGCCACCGGCGCGCTGCTCGAGCGCGGCGCGCTGCGCCGGCTGCGCTTCGCGTGGTTCGAGCCCGACGGCGCGACGCCGCTGCTGCTCGCCGGACTGTGGCCGTTCGCGATCCTGTTTCCGTCGCCGTTCCTGTTCGGCATCGGTGACTGGCCGGCCGCGCTGTGGGAACGCGCCGACGGCTCGATGCAGGACGCGCTGCTCGCGTGGCTGCCGGCCGCGTGGCGCGTGAGCGAATGGCCCGAGCGTGTCGACGGCTGGCTGTCCGACTCCGCGTGGGAAGCCGCGCTCGGTGGCCTGATGCTGTTCGCCGCGCTGGCGATCGCGTCGCTCGCGATGCGCGAGCGCGCGCCGCGCGTGCGGCTCCTGATCGGGTTCGTCGTCGCGACGCTCGCGCTGAAGGCGGCCGCGACCTTCATGCAGTCGAGCACCGGCCTCGTCGTCGTGTGGGCGACGCCCGGTGCGCGGCTCGGCATCGAGCTCGGCTTCGCGGCGGCCCTGCTCGCATTGCGCGTGCCGGCCGCGTGGCGCGCGCTGCTCGCGGCGCTCGCGCTGCTGGCCGGCGTGGCGCTCGTCAACCTGCTGCCCGTCAACCCGTTCTTCGACTTCACGCTGTCGGGCTGGCGGCAGGGCCGCTACGTGCACTTCAACAGCATCGCGCGCTGGCTCGCGTGGATCTGGCCCTACGCGGCGCTGATCTGGCTCGGCCAGCGCGTCGAGCACGCGTGGCTGCCGGCCGCGCCGCGGCGCTGACGCGGCACGCCGGGCAGGGCGGCCACGGTTCGGTCGCGGGCAGCGGCGCGCGCCGCTCGTTATAATCGTCCGCACATCCGTTGCCGCGCGCAACGGCGATCGCCCCTCTTTCCGCCCGGCACCGCGCCGGGCCGCTCGTCACCATCATGGATTCCTACTACCAGCACCACGTCTTCTTCTGCCTGAACCAGCGCGACCCGGGCGCCGAGCGTCCGAGCTGCGCGCAATGCGATGCGCAGACCATGCAGGAATACGCGAAAAAGCGCGTGAAGGAACTCGGCCTCGCGGGGCCCGGCAAGGTCCGCATCAACAAGGCCGGCTGCCTCGACCGCTGCGAGGAAGGGCCCGTGATGGTCGTGTATCCGGAAGGCACGTGGTACACGTACGTCGACCAGGCCGACATCGACGAGATCGTCGAATCGCACCTGCGCGACGGCAAGGTCGTCGAGCGCCTGAAGATCTGAGCGGGCCGGCAGAATGAACGTTCATACGCAGAAGTCGCTGATCGCCGGCCCGGTCGGGCAGATCGAAATCGCGGTCGACCTGCCGGACGCCATGCGCGACGGCAGCGCCGCGCCGCGCGGCATCGCGCTCGTCGCGCACCCGCATCCGCTGTTCGGCGGCACGATGGACAACAAGGTCGCGCAAACCCTTGCGCGCACGCTGGTCCAGCTCGGCTACGTGGTGTACCGGTCCAACTTCCGCGGCGTCGGCGCGACCGAGGGCGTGCACGACAACGGCATCGGTGAGGCCGACGACCTGCTTGCCGTGCTCGCGCACATGCGCGCGCAGCCCGCGTGTGCGGACCTGCCGCTCGTGCTCGCGGGCTTCTCGTTCGGCACCTTCGTGCTGTCGCATGTCGCGAAGCGGCTGCGCGACGCGGGCGAGACGATCGAGCGGATGGTGTTCGTCGGCACGGCCGCGAGCCGCTGGCAGGTCGCCGAGGTGCCGGAGAACACGCTGGTGATCCACGGCGAAACCGACGACACGGTGCCGATCGCGTCGGTGTACGACTGGGCGCGGCCGCAGGAACTGCCGGTCGTCGTGATCCCCGGCGCCGAGCATTTCTTCCATCGCAAGCTGCACGTGCTGAAGCGCATCATCGTCGACGCGTGGCGTTGATGCGCTGAACCCGGCGTGCGGCGCCGCTGCCGCACGCGTGCGATGTCGCCGCTCGCGCGACATCGCGCCGCATCGTGTCACGGCACGGTCGCACATGCCCGCTGCGGCGCGGCGCAATCCGACTTGCACGGCGCCTGCGCACGCCTTTCGCGCGGCTTCGATCACCCTCTCTCGCAGCGAAGCCTCGCCATCCTCTCGAAGTCGGCGTGCGGCCGCCCGGGCCACGGTTCCCGAAAACGCCGTTCGCAGCCACGTATAATGGCCGCAATTCGCGTCGCCCGCGGCCCGGCTGGGCCCATGCGGCGCTCGTTTCGCCGCCTGTCCGCCCGCTCGCGACGGCCGCGAACCGAACGCGTCCGCACGAGTCCAACCGGCGCGTTTCGCGCCGTCCGACGCAGTCGGACGAACGCCGGAACGCCCGCCGCCTTGCCGTTCAACCCTTGCGCGTTTCGCGCCGCACTTTCTGCCATCAGCCTGAATCGATCATGCGTCTGTCTCCCCAAGGCCTCAAGTCCCTCGCTTCTTCCATCGCCTTCGGCACCGCCGCGCGCAACGTCGCGCTCGGCGTGATGCTGCCCGTCGCGCTCGCGTCGACGATCGTCGTCGCCGAGGCGAAGCCGGCCGCCAAGGCCAAGGCCGCGCATGCCGCGCCGGCCGCCGCCGCCGAGCAGTTCACCGGCGCGCCCGCGACCTTCATGCCGGGCGCGGTGCCGCCGCCGGGCGTGAACGCGCGCTCGTGGGTGCTCGTCGATGCGACGAGCAACACGGTGCTCGCCTCGGGCAACGCCGACGAACGCGTCGAGCCCGCATCGCTGACGAAGCTGATGACGGCCTACCTGGTGTTCGAGGCGCTCGACAAGAAGAAGATCTCGATGGAGCAGATCGTCACGCCGAGCGTCGCGGTACGCCGCGTCGGCACCGACGAGTCGCGCATGTTCATCGAGGCGAACAAGCCGGTGTCGGTGCACGACCTCGTGTACGGGATGATCATCCAGTCGGGCAACGACGCCGCGATCGCGCTGGCCGAACTCGTCGGCGGCAGCGAAGGGCAGTTCGTCACGCTGATGAACGACGAGGCGGCGCGCCTCGGCATGAAGGGCACCCACTTCGCCGACGTGAACGGCATGCCCGACCCGAACCACTACACGACGGCCGGCGACCTCGCGAAGCTGTCCGCGCACCTGATCCGCGATTTTCCGCAGTACTACAGCATCTTCTCGGAGAAGGAATTCAAGTACAACAACATCCGCCAGGGCAACCGCAACCGCCTGCTGTGGCTGGATCCGACGGTCGACGGCCTGAAGACGGGCCATACGCAGGCGGCCGGCTACTGCCTGATCGCGTCGGCGAAGCGCGCGATCCCGGGTGTCGACAGCCAGCGGCGTCTCGTGTCGGTGATGATGGGCGAGCAGAAGGAAGGCGAGCGCACGCAGGACAGCATGAAGATGCTGAACTACGGCTATAGCGCGTTCGACGCGGTGCGCCTGTTCAAGGGCGGCCAGGCGATGTCGACGCCGCGCATCTACAAGGGCAAGGAAAACACCGTGCAGGTCGGCGTGAAGGGCGACCAGTGGGTGACCGTGCCGCGCGGCCTGGGCGACAAGGTCAAGCCGGAAGTCGAGGTCAACGCGCCGCTGATCGCGCCGCTCGCGGAAGGCCAGCAGGTCGGTACCGTGAAGATCGTCGCCGATGGCAAGACGCTGTCGGAGTTCCCGGTCGTCGCGCTGCAGGCCGTGCCGGAAGCGGGTATCTTCGGCCGTATCTGGGACTCGATCCTGCTGATGTTCAGCAAGAAGAAGTAAGCGCGACGGGCCTTTGTTTTCACGACTTCATCCCCATCTGTCATTGCCATGAGCCAAGCCGAATTCGAACCGATCGTCTACCTCAGCGTGTCGTCGCACGAGGAACTGGTGCCGCTGTCGGAAGCCCGCGTGCCGGTGCTCGACCGCGGGTTCATCTTCGGCGATGGCGTGTATGAAGTCGTCCCCGTTTATGCGCATGACGGCGCGCACGTGCCGTTCCGGATCGAACAGCATCTGGACCGGCTCGCGCGCAGCCTGAAGAAGATCGGCATCGACAATCCGCATGACGCGGCCGGCTGGCGCGCGCTGATCGAGCGCGTGGTCGCCGCGAATGCGGAAGGCCTCGGCGACGGCCATGCGCTCGTCTACCTGCAGGTGACGCGCGGTGTCGCGAAGCGCGGCCACGCGTTCCCGGCGAATACGGTGCCGACGGTGTTCGCGATGACGAGCCCGCTGCGCCTGCCGTCGGACCAGGAGCGCGCGCAGGGCGTGCGCTGCGTGACGGCCGAGGATCGCCGCTGGCTGCATTGCGACATCAAGTCGATCTCGCTGCTCGGCAACGTGTTGATGGCGCAGCATGCGGCCGAACGCGACGCGTTCGAGACGATCCAGCTGCGCGACGACAACGTGACCGAAGGTTCGTCGTCGAACGTGTGGGTCGTGAAGAACGGCGAGCTGTACGCGCCGCCGCGCAGCAACAGGATCCTCGAAGGGATCCGCTACGCGCTGGTCGAGCAGCTGGCCGACGAATGCGGCATTCCGTTCGTCGCGCGCGAGATCAGCGAAGCTGAGCTGCGCTCGGCGGACGAGATCATGATCACGTCGGCCACGAAGGAGATTTTGCCCGTCACGTCGCTCGACGACCTGCCCGTGCAGGGCGGCAAGCCGGGCCCCGTGTTCGCGGCGTTGTACGACGCGTACCAGCGTGCGAAGGCACGCGAGTTTGAACAGTTTGACCTAACCCGGAGAAAGTGATGAGCGAACCGACCAAAACCATCGAGGTCACCGGCGCGATCGATGCCCGGAAGGAGTCGCTGCTGGAGTTTCCGTGCGACTTCCCGATCAAGATCATGGGCAAGGCGCACCCGGAGTTCAAGGATACGATCTTCAAGGTCGTGGCCGTCCACGACAACGAGATCGACGTCGAGAAGATCGAGGAGCGTGCCTCGAGCGGCGGCAACTACACCGGCCTCACGATCACCGTGCGCGCCACGAGCCAGCAACAGCTCGACGACATCTACCGCGCACTGACCGGCCATCCGATGGTCAAGGTCGTGCTCTGAGGGCCGCTTTCCATCCTCCTTCCTGCGCGCACTCGGCGGGGGTTTTCCCCGCCGCGCGCCGCGCGTCCAGCTCGTCGCACAGCTGCTGGTACTCCGCGACTTCCTGAAGCAGCCAGGTCCTGAAGGCCTGCACGCGCGGCGTGTTCACGAGCGGCGGCGGACACACGAAAAAATAGTGCCACGGGCTCTGCCCGTCGATGTCGAACAGGCGCACGAGGCGCCCGTCCAGCAGGTCGTGCACCGCGAGCGAGCGGCGCACCAGCGCGATGCCCTGGCCGTCGATCGCGGCCAGCAGCAGGTTCGACGAATCCTGGTACAGAATCCCCCGTTTCGGCTCGGTCAATGTATCGAGCCCCGCCGCGTCGAACCACGGCCGCCACAGCTCGTCGTCCGAGCGCAACAGGTTGTAGTGCACGAGATCGGCGGGCGTCTGCGGCAGCTTGCCGCCGTTCAGCGTCGGCGAGCACGCCGGAAAGAACACTTCCTCGAACAGCGGCTCGACGTGCAGCCCCGGATAGCTGCCGGAGCCGAAGCGGATCGCGAGATCGACGTCGTCGCGCGCGAAGTCGGTGAGCGAGTTAGTGGACTGCAGCTCGACGTCGATTTCCGGATGCCGCTCGATGAACGTGCCGATGCGCGGCGTGATGAAGCGCGCGGCGAACGACGACAGCATCGACACCACCAGCCGCCGTCCGCGGTCGCTCGCGCGCACCTCGCGCGTCGCATCGGCGATCTGCATCAGCGCGGTGCGGACCTGCTGCGCGTAGCGCATGCCGGCGTCGGTCAGGCACAGCCGCTTGCCGTTGCGCGTGAACAGCTGCACGCCGAGCTCCTCCTCGAGCGCGCGAACCTGGTGGCTGACCGCGCCGTGGGTGACGTACAGCTCGTCGGCGGCGCGGGAGAAATTCTCGTGACGGGCGGCGGCTTCGAACGCGCGAATCGCGTTCAGCGCAGGCAGCTGGCGGAGGTCCATTTGCTAATTTTCCTCACATCGACGTGAAAATTGGTCGTTTTGTCGGGTGCCTTGAAGTGACTACGATTGTAGCCATCGAAGCATTTATTGGCGGAGTCGATCATGCAAGAAATTTCTTCAAGCATCACGTTCGAAATCCCCGCGGGCGAGACCGTGCCGATGAAGGTGCAGCGCAGCACGCGTCTGACGGTGCAATGCGGGCCGGTGTGGGCGACGCGCAGCAACGACGTCGAAGACTACTTCCTGGTCGACGGCGAGACGCTCCGGCTGCGTCGCGGCGAGCGGCTGTGGCTCAGCGCGGAAGGCCGGCAGGGCGCGCAGGTCGCGTTCTCGGTGTCGCGGCCGGCCGGGGAAGTCGCGCGCGGCGCGCTGGCGCGGCTGCGCAACCGCGTGAACGCGCTGTTCCACGACGGCTGGCGCACCGTCTGACCGACCTTTCCTCCGACGGATGCTCGCGATCCGTCCCCTTCCCGGGCCGGCGAGACGCATGGGTTTTCGGTAAACTAGCGCCCATGTCCGTCTCGCCGGTTGCCATCGTGTCCACGCCTGTCGCTGTTTCCGAATCGCCCGCCGGGTCTCCGGTCCAGCCCGTCGTGCCGGTCACCGTGCGTTGGCGGGGCAGCGAGGCCTACGAGACGAGCTTCGACGCGATGCGCGCGTTCACCGACACGCGCACGGCCGACACCGGCGACGAAATCTGGGTCGTCGAGCATCCGCCCGTCTACACGCTCGGCCAGGCCGGCGACCCGGCCCACCTGCTGGTGGCCGACAGCGGCGTGCCGCTCGTGAAGGTCGACCGCGGCGGGCAAATCACCTACCACGGCCCCGGCCAGATCGTCGCCTACCTGCTGCTGGACCTGCGCCGGCGCAAGCTGATGGTGCGCACGCTCGTGACGAAGATCGAGGAGGCCGTGATCGAAACCCTCGCGGCGTATAATCTCGCTTCGGTCCGCAAGGCGGGCGCGCCGGGCATCTACGTGGCATCCGGCGTGCACGAAGGCGCGAAGATCGCGGCCCTCGGCCTGAAGATCCGCAACGGCTGCAGCTATCACGGGCTGAGCCTGAACGTGAAGATGGATCTGCGCCCGTTTCTCGCGATCAACCCGTGCGGCTATGCCGGACTGGAAACCGTCGACATGGCGAGCCTCGAGGTTGCCGCCGACTGGAACGACGTCGCCCACACGCTGGTGGGTCGTCTGATTGCCAACCTCGATGGCGCATCCGCGGCCGCCGACAAGCCGCAGGCACTGGAACATTCGAATGACTGACGTTACCGCTTCCCCCGCACCGGCCGACTCGGCCGCGACCGCTGCCTACGATCCCACCGCCAAGCAGAAGGCGCAGGCGAAGACGGCGCGCATCCCGATCAAGGTCGTTCCGATCGAGAAGCTGAAGAAGCCGGAGTGGATCCGCGTGAAGGCGGCCACCGGCAGCTCGCGCTTCAACGAGATCAAGACGATCCTGCGCGAGCACAACCTGCATACCGTGTGCGAGGAAGCGAGCTGCCCGAACATCGGCGAGTGCTTCGGCAAGGGCACCGCGACGTTCATGATCATGGGCGACAAGTGCACGCGCCGCTGCCCGTTCTGCGACGTCGGCCACGGCCGTCCCGATCCGCTCGACGCGGACGAACCGAAGAACCTCGCGCGCACGATCGCGGCGCTCAAGCTCAAGTACGTGGTGATCACGAGCGTCGACCGCGACGACCTGCGCGACGGTGGCGCCGCCCACTTCGTCGAGTGCATCCGTGAAGTGCGCGAGCAGTCGCCGGACACGCGCATCGAGATCCTGACGCCGGACTTCCGCGGCCGTCTCGACCGCGCGATCTCGATCCTGAACGCCGCGCCGCCCGACGTGATGAACCACAACCTCGAAACGGTGCCGCGCCTGTACAAGGAAGCGCGCCCGGGTTCGGACTACGCGCACTCGCTGAAGCTGCTGAAGGACTTCAAGGCGCTGCATCCGGACGTCGCGACGAAGTCGGGCCTGATGGTCGGCCTCGGCGAGACCGAAGAGGAAATCCTGCAGGTGATGCGCGACCTGCGCGCGCACGACGTCGACATGCTGACGATCGGCCAGTACCTGCAACCGTCCGAGCACCACCTGCCGGTGCGTGCGTACGTGCATCCGGATACGTTCAAGATGTACGAGGAAGAGGCGTACAAGATGGGCTTCACGCACGCGGCCGTCGGCGCGATGGTGCGTTCGAGCTATCACGCCGATCTGCAGGCGCATGGGGCCGGGGTGGTCTGAGCGTCGCGATGCCGCGATTGTCTCGCGCAGTCGAAAAAAGCCCGCAGCGATGCGGGCTTTTTCGTTGGCGCGGCGGCCATCCGCGCATGCGCACGGCAATCGTCACCCGACCGGACACGCAATCCGGTCGAGCATGGAAAGCAAAGCTGAAACGGCATCGATAGCTTCGCAGGATAAGTTCGCTCCCGCCGCGCGCAAAGCTCGTAGAGTCGGCTCTCCCGCAGCAATGCCCGCATCCCGAAGGAGAGCCGCATGTCCCGTTTCAGCTTCGTCCGCCGCGCCGTCGTCGCGCTGACCGCCTTTGCCGCGCTGGGTGCGGCGCACGCCGAATCGCGCGAGGTCGTGATCGCGTACCAGGACATGGTCGTGCCGTGGCGCTATGCGCAGGCGAGCGGTGAAGTCGAAAAGGCGACCGGCTACAAGGTCACGTTCCGCAAGCTCGACAGCGGCGCCGACGTGATCCGCGCGCTCGCGTCGGGCTCCGTGCAGCTCGGCGAGGCCGGTTCCAGCCCGATCGCGGCCGGCCTGTCGCAGGGGCTCGACATCTCGCTGTTCTGGGTGCTCGACAACATCAACGACGCCGAGGCGCTCGTCGCGCGCAACGGCTCGGGCGTCACGAACGTCGCCGGGCTGAAGGGCAAGAAGATCGGCGTGCCGTTCGTGTCGACGTCGCACTTCCATACGCTCGTCGCGCTGCAGGCCGCGGGCGTCAATCCGAACGACGTGAAGATCGTCAACCTGCGTCCGCCCGAAGTCGCGGCTGCGTGGGCGCGCGGCGACATCGACGCGACCTACATCTGGGATCCGGTGCTCGCGAAGGTCAAGCAGTCGGGCACCGTGCTCACGACGTCGGGCCAGGTTGCGAAGGAAAGCGGCAAGTCGACCTTCGACGGCTTCGTCGTGAGCCGCAAGTTCGCGCGCGAGAACCCCGAGTTCGTCACGCGCTTCGTGAAGGTGCTCGCGGCGGCAGACGCCGACTACCGCGCGCACGCTGCCGCGTGGAAGGTCGGTTCGCCGCAGGTCGCGGCGGTCGCGAAGGTGTCCGGCGCGAACGCGCAGGACGTGCCGGCCAGCCTCGCGCTCTACGCGTTCCCGACGGCGGCCGAGCAGGCTTCGCCGACGTGGCTCGGCGGCGGCGCGCAATCGGGCGCCGCGAAGTCGCTCGCGGCCACGGCCACGTTCCTCAAATCGCAAGGCACGATCCAGACGGTGCTGTCCGACTATTCGGCCGGCGTCGATCCGCAGTTCGTGCAGAAGGCCGCGCGCTGAGCGCGGCCGTTCAGCCCACTCGTCGCGGAGCCCTTCGATCATGAGCACGCTGGAAGTCCGTCAGGTATCGGTCGACTATCCCGGCGAACGCGGCCGGCCGACGACGCAGGCGCTCGCGCACGTCGACCTGCGCATCGAAGCCGGTGAATTCGTCGTCGCGCTCGGCGCGTCCGGGTGCGGGAAGACGACGCTGCTGAACTGCATGGCCGGCTTCGTCGCGCCGACGACCGGCGACGTGCGCGTCGACGGCGTGCCGGTCACGGGCCCCGGCGCCGATCGCGGTGTCGTGTTCCAGAAATACGCGTTGCTGCCGTGGCTCGACGTGCTCGAGAACGTCGCGCTCGGGTTGCGCTTCGCACGCGTGTCGAAGGCCGAACGCGAAGCGCGGGCGCGGGAGATGCTCGCGCTGGTCGGGCTCGACAAGCATGCGCACGCGCGCGTGTACGAGCTGTCGGGCGGGATGCAGCAGCGCGTCGGCATCGCGCGTGCGCTCGCGAGCGATCCGCGCGTGCTGCTGATGGACGAGCCTATGGGCGCGCTCGACGCGATGACGCGCGGCACGATGCAGGCGCTCGTGCTCGACGTGTGGGCACGCACCGGCAAGACGGTGTTCTTCATCACGCACGACGTCGAGGAGGCGCTGTTCCTCGCGACGCGTCTCGTCGTGATGACGCCCGGCCCCGGCCGGATCGCGGAAACGTTCGAATTGCCGTTCGCGCGGCGCTACGTCGAATCGCGCGATGCGCGCGCGGTGAAGTCGTCGCCGGAATTCATCGCGTGGCGCGAGCGGCTGATCGCGTATCTGCATCGCGACGAGGCGGTGGCGGAGCGCGCGTGATGCATGAGTTCGCGCGACGGGGCGCGTCCGTCGGGCGCGGCCGGATCAGTACTTTGCACAGGCAGGTCGACATGAGCACGCAGGAATCGTTGGCAGCCGATCGAGCAGCCTCGGAGTTCGGGCAGGATCAACGCGCGACGCAACAGCGTCACGCGGTGCGTCCGGCTCGCGCATCGCATCGCTACCGGTTGCCGGGGCAGGGGCGGACGGCCGCGCTCAGCGCGGCGACGGTCGCGGCGCTGGCCGTGCTGTGGTGGGTCGCGACGCACCGGCAGTGGTTGCCGCCGCTGTTCCTGCCCGCGCCGGAAGCGGTATGGGCCGCGTTCGTCGACGCGTGGCATGGCCGCATCCAGGGCGGCCTGCCGTTGTCGGAGCATTTGTTGTGGAGCGCCGCGCGCGTGTTCGGCGCCTTCGTGTTCGCCACTGCGATCGGCGTGCCGGCCGGGATCCTGATGGGCGTGAGCCGCATCGCGCGCGGCGTGCTCGATCCGCTGCTGGAGTTCTACCGGCCGCTGCCGCCGCTCGCGTATCTGCCGCTCGTCGTGATCTGGTTCGGCATCGACGAGACGGCGAAGCTCGTCGTGATCTTCCTCGCATGCTTCGCGCCGATCGCGATGGCCGCCCGTGCCGGCGTGCGCGCGGCAACCGTCGAGCAGATCAACGCCGCGTATTCGCTCGGCGGCAGCTTCGCGCAGATCGTGCGCCATGTCGTGCTGCCGGCGGCGCTGCCGGAAATCCTCACCGGCTTGCGGATCGCGATCGGATTCGGCTGGACGACGCTGGTCGCGGCCGAAATGGTCGCCGCGACGGCCGGGCTCGGGCAGATGGTACTCAACGCGTCGAGCTTCCTGCGTACCGATCTCGTCGTGATGGGGATCCTGATCATCGGCGCGATCGCATGGCTGTTCGATCTCGCGATGCGGTGGGTCGAGCGGCGGGTGGTGCCGTGGAAGGGGCGGGGGTGATGCCCGGATGAGACCCGCGGGCGGCGCATGCGCACCGCCCGTGCCGGTCGTGCCAGTCGCGTCACTCGCCCATCGCGACGCCTTCCCGCCGCGGGTCGGCCCCGCCGAACCACACCGTTTGCCCCTGCACGTTCAGCCGCTGGATCCCCTGCAGTCCCGAATTCATCTCGACGACCCGCACGTCGTGCCCGCGCCCTTTCAACCCGTCGACGAGCGCGTCCGACACGCGGCCGCGTTCGAGCTGCGTCGGCCCGTTCATCGACCCGACGTTCGGCAGCGCGATCGCCTGCTGCATCGTCATCCCCCAGTCCATCACGCCGATCATCGTCTTCGCGACGTGGTTGATGATCGCGGGGCCGCCGGCCGAGCCGACGATCATCGTCACCTGCTTCGTCTTCTGGTCGAACACGAGTTCGGGCGACATCGACGAGCGCGGCCGCTTGCCTGGCTGCACGCGGTTCGCGACCGGCCGCCCGTTCTCGTTCGACACGAACGAGAAATCGGTCAACTGGTTGTTCAACATGAACCCGCGCACCATCAGCCGCGAACCGAACGCGTCCTCGACGCTGGTCGTCATCGACAGCGCCTGGCCGTAGCGGTCGACGATCGCGATGTCGGACGTCGACGGCAATTCGGGGCTGCGGTCGTCGGCCAGCGCGAGCGTCGCGCCCTGCGGCGTGCCGGCCTGCGCGACGCCCATGCTGGTGTCGCCGATCAGGCGCGCGCGCTGCGCGAGATAGGTCCGGTCGACGAGGCTCGCCCAGCTGCCGCCCGGCAGCGGCGCGAAATCCGGATCGGCGACGTAGCGCGCCCGGTCCGCATACGCGAGGCGTCCCGCTTCGCTGAACAGGTGCGCGGCGAACGGCGTCGGCTCGTAGCCGACTTCGTTGCGCACCGGCTTCTGCGCGCCGATCTGCTGCCAGTCGGGCATCGCCTCGAGGATGCCGAGCATCTGCGCGATCGCGAGGCCGCCCGACGACGGCGGCGGCATCCCGCACACCACCGAGCGCCGGTAGTCGGTGCACAGCGGCGCCCGCACCTTCGCCTTGTAGCGCGCGAGATCCTGCAGCGACAGCAGGCCCGGATTGGTCGGGTGCTTGCGCACCTTCGTGACGATGTCGCGCGCGATCGCACCGGTGTAGAACGCATTCGCGCCGCGATCGGCAACCTGGCGCAGCACGGTCGCGAGCGCGGGGTTTTTCAGCACCGTGCCGGCCGCCTTCGGCGTGCCGTCCTTGTTGTAGAAGTACGCACGCGCGGCCGGGTCGTTCATCAGGTACTTGTCGTTCGCGATCAGCATCGCGAGGCGCGGGCTGATCGTGAAGCCGTGCTCGGCGAGCCGGATCGCGGGCTGGAACAGCCGGCGCCACGGCAGCTTGCCGTGCGCGCGGTGCGCGGCGTCGAGCATCCGCAGCACGCCCGGCGTGCCGACCGAACGGCCGCCCACGACACCTTCGTAGAAGCCCATCGGCTGGCCGGTCGGGCCGTAGAACAGCCGGTCGGTCGCGGCGGCCGGCGCGGTCTCGCGGCCGTCGTACGCCTGCGTCGCACGGCCGTCGAAGTACAGCATGAACGCGCCGCCACCGAGCCCCGACGATTGCGGCTCGACGAGCGCGAGCACCATCTGCGTGGCGATCGCCGCGTCGATCGCGGTGCCGCCGGCCTTCAGCATCTCGTAGCCGGCCTGCGTGGCGAGCGGGTTCGCGGCCGCGATCATGAAGCGCTGCGAGGTCCAGCCCGGCTTGTCGGTCCAGCCGGACGCCAGTTCGGGCGCGTGAACGCCGGGCAGCGGCACCGCGGCGCCCGATGCGGCAGCGACCGGGACGACGGCGCCCGACGGCGCGGACGGCGATGTGCAGCCGGCGCCGAACGTGACGAGCGCGACGAGCGCGAGCGTGGCGACGAGCGTCCGGGGACGCAAATGCGGACGGATCCGGTCGAACATTGAAACCCTCGGCAACAGTGAATTCGAAGGAGGCGGCGTGTGCGCGGCACGCGCTCCGCACGGACGGCGCGCTATTGTCGCCGTGCGGCCGGCGGATTGTCATCCGACAGGAAACCCTGACGCATCCCGCCGGGCCCGCCCCGGCCGGCCTTTCCGGCCTGTTCGAGGATGAACTCTATGAACGTCGCGGTCGCACGCGTGTGGTGCCGGTTCGGCATGTAGAGCATGTACATGTGCGTGCCGAAGATGCTGAGACGATACGCGTCGAGCGACGTGACGACCGTGCCGCGCCGCATGTCGTCCTGCATCACGTAGTCGGGCACGATGCCGACGCCGATCCCGGCGAGGATCGCCTGGCGCAGGAACAGGAAGTTCTCCGAAATCAGCGTGGGCTCGAGCAGCACCTCGTGGCGCTCGTCGCCGAGGTACGCGGCGATCCGCAGCTGCCGCCCCAGCACCGTCGCGGTGACGACCGGCGCGGCGGCCAGCGCGCCGAGGCTCGCGGGCATGCCGTGCGCGGCCGCGAACGCGGGCGACGCGCACGCGACGTAGCGCACCGCGCCCATGTCGCGCGCGACGAGATTCTGCGGCGGCTCGGACATCACGCGGATCGCGATATCGACTTCGTCGCGCATCAGGTCCTCCACGCGATTCTCGAACACCACGTCGAGCACGATGCCCGGATGCCGCCGCTTGAACGCGAGCAGCCAGTCGGACATCACCATCTGCCCATAGCCGCTCGGCACCGACAGCCGCACGCGGCCCTGCAGGTCCTGGCCGAGCGTCGTCACCGATTCCTGCGCGGCGAGCAGTTCGTTGCGGATGCGCCGGCCGTGCTCGTACAGCTTCAGCCCGATTTCGGTCGGCTCGATGCGGCGCGTCGTGCGGCGCACGAGCTGCTGGCCGATCGAGCGCTCGAGCTGGTTCAGCCGGTAGCTGACGTTCGCGCGGCTCATCTTGAGCCGCTGCGCGGCCTTGCTCAGGTTGCCCGCGTCGAGGATCTCGACGAGCAGCGTCAGCGCGTTCAGGTCCATGCCCGGTGTCTCCTGATCCGTCCCGCTTAAGGACCCGAAGCGGTCCGAAAGCATTCAATGTCAAGCCAGACTTGACAGCTTGTAAAGCCGGGCGGGAATTGTCAATGAATCTCGATCAATCGAGAATCGAGTCATGCCCGGCACATGCGCCGGATCGTTTCCCGCCGCGCGGGATCGGGAAGCTGCGCCGCTCGCCGGCCTGGCGACCGGTCCCGCCCGCATGGCGCACCGCAATGGAGACACGATGAATTCAACCGCTTCCCCCGAACCCGCCCAGACCGGCACCGTCGCGCGCGAACGGCGCGACAAGGTGCTCGTCGTCACGATCGACCATCCGCCCGTCAACGCGCTGTCCGCCGATGTGCGGCGCGGCCTCGCCGACGCGCTCGACGCCGCGCAGGCCGACGCCGCGATCCGCGCGGTGCTGATCGTCGGCGCCGGCCGCAACTTCATCGCGGGCGCCGACATCCGCGAATTCGGCAAGCCGCCCGTGCCGCCGTCGCTGCCCGACGTCTGCGAGCGGATCGAGTCGAGTGCGAAGCCGGTCGTGGTGGCGCTGCACGGCGCGACGCTCGGCGGCGGCCTCGAAGTCGCGCTCGCCGCGCATTACCGGCTCGCGGTGCCCGGCGCGAAGCTCGGGCTGCCCGAAGTCACCCTTGGCCTGCTGCCCGGCGCGGGCGGCACGCAGCGCGCGCCGCGCCTGATCGGCGCGCAGGCCGCGCTCGACCTGATGCTGACGGGGCGTCACGCGAGCGCCGACGAAGCGCTCGCGCTCGGCCTCGTCGATCGCGTCGCGCACAGCGACGACACGCTCGCCGAAGGCCTCGCCTATGCGCAGGAACTCGTGTCGCTCGGCGCGCCGGCTCGGCGCACGCGCGACGCGCAGGGGCTCGCCGACCGCGCGGCCGCGCAGGCCGCGATCGACGCGGCGCGCGCCGAGTTGCCGAAGAAGTCGCGCGGCCTGTTCTCGCCGGCGAAGATCGTCGACGCGGTCGAGGCCGCGCTCACGCTGTCGTTCGACGCGGGGATGAAGCTCGAACGCAGCCTGTTCCTGCAGTGCGTCGACAGCCCGCAGCGCGCGGGCCTCGTGCACGCGTTCTTCGCGGAACGCGAGGCCGCGAAGGCGCCCGAGGCGCGCCGCGCGAGCGCGCGTCCGGTCGAGCGGATCGGCGTGGTCGGCGGCGGCACGATGGGCGCGGGCATCGCGGTCGCGGCACTCGACGCCGGGTTGCCGGTGACGATGATCGAACGCGACGAAGCGTCGCTCGCGCGCGGCCGCGCGCATGTCGAGAAGGTGTACGACGGGCTCGTCGCGAAGGGGCGGATGACGCCGGCCGCGCACGCGGCGCGGCTCGCGCGCTTCAAGGGCAGCACGTCGTACGACGCGCTCGCGCAGGCCGACGTCGTGATCGAGGCGGTGTTCGAGGACATGGCCGTGAAAAAGGCGGTGTTCGCCGAGCTCGCGCGCGCGTGCAAGCCGGGCGCGGTGCTCGCGACCAACACGTCGTATCTCGACATCGACGAGCTCGCCGCCGGCATCGACCGGCCGGCCGACGTGATCGGCCTGCATTTCTTCTCGCCGGCGAACGTGATGAAGCTGCTCGAGATCGTCGTGCCGGCGCGCGTCGCCGATGACGTCGTCGCGACCGCGTTCGCGCTGGCCAAACAGCTGAAAAAGACGCCGGTGCGCGCCGGCGTGTGCGACGGCTTCATCGGCAACCGGATCCTCGCCGTCTATCGCACCGCGGCCGACTACCTGATGGAGGACGGCGCATCGCCGTACCAGATCGATCGCGTAGTGCGCGAATTCGGCTTCCCGATGGGGCCGTTCCAGGTCGTCGACCTCGCGGGCGGCGACATCGGCTGGGCGACCCGCAAGCGCCGCGCGGCCACGCGCGACCCGCGCGCGCGCTACGTGGAGATTTCCGACCGGCTGTGCGAGCGCGGCTGGTTCGGCCAGAAGACGGGGCGCGGCTACTACCTGTATCCGGACGGCGCGCGCGTCGGCATGCCGGACCCGGAAGTCGAGGCAATCGTCGCCGACGAACGCGCGAAGAAGGGCATCGCACCGCGCACGTTCACCGACGACGAGATCCTGCGCCGCTACCTTGCCGCGATGATCAACGAAGGCGCGAACGTCGTGCACGAGAAGATCGCGCTGCGCCCGCTCGACGTCGACGCGGTGTTCCTGTACGGCTACGGCTTCCCGCGCCATCGCGGCGGCCCGATGCACTACGCGGACACGGTCGGCCTCGCGAACGTGCTCGCCGACATCCGCGCGTTCGCGCAGGAGGATCCGCTGTTCTGGAAACCGTCGCCGCTGCTCGTCGAGCTGGTCGGGCGCGGCGCGGATTTCGCGAGCCTGAACCGTATCGACTGAACGCCCACCGCATTCGCAACGGACCCACGATGGACCTCAATTTCACTCCCGAAGAGGAAGCGTTCCGCACCGAAGTGCAGCGCTTCCTCGCCGCCGAACTGCCCGCGCGCACCGCGCGCAAGGTGAAGGGCGGCCTGCACCTGACGCGCGACGACATGCGCGAATGGCACGCAATCCTGAACGCCCGCGGCTGGCTCGCGAGCCACTGGCCGCGCGAATACGGCGGCCCCGGCTGGAGCGTCGCGCAGAAGTTCCTGTTCGACAACGAATGCGCGCTCGCCGGTGCGCCGCGCATCGTGCCGTTCGGCGTCAACATGCTTGGGCCCGTGCTGATCAAGTACGGCAGCGAAGCGCAGCAGCGCCACTGGCTGCCGCGCATTCTCGACGGCACCGACTGGTGGTGCCAGGGCTATTCGGAGCCGGGCGCCGGTTCCGACCTCGCATCGGTGAAGACGAGCGCGGTGCGCGATGGCGATCACTACGTCGTCAACGGCCAGAAGACGTGGACCACGCTCGGCCACTACGCGAACATGATCTTCTGCCTCGTGCGCACCGCGACCGACGTGCGCAAGCAGGAGGGCATCAGCTTCCTGCTGATCGACATGAACACGCCGGGCGTCGAGGTGCGCCCGATCATCACGCTCGACGGCGAGCACGAGGTGAACGAAGTGTTCTTCACCGACGTGCGCGTGCCCGTGGCGAACCTGGTCGGCGAAGAAAACCGCGGCTGGACCTGCGCGAAATACCTGCTCACGTACGAGCGCACCAACATCGCCGGGATCGGCTTCTCGACGGCCGCGCTCGAGCGGCTGCGCGCGGTGGCCGCGAAGGTCACGAAGAACGGCCGGCCGCTCGCCGACGATCCGTTCTTCGCGGCGCGCATCGCGCGCGTCGAGATCGAACTCGAGAACATGCGCACGACCAACCTGCGCGTGCTCGCCGCGGTCGCGGGCGGCGGCGTGCCGGGCGCGGAAAGCTCGATGCTGAAGATCCGCGGCACGCAGATCCGCCAGGAGATCACCGCGCTGATGCGCCGCGCGATGGGGCCGTACGCGCAGCCGTTCGTCGACGCAGCACTCGATGCCGATTACGACGGCGAGCCGGTCGGCCCGGACGAGGCCGCGAGCGCCGCGCAGCAGTACTTCAACAACCGCAAGCTGTCGATCTTCGGCGGCTCGAACGAGATCCAGAAGAACATCATCGCGAAGATGATGCTCGGGCTGTAACGAGGGACGCGACGATGGATTTCCAGCACACAGAAGACCGCCGGATGCTGGCGGACACGTTGAACCGCTTCATCACCGAACGGTATGCGTTCCCGGTGCGCGACCGCATCGCGCAGTCGGCCGAAGGCTTCGATCGCGCGATGTGGCGGCGCTTCGCCGAGCTCGGCGCGGTCGGCGCGCTGTTTTCCGAAGCCGACGGCGGCTTCGGCGGCGCGGGTTTCGACATCGCCGTGGTGTTCGAATGCCTCGGCCGCGGGCTCGTGGTCGAGCCGTTCCTCGGCACGCTGCTCGCGGGTCGCGCGCTGGCGCTGGCCGGCGGCGACGCGCATCGCGCGCGGCTGGCCGCGCTGATCGACGGCAGCGCGAGCGCCGCGTTCGCGCACGACGAGCCGGGCTCGCACTACGAACTGACGACCGTGCGCACGCGCGCCGAGCGTGCCGGCGACGGCTGGGTGCTGACGGGCGCGAAAGGCGTCGTCGACCAGGCCGCGCAGGCGGCGTTCTTCGTCGTCAGCGCGCGCGTGTCCGGTCAGGACGACGACGCGGCCGGCATCGGCCTGTTCGTCGTGCCGGCCGACGCGCCGGGCGTGTCGCTGCGGGACTACAAGAAGATCGACGGCGGCCGCGCGGCCGAGGTGCGCTTCGAGCGCGTCGTGCTGCCGGGCGATGCGGCGCTCGCCGTGCCGGAAACGCAAGACGACGAAGCAGGCGCCGCATTGCTCGAACACGTGCTCGGCTACGGGCTGCTCGCGCTGTCGGCGGAGGCGCTCGGCGCGATGGACGTCGCGAAGGAAGCGACGCTCGACTACCTGCGCACGCGCAAGCAGTTCGGCATGCCGATCGGCAGCTTCCAGGCGCTGCAGCACCGGATGGCCGACCTGCTGCTCGAAGTCGAGCAGGCGCGCTCGGCGGTGATCAACGCGGCCGCGCAGCTCGATGCGCCGCGCGCGGTGCGCGAACGCGCGCTCGCGGCGGCCAAGTACACCATCGGCCGGATCGGCACGCTGGTCGCCGAGGAGAGCATCCAGCTGCACGGCGGGATCGGGATGACGTGGGAGCTGCCGCTGTCGCATTACGCGAAGCGGCTCGTGATGATCGATCACCAGCTCGGCGACGAGGATCACCATCTCGCGCGCTACATCGCGCTGTCGAAACAATAAAGACGAACGACGCGAATGGAGGAGACAAGGATGACGAACGAATCGCGCGCGTTGCCGCTGGCCGGCGTGAAGGTGCTCGATTTCTCGCGCGTGCTGGCAGGCCCGTGGTGCGCGATGGTGCTTGCCGATTTCGGCGCGGAAGTGATCAAGGTCGAGCATCCGGCGCGCGGCGACGACACGCGCGACTGGGGCTTGCGGATCGGCGACACCGAAACGACCTACTTCAACAGCGTGAACCGAAGCAAGCGCTCGATCTGTCTCGACCTGCAGACCGACGAAGGGCGGCGGCTCGCGCGCGAGCTGGCCGCGCAGGCCGACGTGGTGCTGCACAACTTCAAGTTCGGCGGCGCGGAAAAACTCGGGCTCGGCTACGACGCGCTGGCCGCGCTCAATCCCCGGCTCGTGCATTGCGCGATTTCGGGCTACGACCGCTCGGGCCCGGAAGCCGCGCGGCCCGGCTACGACCTCGTCGTGCAGGGCGAGGCCGGGCTGATGGCGCTGAACGGCGAGGCCGGCCAGCCGCCGCTGAAATTCGGTGTCGCGGCGGTCGACCTGTTCACCGGCATGTATTCGGCGCAGGCGGTCCTCGCCGCGCTGTACGAGCGTCATGCGACGGGGCGCGGGCGGCGCATCGAGATGGCGCTGTTCGACTGCGGGCTGATGATCACCGCGTACTACGGGCTCGATGCGCTGCTGATGGGCGAGGATCCGCCGCGCTACGGCAATGCGCATCCGTCGATCGTGCCGTATGGCGTGTTCGACGCGGCCGACGGCCCGCTCGTGATCACGGTCGGCAACAACACGCAGTTCGCGCGTTTCTGCGATGCGATCGAGCGGCCCGACCTCGCCGCGGACGAACGCTACAAGACCAATCTCGGCCGCTCGGAGAACCGCGCCGCGCTGCTGCCGGAGATTCGCGGCGAACTTGCGCGGCGGCCGCGCGCGAAGCTGCTCGCGGCGCTCGCCGCCGGCGGCATTCCGTGCGGCGAAGTGCTCGGGCTGCACGAGGCGCTGACCTCCGAGCGCGCGACCCGGGCGGGGCTCGTCACGCGGCAGCCGCACCCGGTCGCGGGCGGCGTCGACGTGCTGGCGCCGCCGTATCGCTTCGACGGTGCGCGGCTGCCGGTGCGCGGCGCGCCGCCGGTGCTCGGCGCGGATACGGACGACGTGCTCGGCGGCTGGCTCGGGATGTCGGCGGACGAGGTCGCGCGACTGCGCGCGGATCGCGTCGTGTAACGCATTGACGTGCCGCCACGGCGCGGGCGGATCGATGGGCGCGCCGGCCATCCACAAGACACTTCTCGCGAAACGACGAGGAGACATTGGAGACACCATGGAGCTTTCCGTCATCGAATCGGTCACGGCGCGCCGTGACTACCAGCAGCTCGTGCGCGCACGGCGCCGCTTCAGCTTCACGCTCACGGCACTGATGATCGCCACGTACTACGGCTTCATCCTGCTCGTCGCGCTCGCGCCGCACGTGCTTGCGGCGCCGCTGTACCGCGGTGCGACGACCACGGTCGGGATCGCCGCGGGCGTCGCGATCATCCTGGTCGCGATCGGGCTGACCGCGTGCTACGTGCTGCGCGCGAACCGTGCGTTCGACCGCCGCGTCGACGCGATCCTGCAGCGTTCGTGACGGAGGCCGACATGCGACGCACTTCGAGCGCGCTCGGCGCGCTGGCCGTTCTCGTTTCCTCCACCGCGCACGCGACCGGCGTCGCGGGCCCGATGCCCGACAAGGTCGAGCTGAACCCGGTGGCGATCGCGATGTTCTTCGCGTTCGTGTTCGCGACGCTCGCGCTCACGCGCTGGGCCGCGCGCCGCACGCGTTCGACGCGCGACTTCTACACGGCCGGCGGCGGTATCACCGGGCTGCAGAACGGGCTCGCGATCGCGGGCGACTACATGTCGGCCGCGTCGTTCCTCGGGCTCTCCGGGATGGTGTTCATGTTCGGCTTCGACGGGCTGATCTACTCGATCGGCTTCCTGGTCGGCTGGCCGTTCGTGATGTTCCTGATCGCCGAGCCGCTGCGCAACCTCGGCAAGTTCACGTTCGTCGACGTGGTCGCGTACCGCTTCGCGCAGCGGCCGATCCGGCTCCTGACGTCCGCGAACGCGCTGACGATCGTCGTGCTGTACCTGGTCGTGCAGATGGTCGGCGCGGGCAAGCTGATCCAGCTGCTGTTCGGGCTGTCGTACGGCACGGCCGAGCTGATCGTCGGCGTGCTGATGGTCGTCTACGTGTTCTTCGGCGGGATGACCGCGACCACCTGGGTGCAGGTGATCAAGGCCGTGCTGCTGCTGTGCGGCGCGACGCTGCTCGTCCTGCTCGCGCTCGCCGAATTCGGCTTCAGCGTCGATGAGATGTTCCGTCGCGCGGTGGCCGTGCATCCGGGCGCGCTGTCGATCATGGGGCCCGGCAAGCTGATCCGCGATCCGGCCAACGCGCTGTCGCTCGGCATCGCGCTGATGTTCGGCACGGCCGGCTTCCCGCACATCCTGATGCGCTTCTTCACGGTGCCGAACGCGAAGGAGGCGCGCAAGTCGGTGCTCTACGCGACCGGCTTCATCGGCTATTTCTATCTGCTGACGTTCGTGATCGGCTTCTCGGCGATCGTGCTGCTCGCGCAGCATCCGGAATTCTTCCGGCTCGGCGCGAACGGCACGTTCAACCTGACGCACGACCTGCTCGGCGGCTCGAACATGGTCGCCGTGAAGCTCGCGCAGGCGGTCGGCGGCAACTGGTTCTACGGCTTCATTGCGGCCGTCACGTTCGCGACGATCCTCGCGGTGGTCGCCGGGCTGACGCTCGCCGGCGCGACCACGATCTCGCACGACCTGTATGCGCAGATGTGGGCGCGCGGCAAACCTGACGAGCGGCTGGAAATGCGCATCTCGCGCGCGGCGACGATCGGCTTGTCCGCGGTCGCGATCGCGCTGTCGATCCTGTTCGAGCACGTCAACGTCGCGTTCATGGTCGGCCTCGTCGCGGCGGTGGCTGCCAGCGCCAATTTCCCGGTGCTCGCGATGTCGATCTTCTGGCGCGGGATGACGACGCGCGGCGCGGTGCTCGGCGGCGGCCTCGGCCTCGCGTCGGCGGTGGCGCTGACGGTGCTGTCGAAGTCGGTGTGGGTCGACGTGCTGCACCACGCGCACGCGCCGGTGTTTCTCGACAACCCGGCGCTCGTGTCGGTGCCGCTCGCGTTCGTCGGGATCGTCGTCGGCTCGTTCGCGGACCGCGGCGAGCGCGCGCGTCGCGAGCGCGACGCGTTCGCGCAGCAGGAGTTCTATGCGCAGACGGGCGTGCTGGCCGGTGAAGCCGTGCAGCATTGATTCGTCTGATGAAACGATCGCTCCGTCCGGATCGCCGGACGGATATTTTCCGGAAATCCGGAATCCCGGATTTCCTTGCCTGCCGCATTATGAGAAATACAATGAAAACAACGGCTTGAGGGGCTCCGGAAACCTGGCATCGACCTTGCGATATAAAGCGCACGGCCATCCCCCGGCCGAACTACTACAGCAAGCAAGGAGACAACCGATGACCAATGCCTTCCTCCCCCTCCGGATGTCCTGAGGCATCGCTTGTTGCGGCACGGCAGCCGCGCGGGCGAATGCCTTCTCCCCTGAGACATTCGCCTGCGCGCGTGACGCCGTTTCCACCGGCTCATCATCTACTTCAGCAGGAACCATCGTGAAGAAGAAACCCTTCTACAAAGTGCTCTATGTGCAGGTGATCTTCGCCATCATCGTCGGCGTGATCCTCGGCCACTTCTATCCGTCGCTCGCCACCGAGATGAAACCGCTCGGCGACGGCTTCATCAAGCTGATCAAGATGGTGATCGGACCGATCATCTTCTGTACGGTCGTCACCGGCATCGCCGGCATGGAGGACATGAAGAAGGTCGGCCGCGTCGGCGGCAAGGCGCTGCTGTACTTCGAGATCGTGTCGACCTTCGCGCTGCTGCTCGGCCTCGCGGCCACGCACATCCTGCGTCCCGGCGTCGGCTTCAACATCGATCCGGCGACGCTGAACGGCAAGGAAGTCGCGTCGTACGCGGCGAAGGCGCACGGGCAGTCGACGGTCGACTTCCTGATGCACATCATCCCGAACACGATGGTCGACGCGTTCGCGCAGGGTGAAATCCTTCAGATCCTGCTGATCGCGCTGCTGTTCGGCAGCGTGCTCGCGCACCTCGGCGAACGAGGCAAGGTCGTGACCGACTTCATCGACGGCCTCACGCGCGTGCTGTTCGGCATCGTGCACATCGTCACGAAGCTGGCGCCGATCGGCGCGTTCGGCGCGATGGCGTTCACGATCGGCAAGTACGGCGTCGGCTCGCTGGTGCCGCTGCTCAAGCTGATCGGCACGTTCTACCTGACGTCGGTCGTGTTCGTGCTGGTCGTGCTCGGCGCGATCGCGCGCTTCACGGGCTTCTCGATCATCCGCTTCG
Source organism: Burkholderia sp. Bp9090 (assembly GCF_003857985.1). Lineage (NCBI taxonomy): Bacteria > Pseudomonadati > Pseudomonadota > Betaproteobacteria > Burkholderiales > Burkholderiaceae > Burkholderia > Burkholderia sp. Bp9090. The sequence goes on from NZ_QTPV01000023.1 coordinate 46,663, forward strand.
TGTCGTACATCAAGGAAGAGCTGCTGATCGTGCTCGGCACGAGCTCGTCGGAAGCCGCGCTGCCGCAACTGATGGAAAAGCTCGAGAAAGCCGGCTGCTCGCGTTCGGTCGTCGGCCTCGTCGTGCCGACCGGCTATTCGTTCAACCTCGACGGCACCAACATCTACATGACGATGGCCGTGCTGTTCATCGCGCAGGCGACCAACATCGAACTGACGTGGATGCAGCAGCTCACGCTGCTCGCGGTCGCGATGCTGACGTCGAAGGGCGCGAGCGGCGTCACGGGCGCGGGCTTCATCACGCTCGCCGCGACGCTCGCGGTCGTGCCGACGATCCCGCTGTCGGGCATGGTGCTGATCCTCGGCATCGACCGCTTCATGAGCGAATGCCGCGCGCTGACCAACATCGTCGGCAACGGCGTCGCGACGGTCGTCGTGTCGGCCTGGGAGAAGGAACTCGACCGCAACAAGCTGCGCCAGGCGCTGAAGGGCGGCGGCGAGGTCACGCCGACCGAGACGGCCGGCGTCTGACGTCATGAAGGAGCAGGCGGCGGCACCGCCCGCGGGCGGTGCGCCGCGCGGCGGCCGGGGCAGCGACGAGGCGCCCTATGACACAATAGGCGATCCGCATCGCCAGGAAGTCACGTCCGTGAAGCGCCGCCTGCTCATCCTCGTCGTGCTTGCCGCCGCGCTCGCGGCGGCGTGCGCGCTGACGTGGACCATCACGTGGCAGCGCGGCGTCGCCGAGCTGCAGCGCAACGCCGCGGTGCGGGTCGACCGCACCACCAACGCGCTCAAGAGCACGCTCGACCGCTACGAATCGCTGCCTTATCTGCTCGGCAGCCATCCGTACGTGCTGGACCTGCTCGCCGAGCCGAAGCGCGCCGATTTCACCGCGCGCGCGAACCGCTATCTCGAAGACCTCAACGAACACGCGCACGCGACCGTCACCTACGTGATCGGCGCGGACGGCCTGTGCGTCGCCGCCAGCAACTGGCGCGCGCCGGACAGCTTCGTCGGGACCGGCTACCAGTTTCGTCCATATTTCATCGACGCGATGAACGGCCGGGTCGGCCGCTTCTTCGCGATCGGCACGATCTCCCGCGACCCCGGCTACTACATCTCGCAGCCGGTGTGGCGCGACGGCAGGATCGCGGGCGTCGTCGTCGTGAAGCTCAATCTCGAATGGTTCCAGGGCGCCGACGCGTCCGAGCCGCTCGTCGTCGCGGACGATCACGGCGTCGTGTTCCTGTCGTCCGTGCCCGCCTGGAAGTACCACACGCTGCATCCGCTGACGGGGCCCGTCGCCGCGTCGATCTACGAGACGCGCCAGTACGCGCAGCAGCCCGTCACGCCGCTGCCGCTGCGCGTCGAGCAGGTGCTCGGCGCCGATGCGGAGATCGTGCGCCTCGGTGCGGCCGGCGTAGGCCCTGGCCTGCGCGCGCCGCGTTTCCTCGCCAGCAAGCGGCGGATCGGCGAGCCCGACTGGCTGCTCGTCACGCTCGCGCCGATCGCGCCCATCGACGCCGACGCGCGCAACGCGACGATCGTCACGGGCTTCGGCTTCGTGTCGGTCGCGTTGCTCGCGTTCTACTGGCGCATGCGCCGCGCGCGCGTGCGCGAGATGATCCGCGGCCGCGCGCTGCTGCAGCAGGCGTATGCGGAGCTGAACCGGCGCGTCGAGGAACGCACGGCCGACCTGTCGGAAGCGAACGAGCAATTGCAGAAGGAAGTCGGCGACCGGATCCGCGCGGAGCAGGAATTGCGCGCCGCGCACGACGAACTGATCCAGGCGAGCAAGCTCGCCGCACTCGGCCAGATGGCGGCCGGCATCACGCATGAACTGAACCAGCCGCTCGCGGCGTTGCGCAGCTTCTCGGACAACACGCGCGTGCTGCTCGATCGCGGCGAGCAGGCGGCCGCGCGCGAGAACCTCGAGGCGATCGCCGCGCTGACCGAGCGGATGGGCAAGATCACCAACCAGCTGAAGCTGTTCGTCGGCCGCGCGAAGCCGCGCAACGAACAGGCGCTCGTCGTGCGCGCGCTGCGCAGCGTGCTGTCGCTGCTCGGCGACCGGCTGCGCGGCGTCGCGCTCACGCTGACGCTGCAGGATGCGACGGTGTCGCCCGCGCAGGATGCGCCGCTCGACCTGGCGCGCGACTATCCGGAACTCGTCGCCCGCTGCGAGGACCTGCGCCTCGAACAGGTGCTGATCAACCTGCTCGGCAACGCGCTCGACGCGGTCGCGGGCGTCGCCGCGCCGGCGATCGAAGTGACGATCGCGGTGTCGGTCGCGACGCTCGCGGTCGAGGTGCGCGACAACGGCTCCGGCATCGCGCCCGAGCTGCTGCCGCGACTGTTCGAACCGTTCTTCACGACCAAGGAAATGGGGCGCGGGCTCGGGCTCGGGCTCGCGATCTCGTCGTCGATCGCGAGCGACGCGGGCGGCGCGCTGACCGCGCGCAATGCGCCGTCCGGCGGCGCGCTGTTCGTCTTGACGCTGCGGCGCGCGCGCACGCATCATCCGGACGCCGTGTCCGAGCCGGCGGGCTCGCGCTAGGCACCGCACGACCGCATCAACGAGAGCCGCGCGCACCACCGCCGCGCGGTCTGTCAGGAGCAAGTGACTACGATGGCCAACCGGCTGCAAGTGATCTATATCGAAGACGATGCGCTCGTTCGCCGGGCGAGCGTGCAGAGCCTCCAGCTCGCCGGGTTCGACGTCGTCGGGTTCGAATCGGCCGAGGCGGCCGACAAGGCGATCGTCGCGGAAACCGCGGGCGCGATCGTCAGCGACATCCGGCTGCCCGGCGCAAGCGGGCTCGACCTGCTCGCGCAGTGCCGCGAGCGCGTGCCCGACGTGCCCGTGATCCTCGTCACCGGCCACGGCGACATCTCGATGGCCGTGCAGGCGATGCGCGACGGCGCGTACGACTTCATCGAAAAGCCGTTCGCGGCCGAGCGGCTGATCGAGACGGTCCGCCGCGCGCTCGAGCGGCGCGAGCTCGTGCTCGAGAACCATGCGCTGCGGCGCGAGCTGGCCGGCCAGAACATCGTCGCGCCGCGCATCATCGGCCGCAGTCCGGCGATCGAACAGGTGCGCAAGCTGATCGCGAACGTCGCGCCCACCGACGCATCGGTGCTGATCAACGGCGACACGGGCGCCGGCAAGGAACTGATCGCGCGCAGCCTGCACGAGCTGTCGCCGCGCCGCGACAAGCCGTTCATCGCGGTGAACTGCGGCGCGCTGCCCGAGCCGATGTTCGAGTCGGAGATGTTCGGCTACGAGCCCGGCGCGTTCACCGGAGCCGCGAAGCGCCGCGTCGGCAAGCTCGAATATGCGTCCGGCGGCACGCTGTTCCTCGACGAAATCGAAAGCATGCCGCTCGCGCTGCAGGTGAAGCTCCTGCGCGTGCTGCAGGACGGCGTGCTCGAGCGGCTCGGCTCGAACCAGCCGATCCGCGTGAACTGCCGCGTCGTCGCGGCCGCGAAAGGCGACATGAGCGAACTCGTCGCGGCCGGCACGTTCCGGCGCGACCTGCTGTACCGGCTCAACGTCGTGACGATCGCACTGCCGCCGCTCGCCGAGCGCCGTGAGGACATCGTGCCGCTGTTCGAGCACTTCATGCTCGACGCGGCCGTGCGCTACGGGCGGCCGGCCCCCGTGCTGACCGACCGGCAGCGCGCGAGCCTGATGCAGCGCGACTGGCCCGGAAACGTGCGCGAGCTGCGCAACGCGGCCGACCGCTTCGTGCTCGGCGTCGCCGACATGCCGCAGGAAGCCGGTGCGAGCGGCGACGACGCCGAGAGCGACCAGACGCTGAAGGAGCGCATCGAGCAGTTCGAGCGCGCGGTGATCGCCGAGGCGCTGAACCAGACGGGCGGCGCGGTCGCCGCGACGGCCGACCGGCTGCATGTCGGCAAGGCGACGCTGTACGAGAAGATGAAGCGCTACGGGCTGTCGGCGAAAGGCGAAACCGAGCGCTGAAAAAGAGACGGACCGCGGAACCGGGCTGGCCGGTCGTGCGGTCCGTCATGTGGAGCAGGGCGCGGCGGGCGGCCCTGCGCGTCGTGTCGTGCGGAGGCGGCGCTCAGGCCGCGTTGCCGTCGAGCGCCTTCTTGAGCAGCGCGTCGAGTTCCGCGAATTGCGGGGCGCCGACGTAGCGCTTCAGGATCTTGCCGTCCTTGTCGACGACGAAGGTTGTCGGCGTAAGCTGCACGTTGCCGAACTGCTTCGCGACGCTGCCGTCGTCGAGCGCGACCTTGAACGGCAGCTGGCGCGTCTGCGCATAGTTCGCGACGTACATCGGCGGATCGTAGTTCATCGCGACCGCGACGAACTCCAGCCCCTGACCCTTGAAGCGATTGTAGGTATCGACCATCTGCGGCATTTCCTGCATGCAGGTCGCGCAGCTCGTCGCCCAGAAGTTCACGAGGTAGACCTTGCCCTTCAGGTCGCCGGCCGTCGACACCTTCTGACCGGACAGCAGCGTGAACGTGGCGTCCGGCACGGTGGACTTGCCGTTGAACGCGAAGAAGCCGGCAACGGCGATGGCCGCGACGACGACGGCCGCGACGATATAGCGGGCGGGGCCGGTGCGGCGCTGGGCGGGAGGCGTGGTGTTCATCTGCGGTGCTCTCGGAGTCGGTCGATGACGCGGATCGATGCAAAGGACGTCGAAATTCGGCGGTTATTTTAGCGCGAATGCGGCGCACGCACCGGCGGCCGCCACACATCCCGGGTGTCGGCTTCGGCGGATAATGGGCCTTTTGCCTGTCCCCATCACTGCCATGCCGAAGGAAGTCATCGATTCGTTGCGCCCCCTTTTTCGTCCGCTGCGACACTTCGCCGCGCTCGCGTGCGTGAGCGCGGCGCTGGCCGCGTGCTCGCCGTCATATGACTGGCGTACGCTGCACAACGACGCCGGCTACACGATCGACCTGCCGGCGAAGCCGACCGTCGAGAACCAGCCGGTGGCGGTCGGCGGCGCGTCGATGCCGATGCGGATGCAGGCCGCGCACGTCGACGGCGCGGTGTTCGCGGTCGGCACGCTGACGCTGCCCGACGATCGCGACGACACGCGCCGCGCGGCGCTCGAGTTCCTGCGTTCCGGGCTGTCGCGCAATCTCGAAGGCGTGCCGCAGACGGCCTCGGTGCCGGTGCCGCTCGCGGCCGGCGGCGCGGTGAACGGGCTCGAGCTGCGCATCGCGGGCGCGGCGAGCGGCGGCGACCGCTCGCGCAAGACGATCGTCGCGCGGCTCGTGGCGCGCGGCCGGCACGCGTACCAGGCCGTCGCGATCGCCGACGGGCCGCTCGCGCAGGAGCAGCTGGACCAGTTTTTCGGCTCGTTCAAGCTCGACTGAACAGCGGCCGGCGAGGGTGCTCAGACACTTCATGACAATTGAAAGTTCATTCGCAGCTTTCGACGCTAATCGCCGGATTTTGCGGGGATTTTTCGGCTATCCACAGCGCATGTGGATAACTTTGTTGAAAAGTTGACCGAATCGCCCGCAAAGCCGCGCCGGACGGCCTTCCGGCGCATTTGACGGTTGGCCATCCATTTTGGAAAAATCAATAAAAACAAAGGGATACGAATCTCATGACGAAGAGGTGCCCGCGCCGGGTGATCAGGGGCCGGATTCGTGAAATTGTGCATAAGTCAAGTCTTGACAGTCATATTTTGTCCTCCGTGAGCATTCACAGCGCCGTGAGCGCACGCCGGTAGCGGATCGCCTCGGCGATCTGCGCGGCCGTCGGCAACGGGTCACCGGCCAGGTCGGCGATCGTCCGTGCGACCTTCAACACGCGGAAATACGCGCGTGCCGACCAGCCGAAGCGCTCGCCGGCCTCGCGCAGCAGCCGCTCACCGTCGTCGGTCGGCCGGCACAGGTCGTCGGTCTCGCGCCCGCTCAGCATGTGATTGGTCTTGCCCTGCCGGTCGAGCTGCAGCGCACGCGCCCGGGCGACCCGCGCGGCGACCGCGGTGCTCGGCTCGCCGGGCGCCGTCGCGCGCGACGCGAGTTCGGCCGGCGATAGCGCGGGCAGGTCGATCTGGATGTCGATGCGGTCGAGCAACGGCCCCGACAGCTTGCGCAGATAGCGCGTGGCGAGCTCCGGGGTGCAGCGGCAGCGCCCGGACGGATCGCCATGCCAGCCGCACGGGCACGGATTCATCGCGGCGATCAGCTGGCACGCGGCGGGGAAGTCGGCCTGCTGCGCCGCGCGCGAGATCGTGATGCGGCCGACTTCCAGCGGCTCGCGCAGCATCTCCAGCACGTGCCGGTCGAATTCGGGCAACTCGTCGAGAAACAGTACGCCGAGGTGCGCGAGCGTGATCTCGCCCGGCTGCGGCGGGTTGCGGCCGCCGACCAGCGCGGCAGCGCTCGACGAGTGGTGCGGCGCGCGGAACGGGCGCCGCCGCCAGTGCGCGGGCGAGAAGCCGATGCGGCTCGCGGAAAGGAGCGCGGCCGACGCCAGCGCCTCGTCGTCGGTCAGCGGCGGCAGGAGGCCGGGCAGGCGCGCGGCGAGCATCGACTTGCCGGCGCCGGGCGGCCCGATCATCAGCATGTGGTGCCCGCCCGCGGCGGCGACTTCGAGCGCGCGCCGGGCGCCGCGCTGGCCGACGACGTCCGCGAGATCGGGGGCGGCCGGCGCCGGCACGCCGTCGAGGCCGGGCGCCTCGACCGGCGCGAGCCGGGCATCCGGCGCACCGGCCAGATGCGCGCACAGCGCGGGCAGGTCGGGCGCGCCGAACACGGTGACACCCGGCACCAGCGCGGCCTCGGCCGCGCTGTCGAGCGGCAGGTACAGCTCGGGCGGACGGGCTGCGGCCGCCGGCCCGCACGGCGCGACGGCCGCGGCGCGAGACCCGAAGCCCGCGCCGGTCCCCGCGGCGGCGGGCCCGAAGCCGGATCCGGTCTCCGTGGCGCAGGACCCGAAGCCCGCTCCAGTCGCCGCGGCGCGCCAGTCCCGTGCCGCGCCGCACGCCATCGCGAACGCGCCCCGCATCGGCCGCAGCGCGCCGGTCAGCGACAGTTCGCCCGCGAATTCGCGGCCGGCCAGCGCGTCGGCCGGGAGCTGGCCGTTCGCGGCGAGGATGCCGAGCGCGATCGGCAGGTCGAAGCGGCCGGACTCCTTCGGCAGGTCGGCCGGCGCGAGATTGACGGTGATGCGCCTGACGGGGAAGTCGAATCCGCAGTTCTGCAGCGCGGCGCGCACGCGCTCGCGGCTTTCGCGGACTTCGAGATCGGGCAGGCCGACGATCGAGAACGACGGCAATCCGTTGGCAAGATGGACTTCGACGGTGACGTCCGGCGCGCGGCCGGCCGCCGGCGCGCGACTGCGCACCACGGCGAGCGACATGGCGAGGCTCCTTTAAATGAATCGGACGGGCAACGGCCATTCGGGCCGCATGCCTCGGGAATCGGAGGAATCGGTGCGCGCTTGCCGGCGTGGCGCGGAAAAGAACGAGGAACGACGAACAGCGAAGCGCTACAAACAGCGAAGAGCGAGGAACAGCGAAGAGCGGGGAATTGCGAGGAACGACGGAACGGCTGACCGGCCGACTTCGGATGTCAGGCGCGGGCCGCACGAGGCGGCCCGCGCCCGGACCTGTCGGTCGGGTTGGGCGTCAGGCCTGGGACGCTGCGAGCTTCTGCTCGAGTTCCGCGACGCGCTTCTCGAGTTCCTCGAGACGCACGCGGGTGCGGGCGAGCACCTGTGCCTGCGTGTCGAACTCCTCGCGCGTGACGAGATCGAGCTTCGAGAAGCCTTGCGACAGCATGGCCTTCACGTTGCGCTCGACATCCTTGGCCGGCGAGTTTTTCAGCAGGTCGCTGACGCGCGACTGCAGGTCGTTGAAAACATCGCTGGGTTGCTTCATGAGATTTCCTTCCTTGCACAAAAAGTGTGCATCTTCAGTTGCGTACGTGCCCATGATGCACGCATGACCGGAAATGGTGCGCGCGTGGCGCGAATTCCGGGCATGGCGCCCGCATGGGTGAATGGCCCGGAGATCCGGGACGTGCGTGCACTCTAGCAATGATCCTTTCGGCGCGCCAGCAAACCTGGGCCACGTTGGCCATTCGGCCGGGCTTCCGCATCTTTCCGTACCTTTCAGCACCCGATGCAACCCCGTTTCGGAGCCATTCGAGGCGGTGCTCGCGCGAACATGGCATGCGAGTTGCTGAGGAGAGACGGTCACACCATTCCAACCAATTCGACGGGATCAACCTGCGAGAGGACTCCATGAAACTGATTACCGCAATCATCAAGCCGTTCAAGCTCGATGAGACGCGCGAAGCGCTCTCCGCGCTCGGCGTCTCGGGCATCACGGTCACTGAGGTGAAAGGGTTCGGGCGCCAGAAGGGGCACACCGAGCTGTACCGGGGCGCCGAATACGTGGTCGATTTCCTGCCGAAGATGAAGATCGAGGCGGCCGTGTCCGACGATCTCGTCGACCAGGCGGTCGAGGCGATCGAGCGTGCAGCCCGCACCGGCAAGATCGGCGACGGAAAGATCTTCGTCACGCCGATCGAGCAAGTGATCCGGATCCGGACCGGGGAGACCGGCGCAGACGCGCTGTAACAGACCAAGACAAGCGACAAGAGGAAACCCGAGATGCGCAAACTTCTGATGTCCCTGCTGATGGCTGGCTCGCTGATCGCGGCTGGCGTCGGTCCCGCGCTCGCCGACGACGCGGCCTCCGCCGCGGCAGCGTCCGCGCCCGCCGCCACGGCGTCCGATGCATCGGCAGCCGCGGCTCCCGCCGCTTCGGCGCCGGCCGCCACCGACGCATCGGCACCTGCCGCTGCCGCCGCACCCGCTTCGGGCGCCGCCTCCGACGCATCGGCCGCCGCCGCCGCGTCCGCGCCGGCCGCACCCGCCGCGCCGACCGAGCCGTTCTCCGTCGATTCGTCGAAGATCAGTGCCGGCGACACCGCGTGGATGCTGACGTCCACCGCGCTCGTGCTGTTCATGACGATCCCCGGCCTCGCACTGTTCTACGCGGGCATGGTCCGCAAGAAGAACGTGCTCGCGACCGTGATGCAGAGCTTCGCGATCACCGCCGCGATCACGGTGCTGTGGACGGTGGTGGGCTACAGCCTCGCGTTCACGCCGGGCAACGGCTTCATCGGCGGCCTGTCGCGCGTGTTCCTGCACGGCATGAACTACATCAAGGGCGACAAGGCGACCACGCTGACCGTCAGCCATCTCGCGACGACGATTCCGGAATCGGTCTACTTCGTCTACCAGATGACGTTCGCGATCATCACGCCGGCGCTGATCTGCGGCGCGTTCGCCGATCGCATGAAGTTCTCGGCGATGCTCGTGTTCATGACGCTCTGGTCGCTGATCGTCTATGTGCCGATCGCGCACATGGTGTGGGAGCCGACCGGCTGGCTGTCGGCCGACGGCGTGCTCGACTTCGCGGGCGGCACGGTGGTGCACATCAACGCCGGTATCGCGGGCCTCGTGTCGTGCCTCGTGCTCGGCAAGCGCGTCGGCTACGGCCGCGAATCGATGGCGCCGCACAACCTGGTGCTGACGATGATCGGCGGCTCGATGCTGTGGGTCGGCTGGTTCGGCTTCAACGCGGGCTCCGCGGTCGCGGCCGACGGCCGTGCCGGCTTCGCGATGCTGACCACGCAAGTGGCGACCGCCTGCGCGGCGCTCGGCTGGATGTTTGCGGAATGGGTCGCGAAGGGCAAGCCGTCGGTGCTCGGCATCGTGTCGGGCGCGGTCGCGGGTCTCGTGGCGATCACGCCGGCTGCCGGCTTCGTCGGCGTCGCCGGTGCGCTCGTGATCGGCATCGCGGCGGGCGTGATCTGCTTCTGGTCGGCCACGTGGCTCAAGTCGAAGCTCGGCTACGACGATTCGCTCGACGCGTTCGGCGTGCACGGCATTGGCGGGATTCTCGGCGCGCTGCTGACGGGCGTGTTCGCGGTCAAGGACATCGGCGGCGCCGACGGCAGCCTGCTGCTGCAGGCGAAGGGCGTGCTGATCACGCTGGTCTACAGCGGCGTGCTGAGCTTCGTGCTGCTGAAGCTGATCGACCTGACGATTGGCCTGCGCGTGTCCGAAGAGGAAGAGCGCGAGGGCCTCGACGTGATCCTGCACGGCGAACATGTCGAATAAGTCACAAGGATGACGGCGGGCCGCCGCGCAGACGGCGCCCGCCACGAATGAGCGCAGCGACTTCGGCCCGCCACCCGGCGGGCTTTTTTTCTCCTGCCGCGTGCTGCCGTAGCGCATAACCCTTCAGGCTATCGGGTCAATAGCCGAAAACTTCCTCCATATCCTTGTGAAGCCGGGAACAATCCCCAAATGGGCAAGGCAATTGCTCTACAATCTTCATTCTCCCGCTCGCGAGTGATTCATGGTTCCCCACCTCGTTACCGCGTTGAACGGTCCGCTGCTCGAGCTCGAGCAGAAGATCCTCGACGCGACGCCTGCGATCGAACGCTGGTTCAGGCTCGAATGGCAGGAACACACCCCGCCGTTCTATTGTTCGGTGGACCTGCGCAACGCCGGTTTCAAGCTGGCGCCCGTCGACGCGAACCTGTTCCCCGGCGCGTTCAATAATCTGCCGTCCGAAGTGCTGCCGCTCGCCGTCCAGGCCGCGATGGCCGCGATCGAGAAGATCTGCCCGGACGCGAAGAATCTGCTCGTGATTCCGGAGCTGCCGACCCGCAACGCGTTCTACCTGGAAAACGTCGCGCGGCTCGCGACGATCATGCGCCAGGCCGGCCTGAACGTGCGCTTCGGCTCGCTCGACCCGAGCATCACCGACATGACGCCGATCACGCTGGCCGACGGCCAGAAGATCGTGCTCGAACCGCTCGAGCGTTCGCAGCGCCGCCTCGGCCTGAAGAATTTCGATCCGTGCTCGATCCTGCTGAACAACGACCTGTCGGCCGGGATTCCCGCCGTGCTGGAGAACCTGCACGAGCAGTACCTGCTGCCGCCGTTGCACGCGGGCTGGGCCGTGCGCCGCAAGTCGACGCACTTCTCGTGCTACGACGACGTCGCGAAGAAGTTCGCGAAGATGGTCGGCGTCGATCCGTGGATGGTGAATCCGTATTTCGCGCACGTCGAAGGCGTCGACTGGCAGGCGCATGAAGGCGAGCAGGCGCTCGCCGACGCGATCGACGGCGTGCTGAAGAAGATCGCGCGCAAGTATCGCGAATACGGCATCAGCGAAAAGCCGTACGTCGTCGTGAAGGCCGACGCGGGCACCGCCGGGCGCGGCGTGATGACCGTGCACGACGCGGCCGAGATCGGCCGCATGTCGAAGGCCGAGCGCGCGCAGATGGCCGAGTCGAAGGCCGGCCTCGCGGTGCGCGACGTGATCGTCCAGGAAGGCGTGTACACGTTCGAGCGCGTCGGCGACGAAGTGGCCGAGCCGGTCGTGTACATGATCGACCGCTACGTGGTCGGCGGTTTCTACCGCACGCACGGCGGCCGCGAGCGCGACCAGAACCTGAACGCGCCCGGCATGCACTACGTGCCGCTCGGCTTCGAGCACACCGCGCTGCCGGATGCCGGCGCGAAGCCGGGCGCCGCGCCGCCGAACCGTTTCTACATGTACGGCGTCGTCGCGCGCCTGTCGCTGATCGCGTCGTCGATCGAACTGGAAAAGACCGATCCCGAAGCCATCCAGGTGTAACGGCTTCGCTACGTACAGGACCCGCATGGACATTCTCTTTATCGCCGACCCGCTCGAGCGCTTCAAGATCTACAAGGATTCGACCTACGCGATGATGGCGGAGGCCGCGCGGCGCGGGCATGCGGTGTACGCGTGCCAGCCGCACCAGCTCGCATGGACGGGCTCGGGCGTCGAGGCTGACGTGCAGCGCGTGACGATCGTCGGCGACACGGCCGACCTGCATCGCCAGCCGTGGTTCGAGGCGGCCGCGCACGAATCGCGTCAGCTGACGTCGTTCGGCGCGGTGCTGATGCGCAAGGATCCGCCGTTCGACATGGAATACGTGACGGCCACCTGGATGCTCGAGCTTGCCGAACGGGCGGGCGCGCGCGTGTTCAACAAGCCCCAGTCGATCCGCGATCACTCGGAGAAGCTCGCGATCGGCGAGTTTCCGCAGTTCGTCGCGCCGACGCTCGTCACGCGCGACGCCGCGCGCCTGCGAGCGTTCCATGCCGAGCATGGCGACGTGATCGTGAAGCCGCTCGACGGCATGGGCGGGATGGGCGTGTTCCGCGTGAAGGCCGACGGGATGAATCTCGGCGCGATCATCGAGATGCTCGGCCACGACGGCACGCGCTCGCTGATGATCCAGAAGTTCATTCCCGAGATCAAGGCGGGCGACAAGCGCATTCTGCTGATCGCCGGCGAGCCGGTGCCGTATTCGCTCGCGCGGATTCCGCAGGGCAGCGAGGTGCGCGGCAATCTCGCCGCGGGCGGGCTCGGCGTCGCGCAGCCGCTGACGCCGCGCGACCGCGAGATCGCCGCGACGCTCGGGCCGGTGCTCGCCGCGCGCGGGCTGCTGCTGGTCGGGCTCGACGCGATCGGCGACTGGCTGACCGAGGTGAACGTGACGAGCCCGACGTGCTTCCGCGAAATCATGGAGCAGACGGGTTTCGACGTCGCCGCGATGTTCATCGACGCGCTGGAGCGGGCGGCCGCGTAGCCCGCTTTCCGCGCAAGCCCGGCGGCGGCCGCGCAGGCCCCCCGTCGCCGGAGCGGTTCGACCGGCCTGCTACAATGCCCGCTTGCCCGGTGCCGCGACCAGCGCGCCGAAGGCCCGGCGGTCGGGCCGAAACCGTTGCAAGGCTGAACATGAAACGTTTCCCATACTCGCTATGCTCGTTGCCCCGCTGCGGGGCGTCGGCCCGCCAAGGGCGGCCGGGGGCAGTCTGACATGGCCGGGATTCTGATCATCGCGCACGCGCCGCTCGCCACCGCGCTGCGGGACTGCATCGCGCACATCTACGGCGGCGTGCCCGCGCGCATCGGCTGCATCGACGTGCTGGCGGACAGCGACCCGACCCAGGTGATGGCGTTCGCACACGCGGAGCTCGCGCGGCTCAGGGAAGAGAACGGCGTCGTCGTGCTGACCGACATGTACGGCGCGACGCCCGCGAACATCGCGGGCCAGCTCGCGAAGCTCGACAACGTGCGCGTGCTGGCGGGCGTGAACCTGCCGATGCTGGTGCGCGCCGTCTGCTACCGTACCGTGCCGCTCGACAAGCTCGTCGACAAGGCGCTGTCCGGCGGCGCGAAGGGCGTCCACGAGGTGTCTGCCGGCACGCCGCCGCCGCCTTCGGAAACCGGCTGCGGCCAGTGCGCGCCGATTCCGCCCGAGCCGCAACCGCGCACCGAATCGCACTGACCGTCCCGTTTTCCGTTTTAGACCGACCCGCCGACGCACGTCGCCGGCGGCCTCGACCGACCCGACCGAGAACCATGCTTCAACAAGAAACCACCATCGTCAACAAATTGGGGCTCCATGCGCGCGCATCGGCCAAGCTTACGCAACTGGCCGGCAACTTCCAGTCGGAAGTCTGGATGACGCGCAACGGACGCAAGATCAACGCGAAAAGCATCATGGGCGTGATGATGCTCGCGGCGGGCATCGGCAGCAGCGTGACGATCGAGACCGAAGGTCCGGACGAGCGCGAGGCGATGGACGCGTTGCTCAAGCTGATCGCGGACAAGTTCGGCGAAGGTCAGTGATCCGGGGCCTGCCCCGCGATCGTTGCCGTTTCGAAGCAGAATGCCGCGTATGTCGCGGCATTTTTTTTGTCCGTAGCATTGATGCGGAAATCGCAATGCTGCGCTGCATGCAGCCAGCACGGAGGTGCGGAATTTATAATCGCTAACCGGGGTCATAAGCGCATCGCAGCAGTGTGCCGCGGCTTTACATGTACAGAGGAGGTGCGCGTGTCCTTCACGCTGCATGGCATTCCCGTCTCACGTGGTATCGCGATCGGGCGAGCGTATCTGATCGCGCCGGCGGCGCTCGACGTCGCCCATTACCTGGTCGAGGCGAACCAGATCGACGCCGAGGTCGAGCGTTTCAGCACGGCGCGCGAGGTCGTGCATCGCGAACTCGAGGCGCTGCGCGCCGACCTGACCGACGACACCCCGACCGAAGTGGGTGCGTTCATCGACGTCCACGCGATGATCCTGAGCGATGCGATGCTCGTGCAGGAAACCATCGACCTGGTCCGCACGCGACGCTACAACGTCGAATGGGCGCTGACGGAGCAGCTCGAGCTGCTCACGCGCCACTTCGACGATATCGAGGATGAATACCTGCGCGAGCGCAAGGCCGACATCGAGCAGGTGGTCGAGCGCGTGCTGAAGGCGCTCGCCGGTGCGCCGTCGGCGTCGCAGGCGCTCGATCGCGCGGCCAAGAACGGTACGAACGAGATGATCGTCGTCGCGCACGACATCGCGCCGGCCGACATGATGCAGTTCAAGACGCAGTCGTTCCAGGCGTTCGTCACCGACCTCGGCGGCCGCACGTCGCACACGGCGATCGTCGCGCGCAGCCTCGGCATTCCGGCCGCGGTCGGCGTCCAGCATGCGAGTTCGCTGATCCGCCAGGACGACCTGATCATCGTCGACGGCGACCAGGGGATCGTGATCGTCGATCCCGCGCCGATCGTCCTCGAGGAATATTCGTACCGCCAGTCCGAGAAGCTGCTCGAACAGCGCAAGCTGCAGCGCCTGAAGTTCTCGCCGACGCAAACCCTGTGCGGCACGAAGATCGACCTCTACGCGAACATCGAGCTGCCCGACGACGCGAAGGCGGCGGTCGAGGCCGGCGCGGTCGGCGTCGGGCTGTTCCGCTCCGAGTTCCTGTTCATGCATCAGAAGGAGATGCCCGAGGAGGAGGAGCAGTTCGCCGCGTACAAGCGCGCGGTCGAGTGGATGAAGGGCATGCCGGTGACGATCCGCACGATCGACGTCGGCGCGGACAAGCCGCTCGAGGCGCTCGACGAAGGCTACGAGACGGCGCCGAACCCGGCGCTCGGCCTGCGTGCGATCCGCTGGAGCCTGTCCGAGCCGCAGATGTTCCTCACGCAGCTGCGCGCGATCCTGCGCGCGTCCGCGTTCGGGCAGGTGAAGATACTGATCCCGATGCTCGCGCACGCGCAGGAGATCGACCAGACGCTCGACCTGATCCGCGAGGCGAAGCGCCAGCTCGACGACGCGGGGCTCGCATACGATCCGAACGTGCGCGTCGGCGCGATGATCGAGATCCCGGCCGCGGCGATCGCGCTGCCGCTGTTCCTGAAGCGCTTCGATTTCCTGTCGATCGGCACGAACGACCTGATCCAGTACACGCTCGCGATCGACCGCGCGGACAACGCGGTCGCCCACCTGTACGACCCGCTGCATCCGGCGGTGCTGCACCTGATCGCCTATACGCTGCGCGAAGCGAAGCGTGCAGGCGTGTCGGTGTCGGTGTGCGGGGAGATGGCGGGCGATCCGGCGCTCACGCGCCTGCTGCTCGGGATGGGGCTCACCGAGTTCTCGATGCACCCGAGCCAGTTGCTGGTCGTGAAGCAGGAGATCCTGCGCGCGCACCTGAAGGCGCTCGAGAAGCCGACGGCCGACGTGCTGGCCGCGTTCGAGCCGGAGGAAGTGCAGGCGGCGCTCAAGCGCCTGTCGGTCGCGGAACCGCGCGCGGACGCGGCCGCCTAGGCGGCGCGGACTGCGCGGCGAAACCGTCGCGCGCGTCGCGAAGGTAGCGAAACGTCGCGCATGCGCCGCCCGGCGCATGCGTTCATGCATCCCGCGCGCGTCAGTGCCGGCCCTGGCACACGGGGCAGTCGGCCTGGCGCGCGATCTTCATCGTCGTCCATTCCATCCGCAGCGAATCGAGCATCATCAGCCGCCCGTTGAGCGTCGTGCCGATCGCGCCGATCACGCGCAGCGCTTCGGCGGCCTGCATCGCGCCGATGATCCCGACCGTCGGCGCGAACACGCCCATCGTCGCGCACGCGACTTCCTCGAACGGCTGGTCCTCCGGAAACACGCACGCGTAACAGGGCGCGGCCGGGTCGCGGAAGTCGAAGGTGCTGATCTGGCCGTCGAAGCGCAGCGCGGCGCCCGACACGAGCGGCACGCCGTGCGCGACGCACGCGCGGTTGATCGCATGCCGCGTCGCGAAGTTGTCGGTGCAGTCGAGCACGACGGTCGCCTGCGGCACGTGCGCGTCGAGCCATGCATCGTCGACGCGCGCCGCGACCGCATGCACGGTCACTTCCGGGTTCAGCTGCGCGAGCGCGTCGCGCCCCGATTCGACCTTGCTGCGGCCGACCGAGGCCGTCACGTGCAGGATCTGTCGCTGCAGGTTCGTGAGGTCGACCGTGTCGGCGTCGACGAGCGTGATCGTGCCGACCCCGGACGCCGCGAGATACATCGCGGCCGGCGAGCCGAGACCGCCGGCACCGACGACGATCGCATGCGCGTCGAGGAAGCGCTGCTGCGCCTCGATGCCGATTTCGTCGACGAGGATGTGGCGGGAGTAGCGGAGGAGTTGATCGTCGTTCATGGGAGAGGTCGGGTGAGGCATGCCGCCGGCGGCGGCGCGGACGCCTCTGCGTCCATCTGCGTATTCTAGGCGCACATGAAAAACGGGCCATCGCGGTCTTCCCGCGATGGCCCGTCGGATGCCGGCCGGCGCTTACTGCGGCGCCGACGCGGGCTTCGGTGCGGCGGCCTTCGTGCCCGACGCCTTCGCGGGGGACGCGGCCTTGGTCGCAGGGCTCTTCGTCGTGCTCTCGGCGAGCAGCGACTTCGATTCCTGCACCGCCTTGCCCTCGAGCTTGTTGAGCGCCTGCTGCATCATGAAGTCGTCGGCGCTGCCGAACTCGATCGGCTTGCGATCGCGGTCCTTCTGGCGTTGCTCCGGCGTCTTCTTGTCGTTCTGCTCCTCGAGGACGCGCAGCTGATCCATCCGGCGCTGCTCGCGCTCTTCCTGTTCCTTCTTCTCGTTCGGATCCTGCGTGTTCGCGAGGTGGTTCGTGTAGTCGACCTCGCGCGTCACGAGCACGTCGTCCGGATCGCCGTCCGCATACTGATCGACCGGCACGTCGGGCGTGATGCCCTTGTTCTGGATCGAACGGCCGCTCGGCGTGTAGTAGTAGGCGGTCGTCAGGCGCAGCGCGGTGTCGGCCGTCATCGGACGGACCGTCTGCACCGAGCCCTTGCCGAACGTCGTCTTGCCCATGATCTGCGCGCGCTTCGAATCCTGCAGCGCGCCGGCGACGATCTCCGACGCGGACGCCGAGTAAGCGTTCGTCAGCACGACCATCGGCACGGTCTTGAAGATCGGCGGCAGGCTCTTCAGCGGATCGCCGTCGAAGGACGGCAGGCGGTAGTTGTCGTAGGTGTCGCGGTAGACCTGCTTCGAATCCGGGATCTGGCCGTTGGTCGACACGACGACGGAGTCGGGCGGCAGGAACGCGCCGGCGACGCCGACCGCGCTCTGCAGCAGGCCGCCGCCGTTGTTGCGCAGGTCGACGATCAGGCCCTTCAGGTTCGGCTGCTGGCGCGCGATGTCCTGCAGCTTCGCGGCGAGATCGGGCGTCGTGCGCTCCTGGAAGCTCGTGATCCGGATATACGCGTAGCCCGGGTCGAGCAGCTTCATCTTCACGCTCTGGACCCTGATGATCGCGCGCGTGACCGTGATCGGGAACGTGCGGTCGTCGCTCTTGCGGAAGATCGTCAGCGTGACCTTGGTGCCCGGCTCGCCGCGCATCTGCTTGACGGCCTTGTCGAGCGTCATGCCGCGCACCGGCTTGTCGTTGATGCGCGTGATCAGGTCGCCCGGACGGATGCCGGCGCGGAACGCGGGCGTATCTTCGATCGGCGAGATCACCTTGACGAGGCCGTCTTCCTGCGAGATCTCGATGCCGAGACCCGCGAAGCGGCCCTTGGTCTGCTCCTGCAGCTCGTCGTAGTCGGTCTTGTCGAGGAACGACGAGTGCGGGTCGAGGCTCGACACCATGCCCTTGATCGCCGCCGTCAGCAGCTTCTTGTCGTCGACCGGCTCGACGTACTCGCGCTTGATCTGGCCGAACACTTCCGCGAACAGGCGGAGCTGGTCGAGGGGAAGCGGTGCCGTGGCGGTCTGCTCGGCCGATGCCGAAACCTGCAGCGTGGCGAATACGCCCGTGGCGAGGCCCGCGGCAATCAGGCCGATGTTCTTCAATTTCATTCGCATAGAGAGTCTGGTGCGGTCGGGAAGCGCGTGGCGGTAGCGGGGATGTAGCGGACAAGTATAACTGTTCGCCCGATTGCTCAGTGGACCGGTGCGAAATGGTCCGGGAGCCCGGTCCCGGCGGGGGCGCCGGATGCGCAGCGGATTCGAAAGCGGGTTCGACAGCACCGGGGCCGCGAAGGTTCGCGCCCGCGCGCCGGAGCAGCCGGGCAGGCCGCGCGCGAGGCGGCCCGCCCGGCACGACGGGTATCAGCCCGCCTTGCCCTGCTTCGCGACGGCGGCCTGCGCCTTCGCGATCGCGTCCTGGTCGCCCAGGTAGTAGTGCGTGATCGGCTTCAGGGTCTCGTCGAGTTCATACACGAGCGGCACGCCGTTCGGGATGTTCAGGCCGACGATGTCGCTGTCCGAGATGCCGTCGAGGTACTTGATCAGCGCGCGCAGCGAGTTGCCGTGCGCGGCGATCAGCACCTGCTTGCCCGCACGGACGGCCGGCGCGATCGACTCGTTCCACAGCGGCAGCACGCGCGCGACCGTGTCCTTCAGGCATTCGGTGAGCGGCAGCTGCTCGCGCGGCACCTTCGCGTAGCGCGGGTCGTCGAACGGCGCGCGCGCGTCGGTCGGCTCGAGCGCCGGCGGCGGCGTGTCGTAGCTGCGGCGCCACACGAGCACCTGCTCGTCGCCGAACTTGGCGGCCGTTTCCGCCTTGTTCAGGCCCGACAGCGCGCCGTAGTGGCGCTCGTTCAGGCGCCACGAGTGGACGACCGGCAGGTACATCAGGTCCATCTTGTCCTGCACGTGCCACAGCGTGCGGATCGCGCGCTTGAGCACCGACGTGTAGGCGATGTCGAACGTGTAGCCGGCCTCCTTGAGCAATTCGCCGGCCTGGTAGGCCTCGTTGCGACCCTGTTCGGTCAGGTCGACGTCGACCCAGCCGGTGAAGCGGTTTTCCTTGTTCCACGTCGATTCGCCGTGGCGGATGAGAACGAGTTTGTACATGGATCTTGCGGTCGGTAGTGATAGGGAAGCGGGGCGCGTCGCGCGGTACCCGGCCCGGGTCCGCCATCGCGCAAGGCGGTTATTTTATAATGGCGCGATTGTCCTCATCCGATTTCTCTTTTTCCGGCGGCATTCCGTGACGTTCTTTACCAATTACACGAACCTGGCCCTTATCGCGATCCTTCTGGTTTCCGGCGGCCTGCTCGCATGGCCGGCCCTGCGCCGCGGCCGCGGCGGCCTGTCGGCCGCGGAGGCGACGCAGCTCATCAATCGCCGCAACGCGGTCGTGATCGACCTGCGTACCGCGTCCGACTTCGCCGCCGGCCACCTGCCGTCGGCGCGCCAGGTCGCCGCCGGCGAGATCGGCGCGAAAATTGCGCAGGTCGCGAAAAACAAGAGCACCCCCGTGCTGCTCGTCTGCCAGAACGGCCAGCAGTCGCAGAAGGCGGCGCGCGAGGTCGAGGCGGCAGGCTATGCCGAGGTACACGTGCTCGAGGGCGGCGTCGCCGCCTGGCAGCAGGCCGGGATGCCGGTCGTCAAACAAGGAGTGGCGAAGTGAGCAAGGTTTTGATGTACAGCACGCAGGTGTGTCCGTATTGCATTCAGGCCGAGCGCCTGCTGAAGCTGCGCGGCGTGGAGCAGATCGAAAAGGTGCTGATCGACCGCGATCCGGCCCGCCGTGAGGAAATGATGACGCGCACCGGCCGTCGCACGGTCCCGCAAATCTACATAGGCGACACGCACGTCGGCGGCTACGACGATCTGTCGAAGCTCGACCGCGAAGGCGGGCTCGTGCCGCTTCTGCAAGCGGCCTGATTAGGGCAGAATGGCCGCCGGCCGCGCCGCGGCATGAGCGCGCAGGATTCAACCGAGGCGGCCGGCGTGAAGCCGGGCCGCCGCGTCACCACTTTTAGGGAAACACCATGTCCGACGTCGAAAACCAACCGTTCTTCAACATCCAGCGCGTCTACCTGAAGGATATGTCGCTCGAGCAGCCGAATTCGCCGGCGATCTTCCTCGAGCAGGACATGCCGTCGGTTGAAGTCGAAGTCGACGTCAAGGCCGAACGTCTCGCGGAAAGCGTCTTCGAAGTCGTCGTGTCGGGCACCGTCACCGCGAAGGTGAAGGACAAGGTCGCATTCCTGATCGAAGCGAAGCAGGCCGGCATTTTCGACATTCGCAACATTCCCGACGAACAGCTCGACCCGCTCGTCGGCATCGCCTGCCCGACGATCCTGTTCCCGTACCTGCGCTCGAACATCGCCGACGCGATCACGCGTGCGGGCTTCCCGCCGATCCACCTGGCGGAAATCAACTTCCAGGCGCTGTACGAGCAGCGTCTCGCGCAGCTTCAGCAGCAGCAGGCCGGTGCGGCAGGCGCGCCGAACGGCACGACGCTGAACTGACGTTTCACTCCGGACCGGTGCTGGGTATGAAAGTAGCCGTTCTCGGCGCCGGTGCCTGGGGCACCGCGCTCGCGGGCCATCTGGCCGCGCGGCACGATACGCTTCTCTGGGCGCGCGACGCCGCGCTGATCGCCGGGCTGCAGGCCCGGCACGAAAATTCCCGCTATCTGGACGGCATCGCGCTGCCCGATGCGCTGCGCTACGACGCCGATCTCGGCGCGGCGCTCGCGCACGGCGCCGCGGACGACGCACTGTGCGTGATCGCAGCACCCGTGGCCGGGCTGCGCACGCTGTTCGGCGCGATGCGCGACGCGGGCTGCGTGCCCGCGCATGTCGTGTGGGTCTGCAAGGGCTTCGAGGCCGACACGCATCTGCTGCCGCACCAGGTGATCGCGGCCGAGCTGCCGGGGCAGCACAGCAACGGCGTGCTGTCGGGGCCGAGCTTCGCCCGCGAGGTCGGGCTCGCGCTGCCCGTCGCGCTGACGGTCGCGAGCACGTCCGCCGAATGCCGCGAGCGCACGCTGGCCGCGTTCCATCACGGCGCGATGCGGATCTATACGGGTGACGACGTGGTCGGCGTCGAGGTCGGCGGCGCGGTGAAGAACGTGCTGGCGATCGCGACCGGCATCGCCGACGGCCTCGGCCTCGGGCTGAACGCGCGCGCCGCGCTGGTCACGCGCGGTCTCGCCGAAATGTCGCGGCTCGGCGTCGCGCTCGGCGGCCGCGCGGAGACCTTCACGGGCCTCACGGGCCTCGGCGACCTGATCCTCACCGCGACGGGCGACCTGTCGCGCAATCGCACGGTCGGCCTGCAGCTGGCGGCCGGCCGCTCGCTGAACGACATCCTCGGCGCGCTCGGCCATGTGGCCGAAGGCGTGCGCTGCGCACAGGCCGTGCTCGCGCTCGCGCGCGCGCAGGCGATCGAAATGCCGATCACCGAAGCCGTGTGCGGTGTGCTGTTCGACGGCGTCGCACCGCGCGATGCGGTCAGCGGCCTGCTGCGGCGCGACGCGCGCGCCGAATAACGCCGACGAATCACACCGATTTTTTGCGGCCGGGCCCGCTCGCGCAAAGCGGGCGGCGCCAAAGCGCACTACGCTTGAACCGTCTCCGGCGTTTCGGGAGGGTGTCATGCTGCAGATCGGTTCCACCACGCTCGACGCGCAACGCGTCGACATCACGACGCTCGACGTCGACGTGATCGTCAATGCTGCGAACGGTTCACTGCTCGGCGGCGGCGGGGTCGACGGCGCGATCCATCGCGCGGCCGGCCCGGGCCTGCTCGCCGAGTGCCGCACGCTCGGCGGCTGCGAGACCGGCGACGCGAAGCTCACGCGCGGCCACGGGCTGCCGGCCCGGTACGTGATTCACGCGGTCGGCCCGGTGTGGCACGGCGGCGGGCGCGGCGAGCCCGAGCTGCTCGCGGCATGCTACCGGCGTGCGATCGAGCTGGCCGAGGAGGTTGCGGCGACCTCGATCGCATTCCCGGCGATCAGCTGCGGCGTGTACCGCTATCCGGCCGAGGAGGCCGTCGACATCGCGGTCGGCACGGTCGCCGAAATGCTGCCGCAGGCGCCGAACCTCGCACGCGTGGTGTTCGCGTGCTTTTCATCCGACATCTACGACCTGTATCGCGCGCGGCTCGCGCGTATCTAGCGCGTGAGCGGATCCGGCCGCGCGGCGTGGCCCGCGGGCGCGTCAGGCGCCGCCTTCGAAGCCGGCCTGGCGCCACGCCTCGAACACGACCACCGCCACCGTGTTCGACAGGTTCAGGCTGCGGTTGCCCGGCCGCATCGGCAGGCGTACGCGCTGTTCGTTCGCGAAGCGTTCGAGCACCTCGGTCGGCAGGCCGCGTGTTTCCGAGCCGAACACGAACCAGTCGCCCGGCACGAATGCATGGTCATGGAAGCGGCCCGAGCCACGGGTCGTGAACGCGAACATCCGCGCGGGATCGGGTGCTTCGGTCGCGACGAACGCGTCCCAGTCGCGATGCACGCGCATTTCCGCGTACTCGTGATAGTCGAGGCCCGCGCGGCGCATCTTCGCGTCGTCGAGCGGAAAGCCGAGCGGCTCGATCAAATGCAGGCGCGCGCCGGTATTGGCACACAGGCGGATCACGTTGCCGGTGTTCGGCGGAATTTCGGGGGCGACGAGGACGACGTTGAACATGGTTGGGTCTGGCTGGGCCGGCCGGGACGGAGCGACGTGCACTCGTCCCGGCCGGCCGGTTCGTGACGGCCGGCGCCGCGCGCGGGCGGCCGGCCTCTCTATCTAATTAATCCCTGGCGGTGCGCAGCGCAACCAGATTCGTCACGCGTGCGGCGCCCGCCGCCTTCAATGCCTGCGCGGCCGCCGCGAGCGTCGCGCCGGACGTCATCACGTCGTCGACGAGTGCCACGTGGCGGCCGGTGAGGTCGCCCGCCACCGCGAACGCCGCGCGCACGTTGTCGCGCCGCGCGCGCCGGTCGAGCCGCGACTGCGGCGCGGTTTCGGCCACGCGTGCCAGCAGCGCCGCGTCGGCGCGCACGCCGAGCCGGCGCGCGAGCGGCCGCGCGATCGCCCACGCCTGGTTGTAGCCGCGCGCGACGAGCCGACCGTGCGACAACGGCACCGGTGCGATCACGTCGAAGCCGCCGGTGGCGCGCAGCGCGTCCGTGTCGTCGATCCGCTGTGCGAGCCGGGCCGCGAATTCCGCGCCGAGCGCGAGCCGCGCATGAAACTTCAGGCCGCGCGCGAGCCCGTCGAGCGGGGCGCGGTAATCGGCGAGCGCGAGCGTCGCATCGAACGGCGGCGGCGTCGCGCGGCATGCTTCGCACCGGTACGCGGACGCGGAACCGGCGCCGCCGTGCCCGCCGCGGGCTGCGCGCGGCCGCGGCCGCCCGACGCCCAGCGGCACCGCGCAGACGTCGCAGCGCAGCCGCGCTTCGTTCCAGTACGCGGCGTCGCAGGCGCTGCAAATCACCGGATGTGACAAATTGCCGCACAGCGCGCACCGATTCGGCAAGGCGAGTGCGACGACGCGCACGGCCAGCGCGCGAACCTGCGACAAAACGACGCGCATCGGGCGCGGGGCGGAACTGCGATCCATCGCGAACACTCCTGGCGGCCCCGCCTCGATGAAGGCTGCGAGGCGAGCGAGTATACTTCGGGCTCTTCGCCAGTGTGCCCGACATGTCCCCAGCTTCGACTTCAACCGGCCGTCCGGCCAATGACGCCCGGCGTCTGCGGCGGATCTTCGATCGCCGCGCCGCCACGTTCGACGCGGTCGCGTTCCTGCCGCGCGAGATCGCGCAGCGGATGAACGAGCGCCTCGAATACATCAAGGTGAGCCCCGCGGCCGTGCTCGACGCAGGCTGCGGCCCGGGCGACGACCTGCCGGCGCTGCGCGCGCGCTTTCCCGAAGCCCCGGTGTTCGGCGTCGACCTGTCCGGCGCGATGCTCGCACGGGCGGGCCAGCGCGAGGTCGAGCAGGCGAGCTGGCGCCGCTGGCTGCCTGCGTCGCTCGGCCGGGCGCTGGGCCAGCGCGGCCCGCGCGTCGCGCAGGCCGACTTCTCGGTGCTGCCGTTCGCGGCCGGCGCGTTCGACCTGATCTGGTCGAATCTCGCGCTGCACTGGCATTCGCGTCCCGATACGGTGTTCCCTGAATGGCAGCGCGTGCTGCGCGTGAACGGCCTGCTGATGTTCAGCACGCTCGGCCCCGACACGCTGCGCGAGCTGCGCGCGGCCTGCGCGGACGCCGAAGCGGCGCTCGCCATCGCGCCGCCGGCCGCGCGCGTCGTCGATTTCGTCGACATGCACGACCTCGGCGACATGCTCGTCGAGAGCGGCTTCGAGATTCCGGTGATGGACCAGGAAGTGCTGACCGTCACGTACAAGACCCCCGATTCCCTGCTGGCCGACGTGCGCCGCTGGGGCGCCTATCCGTTCGACCGCGCGGTGCCGCAGCATGCGGCGCGGCGCTTTCGCGCGGCGCTCGGCGACGCGCTGGAAGCGCGCCGGCGCGCGGACGGCACGATTGCCCTGACGTTCGAGGTGATCTACGGCCACGCATGGAAGGCCGTGCCGCGCACGACCCCCGAGGGGCACGGCATCGTGCGCATCGAAGATATCGGCAAGGGGCGTCCGAAGAATCGGTAAAGCGGTAAAGAGGGGTTTTGTTATGTCTGAAATTAGCGGCGCAAAGCGGGGTCGAATAGACGCCAAAAACGGCCGGGAAGCTTGTGGCGCTTGGCTCGCGGGCCGATAGCCGCTTGCTTGTGGATGCCATTGAACCCGCCTATAATGCGTCAGCTTGTCGTCCCGGGGTCCCCGCAATACGGGCCGACGAGTCCGATGCAGGCATGCATCGCATGCCATTCGCGTGAGGCGGCGATGGAAGCAGCAAGGGTGTCGGCGGAGACGAACGATGAACCGGTCCTCGAAGACTGGCTCATGAAACGCAACTGTTCGGTGTCGCCGCGCCAGTTCGTGCTGTTTTACGCGTCGCTCGCGGGCTTCTCGCTGGTGATCGCGGCAGTGCTGATGTGGCGGGGGGCCTGGCTCGTCATGCCCTTCACGGGAATCGAATTGCTGGCGGTCGGCGTCGCGTTTGCGATCCATGCCCGTCATGCGGTCGATTACGAGCGCATCAGGCTGTTTCCGCACCGGCTCGTGATCGAGCGGATGGATGCGGAGCGGCTCACGCAGATCGAATTCAATCCGCGCTGGGTGCGGGTCGAGCCGGGTGCGACGCCACGCGATCCGATTCGACTGGTATCGCGCGGGCAGACCGTCGTAATCGGGCAGCATCTCGCGCAGCACAAGCGTGCGCAGTTCGCCGACGAACTGCGCGTGTCGCTCAGGCGCTGCGGCTGACGAGGCGCGGGCACCGGCCGGAACAGGCCGGCGCCTTGCGACGGGGGAGGGTTTGAATGGAAATTTTGGGTAAGGATGCTATGAAAACAATCAAGCGAGCCCTCACGGGCGTGCTGGCATGCAGCGGATTGCTCTTTGCCGGCGCGGCTCTGGCGGTCGGTGATAGCCCGGGCGGCCCCCGCGTCAACGAGATCAACTTTCAGCCGCCTGTCACGAAGATCGCCGAGGAGCTCTACGATCTCCACACGATGATGCTGATCCTGTGTACGGTGATCTTCGTCGGCGTGTTCGGCGTGATGTTCTATTCGATCTTCGCGCACCGCAAATCCAAAGGCCACAAGGCCGCCAATTTCCATGAAAGCACGACCGTCGAAATCATCTGGACGATCGTGCCGTTCATCATCGTCGTGCTGATGGCGCTGCCGGCCACGAAGGCCGTCGTCGCGATGAAGGACACGACCAACGCCGATCTCACGATCAAGGTCACCGGCTACCAGTGGAAGTGGGGCTACGACTACGTGAAGGGTCCGGGCGAGGGCATCAGCTTCCTGTCGACGCTCAGCACCCCGCGTGACGAAGTGATGGGCAAGAAGCCGATCACCGAGACCTACCTGCAGGAAGTCGACAACCCGCTCGTCGTGCCGGTCAACAAGAAGATCCGCATCATCACGACCGCGAACGACGTCGTTCACTCGTGGTACGTGCCGGCGTTCGGCGTGAAGCAGGATGCGATCCCCGGCTTCGTGCGCGATACGTGGTTCAAGGCCGACAAGGTCGGCACGTTCCGCGGCTTCTGTACCGAACTGTGCGGCAAGGAACACGCGTTCATGCCGGTCGTGGTCGTGGTGCTGTCGGACGACGACTACGCGAAGTGGGTGAGCGCGCAGAAGGCCAAGCTGGCCAGCGCGTCGGTCGATCCGAACAAGGTTTACACGATGGCCGAACTCGTCGCGCACGGCGAGGAAGTCTACAAGGCGAACTGCGCGGCCTGCCACCAGGTGAACGGCAAGGGCCTCGGCGCCTTCCCGGCGATGGACGGCAGCCCGATCGTGAACGGCCCGATCGCCGGCCACGTCGAGCGCGTGCTGCACGGCAAGGGTGCGATGCCGTCGTGGGCGTCGCTGTCGGACCTCGACATCGCATCGGTCATCACGTACGAGCGCAACTCGTGGGGCAACCACAAGAACGACCTGCTGCAGCCGAAGCAAGTGACCGACGCGCGCAACGGCAAGATGCCGGAAGACGTGGCGGGCGCCGCGGCGCCGGCCGAAGCGGCCTCGGCACCGGCGCAAGCCGCGTCGGGTGCGGCCGAGCAACCGGCGGCAGCGTCGGCATCGGCGGCTGTGTCGACGATCTACTTCGAAACGGGCAAGAGCGTGCTGCCGGCCGACGCGAAGGCGGCGATCGCCGCAGCGGCCGACTATGCGAAGGCACATCCGGACGCGAAGCTCGCGCTGTCGGGTTTCACCGACAAGACGGGCTCGGCCGACGCGAACGCCGAACTGGCCAAGCATCGTGCACAGGCCGTGCGCGACGCGCTGAAGGCAGCAGGCGTGGCGGAAGACCACATTATTCTCAAAAAGCCGGAAACGATCACGGGCGGGGCTGACGCGAAGGAAGCCCGGCGGGTCGAGATCGGGCCGGCGGCTTGACGTGTCGCTGAGTTAGTCGACGTATTCGCATTAGGAGATTCTCATGTCTAGCATCGGGCACGACGTAGCCGCGGACCACGCGCACGACGACCACGCGCACGAAATGCCGCACGGCTGGCGGCGCTGGCTGTTCGCCACCAACCACAAGGACATCGGTACGCTGTACCTGCTGTTCTCGTTCATCATGTTCCTGTCGGGCGGCGTGATGGCACTCGGCATCCGTGCCGAGCTGTTCGAGCCGGGCCTGCAGATCATGCGTCCGGAGTTCTTCAACGAACTCACGACGATGCACGGCCTGATCATGGTGTTCGGCGCGATCATGCCGGCGTTCGTCGGCTTCGCGAACTGGATGATTCCGCTGCAGATCGGCGCGTCCGACATGGCGTTCGCGCGGATGAACAACTTCAGCTTCTGGCTGCTGCCGGTCGCGGCCGTGCTGCTGGTCGGTTCGTTCTTCGCGCCGGGCGGCGCGACGGCCGCCGGCTGGACGCTGTACGCACCGCTGTCGACGCAGATGGGCCCGGGCATGGACTTCGCGATCTTCGCGGTCCACATCATGGGCGCGTCGTCGATCATGGGCGGGATCAACATCGTCGTGACGATCCTGAACATGCGCGCACCGGGCATGACGCTGATGAAGATGCCGATGTTCGCATGGACCTGGCTGATCACCGCGTACCTGCTGATCGCCGTGATGCCGGTTCTGGCAGGCGCGATCACGATGGTGCTGTTCGACCGCCACTTCGGCACGTCGTTCTTCAACGCGGCAGGCGGCGGCGACCCGGTGATGTACCAGCACATCTTCTGGTTCTTCGGCCACCCCGAGGTGTACATCATGATTCTGCCGGCGTTCGGGATCGTGTCGCAGGTGATCCCGGCGTTCGCACGCAAGACGCTGTTCGGCTATAGCTCGATGGTGTATGCGACGGCGTCGATCGCGATCCTGTCGTTCATGGTCTGGGCGCACCACATGTTCGCGACGGGCATGCCGGTCACCGGTCAGCTGTTCTTCATGTACGCGACGATGCTGATCGCGGTGCCGACGGGCGTGAAGGTGTTCAACTGGCTCGCGACGATGTGGCGCGGCTCGATGACGTTCGAGACCCCGATGCTGTTCGCGATCGGCTTCCTGTTCGTGTTCACGTTCGGCGGCCTGACGGGCCTGATGCTGGCGATGGCGCCGCTCGACATCCAGTACCACGGCACCTACTTCGTGGTGGCGCACTTCCACTACGTGCTGGTGGCAGGCTCCCTGTTCGCGCTGTTCTCGGGCTGGTACTACTGGGCGCCGAAGTGGACGGGCTGGATGTACAACGAGACGCGCGGCAAGATCCACTTCTGGTCGTCGATGATCTTCTTCAACCTGACGTTCTTCCCGATGCACTTCGTCGGTCTCGCGGGCATGCCGCGTCGTTATGCGGACTACCCGGCGCAGTTCACGGACTTCAACCAGGTGGCGACGATCGGCGCATTCGGCTTCGGCCTCGCGCAGGTGTACTTCCTGTTCGCGGTCGCGCTGCCGGCCTACCGTGGCGGCGGCGACCTGGAAAAGGCGTCGGACAAGCCGTGGGATGGCGCGACGGGCCTCGAGTGGACGGTGCCGAGCCCGGCTCCCTTCCACACGTTCGAGCAACCGCCGCACGTCGAATAAGTTTCACCCGGCGTTCCGCCGCTGCCTGCCGCGCAGGCAGGCGCGGCGGGCGCCGAATCGATGTTTCAGCGAAGTTTCAGCGAAGTTTCAGATGAACCGGAATCCACAACAAAGACGAACGCCCGAGCAGATTCGCGCGGGCAACAAGCGGCTCGGCCTCATCCTGCTCGTCATCGCCGCCGTTTTTTTTGTGGGTGTCGTGATCAAGCAGTGGTGGCTGTCCACTCACTGATATGCAGTAACTGACGCAGTAGCGAGGAAGTCGTCGTATGTCGAAGCCGGAAGAGGGCGCCGTCGATCGCGCATTCAATCGTTCGATGCTGGTGAAGCTCTTCGTCGTGGCCGGACTGATGTTCGGCTTCGGCTTCGCGCTGATTCCGATGTATCGCGCGATCTGCCAGATCACCGGCATCAACAACCTGGTGCAGCGCGATGTCAGTGAACGCGAGGTGAAGAACTCGCAGGTCGACATGAGCCGCACGGTGTCGGTCGAGTTCGATGCGAATGCGCGCGGCCCGCTCGGTTTCAAGCCGGAGCGCAACAGCCTCGACGTGCATCCGGGCGAGCTGACGACGATCGTGTACGACGTGACCAACGGGCAGGGCCGGCCGGTGGTGGCGCAGGCGATTCCGAGCTACGCGCCGAAGCAGGCGACGGAGTTCTTCAAGAAGATCGAGTGTTTTTGCTTCACGCAGCAGACGCTGGCTGCGAACGAGTCGCGCAAGATGCAGGTGGTGTTCGTGATCGATCCGAAGCTGCCGAAGGACGTGAAGACGATCACGCTGTCGTACACGTTCTTCGAGCTGAACACGCCGGCCGCGCCGGCGCCGGCACCGCGCAAGACGGCGGCGCAGGGCGACGCGAAGCCGGACGCATGACGACGGAGACGGGGCAGTGACAGAGACCAAGCGGAGCGGGTCGTTCGGCCAGGCGTTGCGAGCGGTGTTGTGGTCGTTCTTCGGGGTGCGCAAGCGGCGCGACCTGGAGGCCGACGCGACGCAGCTCAATCCGCTGCACGTGCTGATCGTCGCGTTGATCGCGGCCGGTGTGTTCATCGGCGTGCTGATCCTGATCGTGCGGGCGGTCGTGGGCTGAGGCTCGCGGCCACGAAAGAATGCAGTGCGTAGCGCCCGGGCGCTGCGTGCGGGAAAGAGCGGCGGCGGTCGTGCCGTGCAAGAAATAAAGCCGGAGCGGTTTCCGGTACACAAATTGGACTGAAGTGGAGAATCAAGCATGAGCGGTCAAAACCAGACCCCGTACTATTTCGTGCCGCATCCGTCGCAGCATCCGATCAGCGCGGCCTGCGGCCTGCTGGTCATGCTCGCGTCGGTGGCGCTGTGGATCAACGGTCACGACTGGGCTCCGTACACGGCGCTGCTTGGCCTGCTGTGGTTGCTCTTCACGCTGTACCACTGGTTCGGCGATTCGATCGCCGAGTCGGAAGGCGGTCATTACGGCAAGAACGTCGACAAGTCGTACCGCTGGAGCATGAGCTGGTTCATCTTCTCCGAAGTCATGTTCTTCGGCGCATTCTTCGGCGCGCTGTTCTACGCGCGCGAAATCGCGCTGCACCAGCTCGGCAGCCTCGACTACAAGCTGATCTGGCCGGATTTCTCCGCCGTGTGGCCGAACGAAGGCCCGGCCGCGCTCGCCGGTCACTTCAAGACGATGGGCCCGTGGCCGATCCCGACGCTGAACACGGCGCTGCTGCTGTCGTCGGGCGCGACGCTGACGGTGTCGCACCACGCGCTGCGCGACAATCATCGCAACAAGGCGATCGCGTGGCTGGCCGCGACGCTCGTGCTCGGCGTCTGCTTCCTGTTCACGCAGGGCTTCGAGTACTACCACGCGTACAACGAACTGAACCTGACGCTGAACTCGGGCGTGTACGGCTCGACGTTCTTCCTGCTGACGGGCTTCCACGGCTTCCACGTGTTCCTCGGCGGCACGATGCTCGCGGTGGTGCTGGTGCGGATGATCCGCGGCCACTTCAAGCCTGATCACCACTTCGCATTCGAAGGCGCCGCGTGGTACTGGCACTTCGTCGACGTCGTCTGGCTCGGCCTGTACGTCGTCGTCTACTGGCTGTAAATGCAACAACGGCCCGCGCAGCGATGCGCGGGCCGTTTTCATTGGCGGGGACGGGGCAGCGGCCGGCTGCTTGCGCTCAACGCCAATCCGGCGCCGCCGCGACTCAGTCAGGCGGCGCTTTTGCTTGGTAGCGCCGCTGTGCGGCGAAATGTCACAGCGATTACAGAGGCCGGCGCGGTGAAGGCATCAACGCCCGATCGGCAGGCCGGTCGAATGGATCCAGCCCATCCAGTTCGCGAACAGGATGAACAGGAACAGCGAGATCGACAGCCCGACACGGGTGGCAAGCGACCACACCATGCGTTTCGTATGGCCGCGGTCTTGCATCATGAAGTAGAGCGCCGAGCCCATGCTGGCGACGATGAGGGCGAAGGCGATGGGAACGAGGATGTGCATGACACGAACCGGACGACGGCAATTCGAAAGGAAGAGGATAATTATCGCACTTCGCTTTCGCGAATGCGCCTCGCGGGTGGCCCGATGAAGATCCGCTGGCTGCCTGCGCTGCTGATTCTCGTCGTCGTCGCGGTCACGATTCGCCTCGGGTTCTGGCAGCGCGACCGCGCGCACCAGAAGGAAGCGCTGCAGGCGAACGTCGTGCGTTACGAGCACGCGGTGCCCGTCGACGTCGGTGCGCAGCCGATTCCGCTCGCGTCGATCGAGTTCCACCGCGTGCGGGCGAAGGGCCGCTTCCTGCCGGAGCAGGCGGTGTTCCTCGACAATCGGCCGTATAACGACCAGCCGGGTTTTTACGTCGTGATGCCGTTTAAACTCACGGGCGGCGGCGTCGTGCTGGTGAACCGCGGCTGGCTGCCGCGCAACATCGCCGATCGCACGGCGATCGAGCCGTTCCCGACGCCCGGCGGCGAGATCGAGATCGAAGGCATCGCGCGCGCCGACGCGTCGCGCGCGTTCGAACTCGGCGAAGGCGGCTCGGCCGCGCACCAGAAGATCCGGCAGAACCTGGACGTCGCCGCGTATGCGAAGGAAACGGGGCTGCCGCTGCAGCCGTTCGTGATCCAGCAGACGAGCGACGACGGCGACAAGCTCGTGCGCGACTGGCCGGCGGCGACGACCGGCGTCGAGCGCAATTACGGTTACATGTTTCAGTGGTGGGCTATGGCGGCGGTCGCGCTCGGCTTTGGCCTGTACGCCGCGCGGCGTGCGGCGAAGAAGTCGGCCGGCGCGTGAGCGCCATGGCAGGACGCGGCGCACGCGCGCCGCGGGTTCGTTTCGAGAGGTCTGATTTGTCCATGCAATCTTCCCGTCAGGGTCCGGCCGCCGCGCCGATCTCGCCCGCGGCCCGCAAGCGCGGCCGCTGGATGCTCGTGCTGCTGGGTCTCGTGTGCGCGGCGCCGATCATCGCGTCGTACTTCACCTATTACGTGATCAAGCCGAAGGGTGGCTCGACCAACTACGGCACGCTGATCGAGCCGCAGCGGCCGATCCCGGCCGACCTGCAGGTCACCGACGAAACCGGCAAGACGGTGCCGCTGTCGTCGCTGCGCGGCGTGTGGCTGTTCGTGATGACCGACCGCAGCGCGTGCGACGATGCATGCGCGCAAAAGCTCTACTTCATGCGCCAGATCCGCGTCACGCAGGCGGGCGAGCGGCACCGGATCACGATGGTGTGGCTGCGCAGCGATGCGGGCGCGATTCCGCAGAAGGTTCTGGAAGCCTATCCGGACACGCGCCGGCTGGTCGCCGATCCGGCCGCGGTGGCTGCATGGCTGCCGGCCGACGCCGGCACGAAGGACAGCGACCACCTCTACATGGTCGATCCGAACGGCAACCTGATGATGCGTTTCCCGAAGGACCCGAATCCCAGCAAGATCAAGTCGGACGTGACCAAGCTGCTGAAGTGGTCGAGCATCGGCTAAGGCGAGACGACGAGGCAACCATTCGATGTTGTATCTACTGCAACTCGGCCTGATCGGCCTCTGCATCGCGCTGCTGCCGCTGTCGTACGTGTGGGTGAAGGCCGACGACGACAAGTTCCGCAAGCTGGTGTGGATCACCACGTTCCTGACCCTCGACCTGGTGATGTTCGGCGGCTTCACGCGGCTGACCGATTCGGGCCTCGGCTGCCCCGACTGGCCCGGCTGCTACGGCACGTCGTCGCCGTTCATCGCGCACGCCGCGATCACGGCCGCGCACCAGGCAATGCCGACCGGCCCCGTCAGCATGACGAAGGCGTGGATCGAGATGATCCACCGCTATTTCGCGATGGCAATCGGCGTGCTGATCATCGCGCAGGTCGTGATCGCCTGGTCCGCGCGGCTGCGCCGCCGCCCGCTGCACGTGTCGCCGTGGTGGCCGACGAGCCTCTTGCTGCTGATCATCGTGCAGGGCGTGTTCGGCGCGTGGACGGTCACGATGAAGCTGCAGCCGGTGATCGTCACGACCCACCTGCTGCTCGGCCTCATGCTGCTCGGCACGCTCGGCTGGCTCGCGGCGCGGCAGACGCCGCTGCCGTCGCATGACCCGGAGGCCGGCCGCTACCGCGCGGCCGCGCTCGCGGCGCTGGTGCTGCTGGTCGTGCAGATCGCGCTCGGCGGCTGGGTGAGCACCAACTACGCGGTGCTCGCGTGTACCGACTTCCCGACCTGCAACGGTCAGTGGATGCCGCCGATGAACTTCGGCCAGGGCTTCCATCTGTGGCGCGCGCTCGGCATGACGAAGGACGGCGACGCGATCACGCAGGACGCGCTGGTCGCGATCCACTGGACCCACCGCACGTTCGCGTTCGTCGTCGTCGCATACCTGGTCGCGTTCGCGCTGAAGATGCGCCGCTTCGAGTCGCTGCGCCGGCCCGCGAACGGCGTGCTGCTGGTGGTTCTGCTGCAGTTCCTGACGGGCCTGACCAACATCGTGCTGCAGTGGCCGCTGCCGGTCGCCGTCGCGCACAACGGCGGTGCCGCGATCCTGCTGCTGCTCGTCGTCATGTTAAACTTTCGCATCCTTTCAAGCCGCCCCGGCCGTGTCGTGCAGCCCGCGCGCGACGCCGCCCCGGCGTGACCGTCCCCATGCAAAGCACCCTTTCCCAATCGCCCGGTAGCCGGTTCTCGCAGTACATGGCGCTGACGAAGCCGCGTGTCACGCAGCTCGCGGTGTTCTGCGCGGTGATCGGCATGTTTCTCGCGACGCCGGGCATGGTGCCGTGGCATGTGCTGATCGGCGGCACGGTCGGCATCTGGCTGCTGGCCGGCGCCGCGTTCGCGATCAACTGCCTCGTCGAGCAGAAGATCGACGCGATGATGCGCCGTACCGCGTGGCGTCCGTCCGCGCGCGGCGAGATCACGACTCCGCAGATCCTGCTGTTCTCGGCCGTGCTGGGCAGCGTCGGCGCATGGACGCTCTATACCTTCACGAACCCGCTGACGATGTGGCTGACGATCGCGACGTTCGTCGGCTACGCGGTGATCTACACGCTGCTGCTCAAGCCGATGACGCCGCAGAACATCGTGATCGGCGGCGCATCGGGCGCGATGCCGCCGGCGCTCGGCTGGGCCGCGGTCACCGGCGCGGTGCCCGGCGACGCGTGGATCCTCGTGCTGATCATCTTCGTGTGGACGCCGCCGCATTTCTGGGTGCTGGCGCTCTATCGCCGCAAGGACTACGAAAACGCGGGCCTGCCGATGCTGCCCGTCACGCACGGCGAGAAGTTCACGCGGCTGCACATCCTGCTGTACACGGTGATCCTGTTCGCGGTCACGCTGATGCCGTTCATCTCCGGGATGAGCGGCGCCGTCTACCTGACGAGCGCGGTGCTGCTCGGCGCGGTGTTCCTCGCGTATGCGTGGAAGATCCATCGCGACTATTCGGACGAACTCGCCCGCAAGGCTTTCCGTTACTCGATCGTCTACCTGTCGCTGCTGTTCGCCGCGCTGCTCGTCGATCACTATGCGCGCCCGCTGCTCGGCGTGTAACCGCACGGTTTGAACGTAATGCTCCATTCATGGTTCGGGCGCCGCGCGCGCCAAGGCTGGATGCTCGCGTGCGCATTCGCGGCAGCCACGCTGCTCGCCGGCTGCGACAACGCGCCGAAATTCCAGAATCTCGACATCACCGGCAACACGCAGTTCGGCAGCGATTTCTCGCTGCCGGATACGGCGGGCAAGGTGCGTACGCTCGGCGACTTCAAGGGCCGGGCGGTTGTGGTGTTCTTCGGCTATACGCACTGCCCGGACGTATGCCCGACGACGATGGCCGAACTGTCCGAAGCGCTGAAGCAGCTCGGCCCCGATGCCGCGAAGCGTGTGCAGGTGCTGTTCGTCACCATCGATCCGGAGCGTGACACGCCCGCGCTGCTCGGCCAGTACGTGCCCGCGTTCGATCCGTCGTTCATCGGGCTGCGGCCGGCCGACGAGGCGGCGCTCAAGAAGGTTACAAAGGATTTTCGCGTGTACTACGCGAAGGTGCCCGGCAAGACGCCCGGCAGCTACACGATGGATCACACCGCCGCGAGCTACGTGTTCGATCGCGACGGCAAGCTGCGCCTGTTCGTGCGCGACGGCCAGGGCCCCGGCCCGTGGGTCCACGACCTGAAGCTGCTGGTCGACTGAACGGCGTACGCCGCAGGTTCGCCCGGGCGCTCGCCTGGCGCTACGCGTGACGGCCGCGACGCGCCGTCACGCATTCCTCCTTCTTCCCCTCGATCTGCATGCGCCGCCTCGCGGGGCGGCTGCGTATGAACTTCGTGCGCTGATGCGCTTGCGCGCGTTACGGCAGCGCCGGCACGTTGAAGCCTTGCGCGGCACGCGTGATCCGGAATTCCGTCACGCGATACGTCGCGAGCCCTTCGGTCACGAACGGATCGGTCTCGAGGATCGCGTCCAGTTCGTCGCGGTCGATGCGGGCAGCGAGGATCACGCCGCCTTCGCGCGGTACCTTCGGCCCCGCCGCGATGAAGATGCCGCGCTCGAACAGCGGCTGCAGATACGCGCGGTGGCGTTCGAGTGCATCGTCGATGCGCTCGAGCGATGCGTTGTAGTGGATGTCGATGACGTACATGGATGGCCCTGGAATTGTCGCCGGCGCGTGGTGTGCCGGTCGGCCGGTCTTTTTAGCACAGCGGCCGTTCCCTGTCGTGCCGGCCGTCGTCGCGCATCGTCCACCAGCACCGCCGCGGTGCATACCCATATGAGCGGGATGTATTTCACTTCCGGCCGATCCTGTGACACCATTTGCCCCTTCCTGCGAGTCCGGGGATACCCGTATCGCGCCCCATTTCAGTTAGCAAGAAAGCGAGAAACAGATGAAGCGTCGCAGTCTCCTGAAGGTATTTTCCGTGCTGGCCACCGGTGCCGCGCTGACGCTGTCGGCGGGCGCGCACGCCGAGGACAAGGTCATCAAGGTCGGCACGGTGGCCGGCCCGGATGCGGAAGTTTGGCAGGTCGTGCAGAAGGTCGCGAAGGAGAAGGAAGGCCTGAACGTGAAGGTCATCGAGTTCAACGACTACGTGCAGCCGAACGCGGCGCTCGACTCGGGCGATCTCGACGCGAACAGCTTCCAGCACCAGCCCTACCTCGACAGCCAGGTGAAGCAGCGCGGCTACAAGATCGTCAGCGCGGGCCTGACCTACATCTCGCCGATCGGCGTGTACTCGAAGAAGTTCAAGGCGCTGAAGGACCTGCCGCAAGGCGCGAAGCTCGCGGTGCCGAACGATCCGTCGAACGAGAACCGCGCGCTGCTGCTGCTGCAGACGCAAGGCGTGATCAAGCTGAAGACGGGCGCCGGCACGGGCGGCAACAACGCGACGGTGCTCGACATCGCCGAGAACCCGAAGAAGCTGAAGATTTCCGAGCTCGACGCCGCGCAACTGCCGCGCGTGCTGTCGGACGTCGACGCCGCCGTGATCAACACGAACTACGCGCTCGCCGCGAACCTGCAGCCGACCAAGGACGCGATCGCGCTCGAATCGCTGACGAGCCCGTATGCGAACCTGATCGCCGTGCGCGCGAAGGACAAGGATCAGCCGTGGGTGAAGAAGCTGGTCAAGGCGTACCAGTCGGCGGAAGTGCGGGAGTTCATCAAGAAGCAGTTCAAGGGCTCGATGGTCGCGTCGTTCTGAACGCGATCGATTGACCGAACGAAGGCCTGCATGTGCGCAGGCCTTTTTTGTTTGTGCGGTGAGGGATGTTCTATTGACGCTGCGCAGGCGCCGCCTCGCTGGCTTTAACATGCCCGAGATTCGCCAGCGCAGGGAAGATCACACAACGCAATTGCTGCGTACTCGCTGGTAAGCGCCGTCTGGTAACGGTCTGTTACGTTGCCATCGAGCCGGTGCGTCGTTGCTCGAGTGCGGAACCGGTATGCCTTTTCTCGAGCCGGTATCCCGCTGTGCCCCGTCATTGCTCACGTCGAGCCGCATGACAAAAGTTTCGCGGGATATTCCACCGTCGTTGCATAGAGAGCGGCCGGAAGATCGGCAGGAATTTGTCCGCTCGGTAGCCATATGTCTTCGTTAGACTGAAAAACAGTTCTGGAAATTACACGCGAGGATATTGAATGGGGGCGGCCGAAAAGTTGGGCGGCGTTTACTATTATTATGGAATGGATAATCTGACTGCCGGGGAATTGTTCTTCTGGATAATGGTCGACGAATCCATGAATCAGTTGGGTGTCGACGATGCGGTGTCGGTTGGCATGATTCTGCTTGGTAAAAACAATTTATCGACCCGTGTGAAACCCGGCGGAGCAATAAAAGGGACCTCGCGTGCAAGCCAGTTTTCGAGAAGGGTTTTTCAGAAGGCGCAGTTTCCGTTTGGTCTTAAGTTGCCCACCCTGGTGGGCGGGCCGGTGAAGGATCTGAAAGTCAGGATGGTGAGGAACATCGGCACTTTTGTGGGGAGAACGATACCCGTCGCAGGCTGGGGAATTCTCGCGAGTGACATTTGTATTATCGCTCATAAGGCAGCTAATCATTACAATAGGGTCGCGAGGGAGGGTGACAGGTTATGGTAGACATTGAGGATGAAGTAGTTGACTTCGTGAAGAAGAGGATTGGCTTCTCCATGTTGTCGAGGAATGTGGATATAACCGAAAATACCGATCTGGATGTTGACCTGGGCTTTGATGCTGCTGAAGTCGGAGAAATGATGAAGGAGTATTCGGAGGAGTTTGGTGTCGATATGAGTAGATTCGACATTAAAAAATATTACCCCGAAGAGGATTCTTCATTTCTTGACTTGATCAATCCGTTCAAGAAAAGAGTCGTTCATCATGTTCCGGACCTGAACGTCCGAATGTTGATTGCATCGGCCAAGGCTGGGCACTGGCTCTACAGCTGACTGCTCACCGCTTTGCATTTGTCTGTGTCCGGGCGGCGGCATCGTGCCGACTCCTTTAGAGGCGCGGCAGGTCCAGCGTCGGCTGACACGCGCTACCCCCTCACATCTCGCCGCGCCGCGAGCAGATCGCCATGATCTGCTGGATCGCGTAGTTGTCGCGTACGCCCGGCAGCGACTGCACGACGCACTCGTGGAAGCGCCGCTCGCGCGGCAGCAGCATCGCGTTGTTGCGGTACAGCGCGTCGCACGAGCGCTGGATCAGCTGCGCGGCCACGCCGTTGCGACTCTCGCGCAGCGCGCCCAGCATGCAGTCGTCGTATTGCGCGTAGCCGTCGGTCAGCGCGAATGCCGCACCCGGCAGCGCCAGCGCGACGGCCGCGCATGCGATCGCACGGATCCCCCGTTTCATAGGCCCTCCGATGGTGTGGATCGGGTCGGCGGACAGCATAACGTAAAGCGGCAAGAGCGGCTGACGCGTTGCGCCGGGGCGGTGCGCCGGCGTCGCTTCGGAGCCGGAGGATTGCGGCGGCGGTCGTTCCGCCGACACGAGCCAGCCGCGCCCGGGACGGCGCGCCGTCACATGACGGGGGCGCCGGCTTTTCCCGCGCTTTTCTCGGACGAAAAGGCCGGTTTCGTACCAGTACTGTGCGACGCGAGCGCATTGCCATATACTGTATATCCATACAGTTGTGGGTGGCGTCATGCTCGCATCCTCCATTTCTCCCGAATCCCTTCATCCATCGCTCTGGCGCGGCTCGCAGCTCGCGCGCGGCGGTGCGCGCACGATCGACACGGGTTTCGCGTCGCTGTCCGCCGAGCTGCCGGGCGGCGGCTGGCCGGTCGGCGGGCTCGTCGAACTGCTGGCCGCCCAGCCGGGCTGCGGCGAGATGCGGCTGCTCGCGCCGGCGCTCGCGCGCACCGTCAGCGCGCGGCGGCCGCTCGCGCTCGTCGCGCCGCCGCAGTCGCCGCATGCGACCGCGCTGGCCGCGCTCGGCGTGCCGGCCGACGCGCTGCTGTGGCTGCGCGCCGGCAGCCGTACCGATGCGTTGTGGGCCGCCGAGCAGGCGCTCAGGACCGGCTGCTGCGGTGCGCTGCTGCTCTGGCAGGACGCGCGGCCCGATGCGCTGCGCCGCCTGCATCTCGCGGCCGCGCGCACCGGCGACACGCTGTTCGTGATGCTGCGCCCGCTGTCGGCGGCCAAACAGCCGTCGCCGGCCGTGCTGCGCGTCGCGCTGCATCCGGTGCCGGGCGGCGTGTCGCTCGACATCGTCAAGCGTCGCGGGCCCGCGCGCGGCGAGCCGCTCGCGCTCGATTTGCCGTCGCCCATCGTGGAGAGCCGCTATGCGCGCCTTGCTCGGCATCCATCTGCCGCGCCTGCCGCTCGACGTGTGCGCCCCGCCGCCGTCTGACGGCGCGGCGGACGACGCAAACGACGCAGGCTGCGCGGTGCTCGAGCAGGGTGTCGTGCTGATTGCCGACCCGCCCGCGCGCCGGCAGGGCGTGCGCGCGGGCATGAAGCGCGGCGGCGTGCTGACGCTTTCGCCCGACACGCGGCTCGTCGAACGCGATCCCGCCCGCGAGGCCGATGCGCTGCGCGCGGTCGCGCTCGCGTTGCTGCGCTTCTCGCCGTGCGTCGCGCTCGACGACGAAGCGACGCTGATCGTCGACGTCGGCCCGAGCCTGCGCCTGTTCGGCGGCCTGCCGTCGCTGTGCCGCCAGGTGCGCGCGACGCTCGCGGCGCTCGGCTATGCGGCGCGCCTGTCCGCCGCGCCGACCGGGCGCGGCGCGTGGCTGCTCGCGCGCACGTCGGCGCGTGCGCGCAGCCGGCGCCGCGTGGCCGGGCCGGCTTCGCTCGTTCGTACGCTCGATCGCTTGCCGTGCGTGCTGCTGCCCGACGCGCGCCCGTATGCGGGCTGGTTCGACGGCCTCGGCTGCCGCACGCTCGCCGATCTGCGCCGCCTGCCGCGCGCGGGGCTGCAGCGGCGCTGCGGTCCCGCGCTGCTGGCCGCGCTCGATCGTGCGTACGGCGATGCGGTCGAGCCGCTCGCGTGGATGGCGGTGCCGCCCGTGTTCGACGTGCGGCTCGAATTGCCGGAGCGCGTCGAATACGCGGAAGCCGTGCTGTTCGCCGCGCGGCGGCTCGTCGTGCAGCTCTGCGGGTGGCTGGCCGCGCGGCAGCTGTCGCTGGCCGCGATGACGCTCGATCTCGAGCACGAGCGCGGCCGCCAGGCGGTGCCGCCGACGCCGCTCGAACTCGCGTTCGCCGCGCCCGTGCGCGACGAGACGCACTTCATGCGGCTGCTCGGCGAGCGGCTCGCACGCGTCGAGTTGCCGGCCGCGGTGATCGCGGTGCGGCTGAAGGCCACGCGCGTCGAATCGGTCGCACCGCCGGCCGACGATCTCTTCCCCGAGCCGGGCGGCACGCGCGAGACGCGCGCGCGGCTGTTCGAACTGCTGGTCGCGCGGCTCGGCGCGGATAACGTGCTGCGCGCGGCGCCGGTGGCCGACTATCGGCCCGAGGCCGCGAACCGCTGGCTGCCGCTCGATGCACCGGCGGGCAAGCCGGCTGACGGACTGCCGGCTGCGCCGCCGCGTCCCGCGTGGTTGCTGGCCGAGCCGCTGCCGCTGCTGATGCGCGGGGAACGGCCGGTATTTCATACGCCGCTGAGAATGATGTCGTCACCCGAACGGATCGAGGCAGGGTGGTTCGACGGTCAGCACGTGGCGCGCGATTATTGCGTCGCGCAGGACGAAGAGGGCGCGTGCTATTGGGTGTTCAGGGAGCGGGCGGGGAGCGAGGCCGAACCGCACTGGTTCCTGCACGGCCTGTTCGGGTGAGCGGCGATGGTTGCGGAATTCGGTTTGCTGCCCGATTACGCGGAGTTGTTCTGCCGCTCGAACTTCTCGTTTCTGCATGGCGCGTCGCATGCGGAGGAACTGGTCGAGCGCGCGGTGGAACTCGGCTATCGAGGGATCGCGATCACCGACGAATGCTCGCTCGCCGGCGCGCCGCGCATGCATGTCGCGGCAAAAGCGCAAGGGCTGCCGCTCGTCATCGGTTCGTATTTCGACGTCACGCCGGATGAAGTCGCCCCGGGTCACGATCCGGGCCCCGGTGCGTTCGGACTCGTGTTGCTGGCGCAGAACCGCGAGGGCTACGGCAACCTGTCCGAGCTGATTTCATGGCGGCGGATGGAGGCGCCGAAGGGAACCTACCGGCTGACGTCGAGGATGTTGTCGAGGCCGCCGGAGGCTTTCGCTCATCTGCGCGGCATGCCCGACTGTTTCGCGATTCTCGTGCCCGCGTATCCGGTGCGTGCGGAGGTACTCGATGCGCAGGTCGCATGGTTTCGCGCGACCTTCGGCGAGCGTGCGCGGCTCGGGCTCGTGCAGTTGCAGCGCGCGCTGGACGGCCCGCAGCGCGACGAGATTCGGGACGCAGGCGAGCGGCGCGGCGTACCTGTCGTCGCGCTCGGCGACGTGACGATGCATCGGCGCTCATGCAAGCCGCTGCAGGACGTGATGACGGCGATCCGCGTCGGGATGCCGGTGTCGGAATGCGGCTATGCGCTCGCGCCGAATGCGGAGCAGCATCTGCGTGCGCGCGGGCGGATTGCGAAACTGTTTGCACCGGACGAGATCGCGGAGACCTGCGCGATTCTCGATGCGTGCGATTTCGAACTCGACTCGCTGCGCTACGAGTATCCGGACGAGATCGTGCCTGAAGGTCATACGCCGACGAGCTATCTGGAACAGGAAACCCTGGCGGGCGCGCGCCGTCGCTATGCCGGGGAGCCGCCGGCTCATGTCATGGAGCGGATCGGCTACGAGTTGACGCTGATCGCGAAGCTGAGCTACGAACCGTTCTTCCTGACGGTGTACGACATCGTCAAGTTCGCACGTAGCCAGAACATCCTGTGCCAGGGGCGCGGCTCTGCGGCGAACTCGGTCGTCTGCTATTGCCTCGGCATCACCGAAGTCGATCCCGACCAGAGCACGATGCTGTTCGAGCGCTTCATCAGCGAGAAACGTGGCGAGCCGCCCGATATCGACGTCGACTTCGAGCATCAGCGCCGGGAGGAAGTCATTCAGCATATCTACGAAAAATACGGCAAGCATCGCGCCGCGCTCGCGGCGGCCGTTTCGACGTATCGCCCGCGCGGCGTGCTGCGGGAAATCGGCAAGGCGCTCGGCGTCGATCCGATGCTGGTCGATCGCGTCGCGAAGGGGCATCGCTGGTTCGACGGCAGCCGCGACCTGCTGCAGCAATTCGCGTCGACCGGGCTCGATCCGGCCACGCCGATCATTCGCGCATGGGCCGAACTCGCGGGGCGCTTGCTCAACTTTCCGCGCCACCTGTCGCAGCATTCGGGCGGCTTCGTGATCAGCCGCGGCAAGCTCACGCGGCTCGTGCCGGTAGAAAACGCGGCGATGGACGGGCGGCGCGTCATTCAGTGGGACAAGGATGATCTCGAATCGCTCAAGCTGATGAAGGTCGACGTGCTCGCGCTCGGCATGCTGTCGGCGCTGCATCGCGCGTTCGACATGCGCACCGCATGGCGCGGGCCAGAGCAGGACGGTGAGCCATTCACGCTGAAGCATATTCCGCAGGATGACGAAGCAACCTACGACATGATCTGCCGCGCCGATACGGTCGGCGTGTTCCAGATCGAATCGCGTGCGCAGATGTCGATGCTGCCGCGGCTGAAGCCGCGCAACTACTACGACCTCGTCGTGCAGGTGTCGATCGTGCGGCCCGGGCCGATCCAGGGCGGCGCCGTGCATCCGTATCTGAAGCGGCGCAGGATCGTGGCCGGCGAAGAGGAGGGGGAAGTCACGTATCCGAGCGAGGCGCTCAAGGAAGTGCTCGTTCGCACGCTCGGCGTGCCGATCTTCCAGGAGCAGGTGATGCAGATCGCGATGGTCGCGGCCGGATTCACGCCAGGCGAGGCCGACCAGTTGCGTCGCGCGATGGCGGCGTGGAAGCGCAGGGGCGATCTCGGCCCGTATCACGACAAGATCGTCGACGGAATGCTCGAACGCGGCTACACGCGCGAATTCGCCGAGCAGATCTTCGAGCAGATCAAGGGCTTCGGCGA
The DNA here is from genome assembly GCF_003857985.1 of Burkholderia sp. Bp9090. NCBI lineage: Bacteria > Pseudomonadati > Pseudomonadota > Betaproteobacteria > Burkholderiales > Burkholderiaceae > Burkholderia > Burkholderia sp. Bp9090. The sequence goes on from NZ_QTPV01000023.1 coordinate 89,904, forward strand.
ATACGGCTTCCCCGAGAGCCACGCGGCCAGCTTCGCGAAACTCGCGTACGCGAGCAGCTGGCTCAAATGCCATGAACCCGCGATCTTCGTCGCGTCGCTGCTGAACAGCCAGCCGATGGGGTTCTACGCGCCCGCGCAGCTCGTGCAGGACGCGAAGCGCCACGGCGTGAAGGTGTTTCCGGCCGACGTCACGCGCAGCAGCTGGGAAGCGTCGCTCGAAGCGCTGCCCGGCCAGCCGCCGCCGCACGGCCAGCCCGCGGTGCGGCTCGGCCTGTCGCTGGTGCGCGGTCTCGGCGAGGCCGCCGCGCGGCGCATCGAGGCCGCGCGCGCGGCCGGCCCGTTCGAGAACGTCGACGCGCTCGCGCGCCGCGCGCAGCTCGAACGGCGCGATCTCGAAGCGCTCGCCGCCGCGAACGCGCTCGCGACGCTCGCCGGCCATCGCCGCGATGCATTATGGCAAGCCGTCGCCGCCGCCCCCGAACGCGACCTGCTCGCCGCCGCGCCGATCGACGAAACGGAGCAGCCCGTTCTCGGCGCGCCGTCGGAAGCCGACGACATCCTCGCCGACTATCACACCACCGGCCTCACGCTGAACCGCCACCCGGTCGCGCTGCTGCGGCCCGCGTTGCGCGCGCAGCGGCTGTCGTCCGCGGCCGAGTTGCGCGACCGTCCCGACGGCCGGCTCGCGCGCGCGTGCGGGCTCGTGATCGCGCGGCAGATGCCGGGCACCGCGAAGGGCGTGATGTTCATGACGCTCGAGGACGAGACGGGCTGCGTGAACGTGATCGTGCGGCCCGAACTGCTCGCGCGGCAGCGCCGCGAAACGCTCGATTCGCGGCTGCTCGCGGCGTCGGGCGTGTGGCAGGTCGTCAGCGACGTGCGGCACCTCGTCGCGCAGCATTTCGAGGACCTGACGCCGCTGCTCGGCGGCCTGCGCACGTCGAGCCGCGAGTTCCACTGACGCGGCGCGCCGGCACGCCGCCGGATGCATACCAGTCGACCGAACTGGTTCTATTCAGGTATCGACTTCAGCGCCCAAAACCCGTCAAATCCGGCACCGGAACTGTCCCCTTGCATACCAATCCGGGTAAATCCCTATCCTGCATCATGTTGTAAACAAAGGCTTTCCCGCTACTAAACCGCTTGCCTGGCAAGGCTTCCGGCGATTTTCACCTCTCTAATACCAGTTCGTTGACTGGTATTATGGTGGTTATATAATGCGTTCACTTTCGACGGTCCGAGATCGTCGTCCGACACCCGGAGGCACATGGAAACCGGCTGGTCCGAACTGGCGCCCGATCCCCTCGACGACACGCCGCTGTATCTGCAGCTCGCCCGCAACCTGGCGCGCGCGATTCACGCCGGCGCGTGGCGCGCCGGCGAGGCGCTGCCGTCGGAGCGGCTGCTGTCGGGGTCGGTCGGCGTGTCGCGGATCACGGCCCGCCGTGCGCTCGCGCTGCTGGTGGAGCAGGGGCTGATCAAGCGGGTGCGCGGGGCGGGCAGCTTCATCACGCCGCGCGTCGCCGATCCGCTGTCGCGTCTCGTCGGCTTCACCGCGAAGATGCAGCAGCGCGGTTTCGTGCCCGATTCGGTGTGGCTGTCGCGCACGTTGCGCGCCGCGCGCCGCGACGAGATCACGCGTCTCGGCCTCGCGCCGGGCGCGACGGTCGCGCGGCTGGAGCGGTTGCGCCGCGCGGACGGCATCGTGATGGCCGTCGAGCATTCGACGCTGCCGGCCGCGGCGGTGCCGGATCCGCAGGCGCTCGGCGCGTCGCTGTACGAATACCTCGACGCCCGCGGGATGACCGTCGTGCGCGCGCTGCAGCACTTTCGCGCGTCGAACGCGACGCACGACATCGCGAAGTGGATGGCGGTGAAGCCGGGCTCGGCCCTGCTCGTGATCACGCGCATCGGCTACGGCGTCGACCAGCGCGCGATCGAAGTGACCGAAACGTATTGCCGCGACGACTATTACGACTTCGTCGCCGAACTGAAACGCTGACGCGCGAGACTGCCCGCGCGCCACGTGCAACGAAGCACAACGCATTTGCAAATCGCGACGCGGATGTCCGCGTCACCAGATCATCAAGAGAAACGTCATGCTGACTGGAAACATCCTCACCCCCGACGGCTGGATTAACGGCTCGCTCGACAGCGAGAACGGCCGCATCACCACGCTCGACGGCACGCCCGCCGATCCCGCGAAGAACGACGCGCCGTACATCCTGCCCGGCTTCATCGACCTGCACGTGCACGGCGGCGGCGGCGCCGACGTGATGGAAGGCGGCGACGCGATCGAGACGATCGCGCGCACGCACGCGCAGTTCGGCACGACGAGCCTGCTCGCGACGACGATGACCGCGCCGCGCGACGAACTGATGCAGGTCGTCGCGAACCTCGGCACCGTCGCCCGCACCCGCACGCAGGGTGGCGCGCGCGTGCTCGGCGTGCACCTCGAAGGGCCGTACATCAACCCCGGCAAGCTCGGCGCGCAGCCGGACGCGGCCGTGTCGGCCGTGCTCGACGAAGTGCTGAAGTACCTGTCGATCGCGCCGATCCGCGTCGTCACGCTCGCGCCGGAAATCGCCGGCCACATCGAGATCATCGGCGAGATGGCCGCGCGCGGCGTGCGCGTGCAGCTCGGCCACTCGCTCGCGACCTACGACGACGCCGTCGCCGCGCTCAAGCACGGCGCGTGTGGTTTCACGCACCTGTTCAACGCGATGTCGCCGCTGCATCACCGCAACCCGGGCCTCGTCGGCGCCGCGCTCGCGCATGCCGAGTACGCGGAAATCATCCCCGACCTGCTGCACGTGCATCCGGGCGCGATTCGTGCCGCGCTGCGCGCGATTCCGCGCCTGTACGTCGTGACCGACAGCACGTCCGCCACCGGCATGCCCGACGGCGAATACCGGCTCGGCAGCCAGCACGTAACCAAGTGCCTCGGCGGCGTGCGGCTCGCCGACGGCACGCTCGCCGGTTCCACGCTGACGATGGACCAGGCGCTGCGCAACCTCGTGTCGCTCGGCCTGCCGATCGCCGACGTGTCGAACCGGATGTCGCGCTATGCGGCCGACTACCTCGGCGTCACCGATCGCGGCCGCCTCGAGCGCGGCGCATGGGCCGACCTCGTCGTGTTCGATCGCGACCTGAACCTCACCGCGACCTACGTCGAAGGAGAATCGATTGTCGAATATGCTTAAGGAAGCGCGCGAGTCCGCCCAGGTCGTCGCCGCGCAACTCGCCGATACCACGCGCGTCGAAACGCTCGCCGCGCAACTGCTCGATCACCCGCCGGCCGTCGCGCTGACGGTCGCGCGCGGCAGCTCGGATCACGCCGCCAGCTATTTCGCGAGCCTGACGATGAGCCGCCTCGGCGTGCCCGTCGCGTCGCTGCCGATGTCGGTCGCGACGCTGCAGCAGGCGCCGCTGAAGGTGCAGGACCAGCTCGCGCTCGCGTTCTCCCAGTCGGGCAAGAGCCCCGATCTCGTCAACACGATGGCCGCGCTGCGCGAAGCCGGCGCGCGCACCGTCGCCGCCGTCAACGTGCTGCCGTCGCCGCTCGCCGACGCGTGCGAGCACCAGCTGCCGCTCCTGGCCGGCCCCGAGCTGTCGGTCGCCGCGACCAAGAGCTACATCGCGATGCTGTCGCTGTCCGCGCAGATCGTCGCGTACTGGCAGCGCGACGCCGCGCTGATGACGGCATTGCGCGGCCTGCCCGACGTGCTCGCGCAGGCCGGCCGCCTCGACTGGTCGCCGGCCGTCGCCGCGCTCGCGGGCGTCGAGCGGATGATCGTGATCGGCCGCGGCCTCGGGCTTGCGATCGCGCAGGAAGCCGCGCTGAAGCTGAAGGAAACCTCCGGCATCCAGGCCGAGGCATTCTCGAGCGCCGAAGTCCGTCACGGCCCGATGGAGCTGATCGACCGCGACTATCCGCTGCTCGTGTTCGCGCCGCCGGGGCCCGAGCAGGCCGGGCTGCTGCAGCTCGCGCAGGACATGCGCGCACGCGGCGCGGCCGTGCTGCTCGCGGCGCCCGCCGGCACGCCCGGCGCGACCTTGCCGCTCGCGCAGTCCGCCCATTCGGCGCTCGACCCGATCGCCGCCATTCTTTCGTTCTACGTGATGGCGGCGGATCTCGCCGTCGCGCGCGGCCGCAATCCCGACACGCCGCGCCACCTGAACAAAGTCACCGAAACGCACTGATAGCCGAGACAGCCGATGAGACGCGCCGAGGAGTCCCAGTTGAAGAGTTCCACCCATGATCAGATCGTCCTGCTCAGCCCCCTGACCGGGCCGATCGTCGCGCTGGCCGATGTGCCCGATCCGGTGTTCTCCGGCGGGATGTTCGGCGACGGCATCGGCATCGACCCGCTCGCGGGCCAGCTCGTCGCCCCGTGCGCCGGCGTCGTGTCGCATCTCGCGCGCACCGGCCATGCGGTGACGATCACGACGCCGCAAGGCGCGGAAGTGCTGCTGCATATCGGCATCGACACCGTCGAGCTGAACGGGCAGGGCTTCACCGCCCACGTCGAAGCCGGCGCACGCGTCGACGCGGGCGACCTGCTGATCGAGTTCGACCAGGACGCGGTCGCGCGCAGCGCGCATTCGCTGGTTTCGGTGATCGCGATCGCGAACTCCGACGCGTTCGACGTCGTCGAGCGCGCGAGCGGTTTCGCGACGGCCGGCGAGACGCCAATCCTGACGCTGCGCGGCAAGGGCGAAGCGGCCGAGCAGGCGGCGCAGGCCGGCGCCGCGGCGATGATCGAAGTGCGTCGCGAACTCGTGCTGACGCAGCCGGGCGGCCTGCATGCCCGCCCGGCCGCACGCGCACGCGAATCCGTGCGCGGCTTCGACGCGACGGTCGACGTGCAGTTCGACGGCCGCAAGGCGTCGATCGCGAGCGTCGTGGGCCTGCTCGCCCTTGGTGCCGGCGAAGGCGCGACGATCGAGCTGATCGGCCGCGGCGCGCACGCGCAGCAGGCCGTCGACGCGGTCGAGCACGAGCTGCTGCGCGAAGCGCACGGCGAAGTCGAGGAGAAGCCGGCGCGGCTGCGTTCGCCCGCACCGCAGCCGATCGTGCACGACACCGGCGCGACACTCGATCCGAACACGCTCGCGGGCGTGTGCGCGGCGCCCGGCATCGCGGTCGGCACGCTGGTGCGTCTCGACGATGTGGAGATCGTGCCGCCCGAACAGGCGAGCGGCACGCCCGCATCGGAAAGCCGCCGGCTCGACCAGGCGCTGACGGCGGTCGACGCCGAACTCGACGAAACGGTGCGCAACGCATCGGCGCGCGGCGCGGTCGGCGAGGCGGGGATCTTCGCGGTGCATCGCGTGCTGCTCGAAGACCCGACGCTGGTCGACGCGGCGCGCGACCAGATCAGCCTCGGCAAGAGCGCGGGCTTCGCGTGGCGCGCGACGATCCGCGCGCAGATCGACACGCTGTCGAAGCTCGACGATGCGCTGCTTGCCGAGCGCGCGGCCGACCTGCGCGACATCGAGAAGCGCGTGCTGCGCGCGCTCGGCCACACGAGCGGCGCGACCCGCACGCTGCCCGCCGAGGCCGTGCTCGCCGCCGAGGAATTCACGCCGTCGGACCTGTCGTCGCTCGATCGCCAGCGCGTGACCGCGCTCGTGATGGCGCGCGGCGGCGCGACGTCGCATGCGGCGATCATCGCGCGCCAGCTCGGCATTCCGGCGCTCGTCGCGGTCGGCGACGCGCTGTATGCGATTCCCGACGGCACGCAGGTCGTCGTCGATGCGAGCGCGGGCCGTTTCGAACATGCACCGACCGCACTCGACGTCGAACGCGCGCGCCACGAGCGCCAGCGCCTGGACGGCGTGCGCGAGGCGAACCGGAAGCTGGCCGGCGCCGCCGCCGCGACGGTCGACGGCCGCGCCATCGAGGTCGCCGCGAACATCGCGACGCTCGACGACGCGAACACCGCGGTCGACAACGGCGCGGACGCGGTCGGCCTGCTGCGCACCGAGCTGATGTTCATCCATCGCCAGGCCGCGCCGAGCGTCGTCGAGCACCAGCAGAGCTACCAGTCGATCGTCGATGCGCTGCAGGGCCGCACGGCGATCATCCGCACGCTCGACGTCGGCGCCGACAAGGAAGTCGACTACCTGACGCTGCCGCCCGAGCCGAACCCGGCGCTTGGCCTGCGCGGCATCCGCCTCGCGCAGGTGCGCCCCGATCTGCTCGACGATCAGCTGCAGGGCCTGCTCGCGGTGAAGCCGTTCGGCGCGGTGCGCATCCTGCTGCCGATGGTGACGGATGCCGGGGAACTCGTGCGGCTGCGACAGCGCATCGACGAATTCGCGCGGGCGCAGGGCCGCACCGAGCCGATCGAGGTCGGCGTGATGATCGAGGTGCCGTCGGCGGCGCTGCTCGCCGACCAGCTCGCGCAGCACGCGGATTTCCTGTCGATCGGCACCAACGACCTGACGCAGTACACGCTCGCGATGGACCGCTGCCAGGCCGATCTGGCCGCGCAGTCCGACGGCCTGCATCCGGCCGTGCTGCGCCTGATCGACATCGCGGTGCGCGGCGCCGCGAAGCACGGCAAATGGGTCGGCGTGTGCGGCGCGCTGGGCGGCGATCCGCTCGCGGTGCCGATTCTCGTCGGCCTCGGCGTGACCGAACTGTCGGTCGACCCGGTGTCGGTGCCGGGCATCAAGGCGCGCGTGCGCCGTCTCGATTACCAGCTGTGTCGCCAGCGTGCGCAGGATCTGCTCGCACTCGACTCGGCACAGGCGGTAAGGGCAGCAAGCCGCGAGGTCTGGCCGCTCGACTGAACGTCGACGGCGGGCGCGCGACCCGTTTCACTACGCAAGCAATTAGGTCAACGACGCTTAATGACGAGACATGGATTGGAGGATTGAATGGACGGGAATCCGTTTCTGAAGATACAGGGCCTGGGCCGGGCGCTGATGCTGCCGATCGCGGTGTTGCCGGTCGCCGGCATCCTGCTGCGGCTCGGGCAGCCGGACGTGTTCAACATCAAGATGATCGCCGACGCCGGCGGCGCGATCTTCGACAACCTGCCGCTCCTGTTCGCGATCGGCGTGGCGGTCGGTTTCGCGAAGGACAACAACGGCGTGGCGGCACTCGCGGGCGCGATCGGCTACCTGATCGAAACCGCGATCATGAAGGACATCGATCCCAAGCTGAACATGGGCGTGCTGTCCGGGATCATCGCGGGTGTCGTTGCGGGCCTGCTGTACAACCGCTACAAGGACATCAAGCTGCCCGACTACCTCGCGTTCTTCGGCGGCAAGCGGTTCGTGCCGATCATCACCGGGCTCGTGTGCGTGGTACTCGGCATCGTGTTCGGATACGTGTGGCAGCCGGTCCAGCATCTGATCGACGCGGCCGGCCAGTGGCTGACGACGGCGGGCGCGATCGGTGCGTTCGTGTTCGGCTTCCTGAACCGCCTGCTGCTCGTCACGGGCCTGCACCACATCATCAACTCGCTCGCATGGTTCGTGTTCGGCAACTTCACGCCGCCGGCCGGCGGCGAGCTCGTGCACGGCGACCTGCACCGCTTCTTCGCGGGCGATCCGACCGCGGGCACCTTCATGGCCGGCTTCTTCCCGATCATGATGTTCGGCCTGCCGGCCGCGTGTCTCGCGATGCTGCACGAAGCGCCGAAGGAGCGCCGCGCGATGGTCGGCGGCCTGCTGTTCTCGATGGCGCTCACGTCGTTCCTGACCGGCGTGACCGAGCCGATCGAATTCAGCTTCATGTTCCTCGCGCCGGTGCTGTACGTGATCCACGCGGTACTCACCGGGCTGTCGCTCGCGATCTGCCAGATCCTCGGCGTGAAGCTCGGCTTCACGTTCTCGGCCGGCGCGATCGACTACGTGCTGAACTACGGGCTGTCGACGAAGGGCTGGATCGCGGTGCCGCTCGGCATTGCGTACGGCGTCGCGTACTACGGGCTGTTCCGTTTCTTCATCCGCAAGTTCAACATGGCGACGCCCGGTCGCGAGCCGGCCTCGGCCGACTCGGCAACCGAGTCGTTCGCGTCGGGCGGTTTCGTCGCACCGGCGGCCGGTGCCGCGGCGGCAGCGCCGCGTGCGCAGCGCTACATCGCCGCGCTCGGCGGCGCGGGCAACCTGACGGTCGTCGACGCCTGCACGACGCGCCTGCGCCTGAGCGTCGTCGATCCGGAGAAGGTGTCGGAGCCGGAACTGAAGTCGATCGGCGCGCGCGGCGTGCTCAAGCGCGGCGGCAACAGCGTGCAGGTGATCATCGGGCCGGAGGCGGACATCATCGCCGACGAGATGCGTTCGGCGATCGGCAGCGGTGCGGCCGGTGCCGCGGCGGCGGCCGCGGTCGCGCCCGCGCAGCCGGTCACGGGCGCTGCGGCCGGTCCGCTCGATCCCGATCCGCTGCGTTGGCTTGCGGTGTTCGGCGGCGCGACCAACGTCGCATCGCTCGACGCGATCGCGACCACGCGCCTGCGCGTCGTCGTGCGCGACGCAGCGGCGGTCGATCGCGATCGGCTCGGCGCGCTCGATGTCGCATGGGTGGCGCCGGACACGTTCCACATCGTCTGCGGCAACGCGGCGGCGCGCTATGCGGAACAGCTCGGCGCGCGCCTGCCGTCGACGGGCGGTGGTGCGGCCGTGCAACCGGCATGATCTGACGAGACCGGCCCGATCCGCCTCGCGGATGCGGGCCGCCGGTCGGTAAAACGAAAACGGCTTGCGACGCGTGTGTCGCAAGCCGTTTTTCTTTGTCGGCGCGCGGGCGCGATGCGTGCATCGGCATCGCGCTAAATTGGCCTCGACGTGCCGCGCGTGCCGAACGAATGACCCGGACGAAAAAAACCTCGCACGTAGCGAGGTTCGTTCCCGATGGCGCGCGGCGGGGCGATCAACCGCCGCCGCGTATGAGCGGTCAGTCGCGGCGTGCGCGCACCGGCGCTTCCTGCGGCTTCTGCCGCGCTTCGAGCCACATCGCGTTGACGATGCCGAACGACAGCGCGACGCCGATACCGAGAATCCAGCTGAAGTACCACATGATCCGACTCCTTGCGAAACGGTGGGCGAGGGCGCGTGCGCGCCCCGGCCGGGTTCAATACATCGAGTGCTTGTTCTCTTCGAGCGACTGGTGCGTGACCTTGCCGCGCATCACGCGGTACACCCAGCTCGTATAGAGCAGGACGATCGGCAGGAACACGATCACCGCGAACAGCATCACCTGCAGCGTCATGTGGCTCGACGTCGAATCCCACACGGTCAGGCTGCTGCGCGGGTCGAGCGACGACGGCATGATGAACGGGAACATCGAGAAACCCGCGGTCAGGATCACGCCGGCGATCATCAGGCCGGTGCAGAAGAACGCCGTCTTTTCCTGCTTCGAGCCGGCGAGCAGCAGCGCGAGCAGGCCGCCCGCGATCCCGACGACCGGCGCCGCGATCATCCACGGATACTCGCCGTAATTCGCGAGCCACAGGCCCGAGCCGGCCGCCACGTCCTTCAGCAGCGGGTTCGCGACCGTGTCGGTCGGCGCGGCGTGCGTGATGTGGAAGCCGCCGATGGTCGACGCGATCAGCACGCCGGCCAGCACGAACAGCACGACCGCGACGAGCGCCGACACCCGCAGCGCGATCGACGCGCGGCGTGCGATCACGCCGTCGGTCTTCATCTTGATGAATGCCGCGCCGTGCGCGACCAGCATCGTGAGGCTGACGAGCCCGCAGAGCAGCGCGAACGGGTTCAGCAGCGCCCAGAAGCCGCCGTAGTAGGTGACGCGCAGGTCGCTGTCGAACTTGAACGGCACGCCCTGCAGCAGGTTGCCGAACGCGACGCCGAACACCAGCGCCGGCACGAAACCGCCGACGAACAGGCCCCAGTCCCAGCCCGCGCGCCAGCGCGGGTCGGGCCGCTTGCTGCGATAGTCGAAGCCGACCGGCCGGAAGAACAGCGCGAACAGCACGAGCAGCATCGCGAAGTAGAAGCCGGAGAACGACGCGGCATAGACGAGCGGCCAGGCGGCGAACATCGCGCCGCCGGCCGTGATCAGCCACACCTGGTTGCCTTCCCACGTCGCACCGACCGTGTTGACGATGATGCGGCGCTCCTCGTCGGTCTTGCCGAGGAACGGCAGCAGCGCGGTCGCGCCCATGTCGAAGCCGTCGGTGACGGCGAAGCCGATCAGCAGCACGCCGACGAGCAGCCACCAGATCAGCTTGAGAGTTGCATAGTCCATAGCGATTCCTTGTTCCGTTGCGGGGGCGTGCTCAAACCGCGGCACGCTCGCCGGCTGCGGCGAGTTCGTGGTGATAGCGGCCGGTATGCAGCGACGACGGGCCGAGGCGCGCGTACTTGAACATCAGCTTGATCTCGATGACGAACAGTGCCGTGTAGAACGCGATGAAACCGGCGAGGCTCAGGTACAGGTCCGTCGACGTCAGGCTGGACGCGGACAGATGCGTCGGCAGGATGCCCGCGATCGTCCACGGCTGGCGACCGAGCTCGGCGACGACCCAGCCGAATTCCGCGGCGAGCCACGGCAGCGGGATCGCCCACACCGCATAGCGCAGGAACCAGCGGCGGTTGTCCTGCAGCAGCTCGCGGCGCGCGCAGAACCAGAACGCGGCGACGAAGGTCGCGAGGAACAGGAAGCCGAGGAACACCATGATCCGGAACGAGAAGAACACGGGCGCGACCGGCGGAATGGTCTTCTTCGCGGCGGCCTTGATCTGATCCGGCGTCGCATCGGTCACGTTCGGCGTGAACTGCTTGAGCATCAGCCCGTAGCCGAGATACTGCTTGTGCTGGTCGAACAATGCGCGGGTCGCGTCGCTCGTGTCGCCCTGCTTGATCTTCTGCAATGCGCCGTACGCGACCATCCCGCTCTGGATGTGCTCCTCGCTGCGCTTCGCGAGCTCGCGCAGGCCGATCACCGGCTCGTCGATCGAGCGCGTCGCGATCAGGCCGAGCGCGTACGGGATCTTGATCGCATAGTCGGTGCGCTCTTCCTTCTGGTTCGGAATGCCGATCAGCGTGAACGACGCCGGCGCCGGCTGGGTTTCCCATTCCGATTCGATCGCGGCGAGCTTCATCTTCTGCACTTCCCCGGTCGTATAGCCCGACTCGTCGCCGAGCACGATCACGCAAAGCGTCGACGCGAGACCGAAGCCGGCCGCGACCGCGAACGAGCGCAGCGCGAAGTCGGTGTCGCGCTTCTTCAGCAGGTACCACGACGAGATACCGAGCACGAACATCGCGGCCGTCACGTAGCCGGCCGACACGGTGTGCACGAACTTCACCTGCGCGACCGGGTTGAACAGCACGTCGAACAGGTTCGTCAACTCCATGCGCATCGTCTGATAGTTGAACTCGGCGCCGACCGGGTTGTTCATCCAGCCGTTCGCGACGAGGATCCACAGCGCGGACAGGTTCGAGCCCAGCGCGACGAGGAACGTGACCATCAGGTGCTTGACCTTCGACAGACGGTTCCAGCCGAAGAAGAACAGGCCGACGAACGTCGATTCGAGGAAGAACGCCATCAGGCCCTCGACCGCGAGCGGCACGCCGAAGATGTCGCCGACATAGTGCGAGTAGTACGACCAGTTCGTGCCGAACTGGAATTCGAGCGTGATGCCGGTCGTCACGCCCATCGCGAAGTTGATCCCGAACAACTTGCCCCAGAACTGCGTCATGTCCTTGTAGACCTGTTTGCCGGTCATCACGTAGACGGCTTCCATGATGACGAGCAGCCAGGACAGGCCGAGCGTCAGCGGCACGAACAGGAAGTGGTAGAGCGCCGTGATGCCGAACTGCAGACGCGACAGATCGACGACTTCGCTACTTATCATGGTGGTCTCCCTCGGTAGATGCAGGCGCCGGCACCGAGAGCAGCTTCTCGGCGACGACGGCAGGCGGCAGCGACATGTGCTCGGCCTGCGGATGATTGAAGAATGCGTATTTGAGCGACATCAGGAGGATCAGCTTGACGATCAGCACCAGCGTGATGTCGCGCATGAGGGTCGGCCCGCGCGCCCACGCGGCGATGCGTGCGCGCCAGCCGCTGCCTGTGGCCTGCGGGGGACGCGGCGCAGGCGCTTTATTGATCGAGATCAAGGTGATTATCCTGAATCGATTTACATCGGTTTTGGGGCGACTTTACGTCGGATTTATGACGGCAGTTAAGCTGTTTTAATCCTTTTGAGCCGACATGCCAATTTTAAAATGCCGGCTTTCCGATGCCGAGTGCGGCGATGCGGCAGACCGTCGCGAAGCGCGTGCCGAAACTTGAGGCAGATCAAGGTTATGCGGAAGGGGCCGGAATTCGCCCGATACCCGATCAACAAGGTCGATTAATCAGACACGATCGAGGCTAAAAACGACAGACGAAAAAAAACCGCTGCCGGGCGGGCAGCGGTTTTGGGTGAAGCGCTCTAAATTGCGGATTCAGGCGTATTCGGCAAGTGCGGTGCGCATCTTCTTCATGGCGCTCGCTTCGATCTGGCGGATGCGTTCCGCCGATACGCCGAACTCGGCCGCGAGATCGTGCAGCGTCGAGCCGCCCGAGCCGTCGTCGTCGACGTTCAGCCAGCGCGCCTCGATGATCCGGCGGCTGCGGGCGTCGAGCGCCTCGAGCGCCTGCGCGATGCCGTCCGTCTGCAGCATGTCGCGCTGACGCGCGGCGAGCACGGCGGTTGGCTCGTTGTGCGAATCGGCCAGGTAGGCGATCGGCGCGTACGACTCCTCGCCGTCTTCCACTTGGCCCTCGAGTGCGATGTCGCCGCCCGACAGGCGCGTTTCCATTTCGGTCACGTCTTCGCGCTTGACGTTGAGCTCCTGCGCGAGGCCGTCGATTTCCTCGGGCGTCATCGCCTGCATGCTCTTCTTGTGGCTGCGCAGGTTGAAGAACAGCTTGCGCTGCGCCTTCGTCGTCGCGACCTTCACCATCCGCCAGTTGCGCAGGATGTACTCGTGGATCTCGGCCTTGATCCAGTGGATCGCGTACGACACCAGACGCACGTTTTGCGCCGGGTCGAAACGCTTCACCGCCTTCATCAGGCCGATGTTGCCTTCCTGGATCAGGTCGCCGTGCGGCAGGCCGTAGCCGAGATAGTTGCGCGCGATCGACACGACGAGCCGCAGGTGCGACAGCACGAGGCGGCGTGCCGAGTCGAGGTTGTTGTCTTCGCGGAATTCGGTCGCGTACTGGCGTTCCTCTTCGGCGCTCAGCAGCGGGATCCGGTTGACGGCCTGGATATACGCGTCGATGTTGCCAAGCTGGCCCGGCAACATCGATTGAGTCGCGAGCGCCAGCGAGCCTGCCGATTCGGCCTTGGCCGGCGTCGGGCTCAGGGTATTCGGAAGGGTCAGGGCGTGGCTCACTAAAAAACTCCTTTGGAATCAGGGACAAACCCCTGGTCTCGGATGAGATTCCGGGGCCCATCTTAGCACTCCCGTAATCCGAGTGCTAATTCCTTAGAGGGCACGGGGGCATCCAAGTTCCCAGTTTTCTATCGAACTTGTCGAGTCGATAGTCTAATTTGCGACCGGGCTGGCGGAGGGAAGTTCCGTAAGCCATTGTTTCTGATGGTAATCAGTAGACGATTTCGATTTTTGTAGTTTTGGAAGCAAACAATTTCGCTTCGCGATGCCGATCCGAAAAGTCCTTTACCATACCATTCAGTTCGCTCGGGCCCGGCCGCTGCGGCAAGGCTCCATTCAACCCACAAAGTTGGAGTGTCAGATGAACAATAAGAAGAATCGCCGGCCCCATAGTCGGCTTGCGCTGCACGCGTTGCTGGCGGCGTCGCTGCTGGGCGGATCGGGTGCCGCGTTCGCGGATCGATGGGGAATCCAGGCCGGCGGCGGGTTTTCCGATCGCCACGGGATCGACAAGGGCGATCTCGGCGTCGTGTGGGATCCGGGCTGGAACTGGTGGGAAATCGGCGGCTGGCACTTCGCGTTCGTGGTGGAAGGGCACGCCGGCTACTGGCATACGGGCGGCAATGTTCATGGCAGCATCGGCGAATTCGGCGCGCAGCCGATGTTCCGCTTCATCAAGAGCGCGGGCCAGGTGCGTCCGTTCATCGAGGCCGGTGCCGGCATCCGCTTCCTGACTTCCCCGACGATCTCCAACAATCTGTCGCTGGCGACGTCGTTCCAGTTCGTGGACGTCGCCGGCGTTGGCGCCCAGTTCGGAGAACGGCAACAGTATCAGGTCGGTTACCGTTTTCAACATGTGTCTAACGCGGGTATCAAAGAGCCGAATCCTGGTATAAATTTCCACCAGTTCTACGTGCAGTACAACTTCTGATCCGCACGCCGGCGCACGGCGGGCGCGTTGCCGAGGAGTCAGGCGATGGCGAAGGTGGTCGATGCGATTCGCGCGCTCGAGCGCGATCGGTTCCGGGCGATGGTCGACGGAGACGGCGAGGCGCTCGACGCGCAATTGTCGGACAAGGTGTTCTTCGTGCACACCAACGGCAAACGCGAAACCAAGCAGCAGTTCATCGACGCCATCGTCGCCGGCCGCCGCCGCTATCGCCAGATCGAAATCCAGTCGCAGGACCTGCTGCCCGTCGGCGACGCGACCTGCGTCGTCACCGGGCGCGCGTTGATCGAGATGGAAACGAACAACGGCGGGCTGGTGTTTCCGATCGCCTATACGGCCGTCCACACGCATGAGCAGGGCCACTGGCGCCTGCTCGCGTGGCAGGCGACGCGGTGCGCGACCGAGACATGAGCGCGCCTGGCGCTCCTTTTCATGTCTCGACCGAAGCGGCCTTCTGGGCCGCTTTTCATTGGCCCGTGCGGCGCGGATCGCGCGGCGCACGGGCGGTCACGCACCGCTCGCTGACGTTCGAACCCTGAAGCGAAGCCTGCCGTCAGGCCGCCGCACGGCGGTCGGCGCAATGCCAGGCCGAGCGGTTGATCGCGCTGACGACCGCATCGAGCGCGGCGCTCGCCGCGTCGTCGTGCACCCCGACACCATGCCGCAGCGGCGCGTCGCCGACCCGGCAGCCGACCGATACCGCGATCCGGCCGTCCGTCGTGCGCGCGTGTTCGCACGAGGCGACGTCGATCGTCGCGCCGGCTGCCGTCGCGAAGGCAGCGGCCACGCGTTGCACGGCGTCTTCGGGCGTCGCGTCGGCCGGCGGCGCGCTCGCGATGTCGCGGTTCTGCCAGCGCGCGCCGTTGCCGTGCCGCGCGGCCGGGCCGTCGGTCTCGAAGAATTCGCGCGCGAACAGCGCACAGATCGCGTCGCCGGTCACTTCCTCGCCGGATGCGTCGGCGAGCGTCTGCACCGCGTGGCTGAATTCGATCTGCACGCGGCGCGTCGGCGTGAAGCCCATCCCGCGTTCGAGCAGGAACGTCGCGCCACCCTTGCCGGACTGGCTGTTCACGCGGATCACCGCGTCATAGCTGCGGCCGAGGTCGGCCGGGTCGATCGGCAGGTACGGCACTTCCCACACCGCGTCGGGGCGCTGCTGCGCGAAGCCCTTGCGGATCGCGTCCTGGTGCGAGCCGGAGAACGCGGTGAACACGAGGTCGCCCGCGTACGGATGGCGCGGATGCACCGGAATCTGGTTGCAGCGCTCGACCACGCGGCGCACCGCGTCGATGTCGGAGAAATCGAGGCCCGGGTCGATGCCCTGCGTATAGAGGTTCAGCGCGAGCGTGACGAGGTCGACGTTGCCGGTGCGCTCGCCGTTGCCGAACAGGCAGCCCTCGATGCGGTCGGCGCCCGCGAGCAGCGCGAGTTCGGCGGCGGCGACCGCGGTGCCGCGATCGTTGTGCGGATGCACGGACAGCACGATGCTGTCGCGATACGCGAGGTTGCGGTCCATCCACTCGATCTGGTCGGCGAACACGTTCGGGCTCGCGGCTTCGACGGTCGCCGGCAGGTTGACGATCATCTTGTGATCGCGGGTCGGACGCCACGCCTGCGCGACCGCGTCGCATACTTCGCGCGCGAACGTCAGCTCGGTCATGCTGAAGGTTTCAGGAGAGTACTGATAGGTCCAGTGCGTGTCCGGGCGGGCCGCCGCGTGTTCCTTGATGAGTCGCGTGCCCTCGACTGCGAGCGCCTTCACGTCGTCCTTCGACATCCCGAACACGATGCGCCGGAACGACGGGCAGATCGCGTTGTACAGGTGCACGATCGCGCGCGGCACGCCGTCGAGCGCGTCGAAGGTGCGCGCGATCAGGTCTTCGCGCGACTGCACGAGCACTTCGATCGTCACGTCGTCGGGGATCCGCTTCTCGTCGATCAGCTTGCGGACGAAATCGAAGTCGGTCTGCGACGCCGACGGAAACCCGACTTCGATCTCCTTGAAACCGATCGCGACCAGCATGTCGAAGAACTCCAGCTTCTGTTCGATGCTCATCGGCTCGATCAGCGACTGGTTGCCGTCGCGCAGGTCGGTGCTCATCCAGACCGGCGCACGCTCGATGGTGCGGGTCGGCCAGCGGCGGCCATTGATGCGGACGGGTTCGAACGGACGATACTTGTCTTGCGGGTTGCGCTTCATCTTCTGGACCTCGGGTCTCAAGTCGCGAGCGAAGACGGGCGGCATGGGCGACGGTAGGCGCTGCCTCGCACCGTGGCGCCGGAAACGCGCTGCGGATGCGGATGATCTTCGCGAATCGACCGACGGATAGACGGACGAATGCTGACGACTTCGGGTTGTAAAAACTGCGAGAAGGGTGCTGCGAGGAACTGCAGGGAGGGACCGTGCGGACAGCACACGGCGCTAAGACAGCCTTAGGCTAGTCGTAGCGATAGCGACCGCGCTAGGCGGCCGGAGGTAATTCGGAGGGTGTTCGGAAAGGAACGCATGGCGACAACTCTATGCCAGGATGCGGGTGCGTGTCAAATGGTCGGTTGAAAAGGCCGGCGCGACAGCACGCCGGCCCGGGATGCCGGTCACGGTGCGATCCGGGCGATCCGCACGATCGTGTCGACCTGCCGCGCAAGCGCGTCCGGCACCGGAACTTCGCCGCGCAGCACGGCGTCCGTCCACGCGGCCGTGGTCGCCGCGTCGCGCGATTCGGGCAGCGCGACGGGCGGTGCGTCGCTCGACGAGCGCTCGGGCTCGATCAGCGTGTCGCACATGCCGTCGTGCAGCCAGTCGACCTGCACCTGGCGCCGCGTGTCGGCCACCGCTTCGCCTTCGGTGCCGCGCGCGAGCAGCGCACCGCCGCGCGCGGCGTCCGGATGATCGCGGAACAGTTGCGCGAGGCTGTCGCGGTACGGCGGATGCGTGTAGTTGACGAGCCGCAGCCCGGCCGGCGCGAACGGCTGCAGGATCTTCACGAGCGTGTGCGTGGAGTTGCGCACGCCGAGCACGCCGCGCAGCGCCAGCAGACGCGCGATGCGCGGCGCCAGCGCGTCGATCGGCGCGAACGCGACGCGGCGCTCCGCGAGCATGTCCTCGATCGCGTCGTGCGACTTCGACGGCGCGATCGACAGCGCCGAGAAGATCTCCCCGCTCGTCACGCGGCCCGGATCGCGTTCGACGCCGTGCACGAGCACCGGCACGCCTTCGCGCGCGAGCAGCAGCGCGAGCAGCGGCACCAGGTTCGGCTGCTTGCGCGCGCCGTTGTAGCTCGGGATCGACACCGGGCGGAAGGCGGCGTCCTGCACGTGCACCGGTTCGAACGACGCCTGCGCGGCGGCGAGCATCGCGGACAGTTCGTCGGCGCTTTCGCCCTTCAGGCGATACGCGATCAGGATCGCGCCGAGTTCGACGTCCGACACGCGCGCGTCGAGCATCGCGCGATAGAGCTCGAACGTGTCTTCGGCGGACAGCGCGCGTGCGCCGTTCGGGCCGCGGCCGATTTCCTTGATGAAGCGGGCGCAGGGGAACGGCGAGGCGGCGGAGTCGTGGGGAGCGGTCATCGGGGCGTGGGGCGGGCGGCCGGCATCGGGCCGCGCGGTGAGCGGTAAGGAATGCCCCGAGTATCGCATGGGCGCGGCTCGCCCAAGCGCGACTGCGCGCCACCGCCGCGCGGCGCGCTAAACTCGGGTTCCCGGCGGTGCCGTGCGTGCGCTGCAGGCGCCGTTACCGGCCGAATACGACCAACAGAGAGACACCCATGAAGCTTTACAGCTATTTCCGCAGTTCCGCGTCGTACCGCGTGCGGATCGCCCTGAACCTGAAGCAGCTGCCGTTCGACACGGTCCCCGTGCACATGCTGCGCGACGGCGGCGAGCAACTGAAGGACGCGTATCGCGCGGTGAATCCGGATGCCGTCGTGCCGACGCTGATCGACGGCGATGCCACGCTGCAGCAATCGCTCGCGATCATCGAATATCTCGAGGAAACGCATCCCGAACCCGCGCTGCTGCCGAAGGCGCCGGTCGACCGCGCGTATGTGCGGGCGATCGCGCTGCAGGTCGCGTGCGAGATCCATCCGCTGAACAACCTGCGCGTGCTGAAATACCTGAAGCACACGCTGAAGGTGCCGGAGGAAGCGAAGAACGAATGGTACCGGCACTGGATCGAGGCGGGTTTCGCGTCGCTCGAGACGCGCCTCGCGAGCGATCCGCGCACCGGCAAGCTGTGCTTCGGCGACACGCCGACGCTCGCCGATATCTGCATCGTGCCGCAGGTGTTCAACGCGAACCGTTTCTCGATCGACACGACGCGCTTTCCGACGATCCAGCGGATCGCCGATCATGCGTCGACGCTCGATGCGTTCAAGGCCGCCGAGCCTGGCGTGCAGCCCGACGCCGAATGACATCGAATGACGTCGCGGGGCCGCCGGCTTCCGGCTTCCGGCTTCCGGCTGACGGCTTCCGGCCGCGCATGTAAAAAGGGCGCCCGAAGGCGCCCCGTGCGATGCGGGCCGGCGGCGTTCAGCCGAGCAGCGCGTCCGCGAATTCCACTGCGTTGAACGGCTGCAGGTCCTCGACCTTCTCGCCGACGCCGATGAAGTAGACGGGCACCGGGCGCTGCCGCGCGATCGCGGCGAGGATCCCGCCCTTGGCGGTGCCGTCGAGCTTCGTGACGATCAGGCCCGTGAGGCCGAGCGCATCGTCGAAGGCCTTCACCTGCGTGAGCGCGTTCTGGCCCGTGTTCGCGTCGATCACGAGCAGTACCTCGTGCGGCGCGCCGTCGTGCGCCTTCGAGATCACGCGCTTCACCTTCTTCAGCTCTTCCATCAGGTGCAGCTGCGTCGGCAGGCGGCCGGCCGTGTCGGCCATCATTACGTCGATCTTGCGGGCGCGCGCGGCGCTGACCGCGTCGAAGATCACCGCGGCCGGATCGCCGCTTTCCTGCTGGACGACCGTCACGTTGTTGCGCTCGCCCCAGACCGCCAGCTGTTCGCGCGCGGCCGCGCGGAACGTGTCGCCCGCGGCCAGCAGCACCGACTGGTCGAAGCTCTGCAGGTGCTTCGCGAGCTTGCCGATGCTGGTGGTCTTGCCCGCGCCGTTCACGCCCGTGATCATCATCACGAGCGGTTGCGCGCGACCGAGCATCAGCGACTTCTCGAGCGGCGTCAGCAGTTCGACGAGCAGGTCGTGCAGCGCGCCCTTCACCTGCTGCGGATCGGTGAGCCGGCCCGCGCGCACCTTCTCGCGCAGCGCGCCGAGCAGGTACTCGGTCGCGTCGACGCCGGCGTCGGACATCAGCAGCGCGGCTTCGAGCTCCTCGTACAGATCCTCGTCGATCTTCGTGTTGACGAACACGCCGGTGATGCTCGAGCCCGTCTTCGCGAGCCCCGACTTCAGGCGCGCGAGCCACGACTTCTTCGCGGACGCGTCCTGCGTCGGCGGCGGCACGATCTCGACCGCCTCGACGACTTCGTCGCTGCCGTCGTTGGTCGGCGTGACCGTCATCACGACGGCCGGCGCGGCCTGTCGCGGTTGCGCGGGCGCTTGCGGTGCTTCGACCGCCCGGCGGGGCTCGGGGGCGGGCGCGGGCGTGTCGGACGGCTCGTCCGGTTGCGGCGCGTCGGCTGATTGCGATTCCGCGGAGTCGGGCTCCTGCGTTTTCTTGAATCGTTTGAAGAAGCTGAACATGGTCTGACGTCGGGAAGAGGGCGGGGCGCCGCCAGGGCGGAGCGCCGGAGAGGCCGGCGCGCGTGCGCACGACGGCCGAAACCGTGCATTTTATCAGTGCGGCGAGGCACTCGCGTCAGTCGGTGCCGCCGCTGTGGTAACGTGCGCCTGTTTGGCGGTGCGCCCGCGTGCGCACCCGTTCCCTCCGTTGTCGATATTCCGTATGTCCCGTTCCTCTTCCGGCCGCCCGGCGGCCCCCGCCGGCCGCGGCAAGCCGCACACGATCCGCATCATCGGCGGTGACTGGAAACGCACGCCGCTCGCCGTGCTCGATCTCGACGGCCTGCGGCCGACGCCCGATCGCGTGCGCGAGACCCTGTTCAACTGGCTCGGCCAGGATCTCGAAGGCCGGCGCTGCCTCGACCTGTTCGCGGGCACCGGCGCGCTCGGCTTCGAGGCCGCGTCGCGCGGCGCGACGAGCGTCGTGATGGTCGAGCGCCACCCGCGCGCGGCGCAGCAGCTGCGCACGATCAAGGACAAGCTCGGCGCACGCTCGGTCGAGGTCGCGGAAGCCGACGCGCTGCGGCTTGCGGCCGGGCTGACCCCGGGCGCGTTCGACGTCGTGTTCCTCGATCCGCCGTTCGGCGAGCCGGCCGTGCTCGATCGCGCGATCGCGCTGGCGGCGCCGCTCGTCTCGCCGGATGGTGCGCTGTACGTCGAAACGGGGGCGGAGCTCGACCCGGCCGCGCACGACGCACTGGCCGGCTGGCAGGTGGTGAAGCACGGCAAGGCCGGTGCGGTTCACTATCATTTGCTGCGGCGCGAAAATGATGAATAATGCGCGTTCCATACGAGGCGGCGCGCGGCAAAGGCGACGCATGCCCATCTCGGCAGTGGCGTGCGCGTCGCACGGCTGCCACCCCGTTTGCGTGATGACAGGAGGAGCGACATGGTAGTCGCCGTGTATCCCGGTACGTTCGATCCGCTGACGCGCGGGCACGAAGACCTCGTGCGGCGTGCGTCGAGCATTTTTGATACGCTGGTGGTGGGTGTCGCCGACAGCCGCGCGAAGAAGCCGTTCTTCTCGCTGGAAGAACGTCTGACGATTGCGAACGAGGTGCTCGGTCATTATCCGAACGTGAAGGTCATGAGTTTCACGGGCCTCCTGAAGGATTTCGTCCGCATCAACAACGCGCGCGTGATCGTGCGCGGCCTGCGTGCCGTGTCCGATTTCGAATACGAGTTCCAGATGGCGGGGATGAACCGTTATCTGTTGCCCGACGTCGAGACGATGTTCATGACGCCGTCCGATCAGTACCAGTTCATCTCGGGGACGATCGTGCGCGAAATCGCGCAGTTGGGCGGCGATGTCAGCAAGTTCGTGTTCCCGTCCGTCGAGAAGTGGCTGACCGAGAAAGTCACTGCGATGGGAGGCCCGGCCGCGTGACGCGGCGCCGGCCGGTTTCGTCGTGAAGCCGGCCGCCGGCCTGAAGAAGTGAGATCAGTATGTCTTTGATGATTACCGACGAGTGCATCAATTGGCTGTCCTGATTAATTTTGGCGTGCACCGTCCCCACAGGCTCTCCAGCTTTTTCAATTGCCCGAAATCATGTTTTTGCAACTCAATTGCAACTCAGAGACAAAAACATGGCCACATTCAGTCAACGCAACGGCCGTTGGCAGGTAAAAGTAGTTCGTAAGGGGTTTCTGTAGTGGTCTAATGAATCCGGACACTGATTTAGGCGAGAATGGTCGCCATGAAGAGGTGTCTGATGAGCAAGCAAC
>NZ_QTPV01000024.1:0-108753 GCF_003857985.1 Burkholderia sp. Bp9090
CGTCGCGGCGGCCGGGCGCGGCGTGACCGCGGTGCGCGGCGCGGCCGGTTGCTTCAGCGCGGCTGCGGCCGGTCGCGCGGCGGTCGGTTGCGGTCGAACGGGCTCGAACCCGGCCGGCAGCGGGGCCGGACTGGGGCGCGGCACCTGGCTGTTCGCGGCGGCGCGCGCGAGGCTGGCGGTGCTGCCGGTCGTCGGGGGCGGCATGGCGCTCGTCGCGCCCGGTGCGGGCGGCGGCATGCGATTGGCCGACGTCGGCTTCAGCCAGCCCGTCGGCGCGACCGGCTCGGCGAGCGGACGCGGCGCGGGCTTGCTGCGCGGCTTCGGCCGCGCCTGCGGATCGGGCTTCCACAACGTCGGGCGCGAATACCGGCCGTTCTGCCGCGGCGCCATCGAGTTGACGGTGTGGGCGGTGGTCGGCTGCACGATGTCGTCGTCGCGATGCAGCGCGCTGCGCGGCAGGTCGGCAACGCCGCGCACGTCGTCGTCGTCGACGTCGCGCGCGAGCTTGACGCCGAACGACGTGTCGACCCACGCGGCGAACTGCCGCCAGCCGATGCCGGTCAGCCACGGCAGGCCCGCGAAGAACAGCACGACCATCGCGACCGGCGTGCCGATCGGGCCGAGCACATGCGCGAAGCCGTTCGAGAACGCGTGGCCGAGCGCATTCGAGTCGGGGCCCGACAGCGGGCTCGTCAGCGCGCAGCTCGCGACAAACACGGCCGCGAAGCCGAGCCACAGGCGAATCGAGCCGCGGCCGGCGAGTCCGCCGCCGCCGGGCAGCATCGCCTGAACGAGACGCCAGATGAGAAGGAGGAACCAGACGGCGGAGATGCCGAACCAGCCGAAGACAACCGTGTGCATGCTTTGATGAAACAGGAAGAGGGCGGGGAGCGCGGTGCGCGACCCGCCGAGTTTAACCGGCCGACGAACAGGACTCTAAGGCAGTTTGAAGGCGTCGAAGCGCTTCCAGGCCGCGGGACGCATGCGTCCGGGATCCGCGCGCGGCGAAGGCGGCCGATCAGCCTTCGCCCGCGCGCTGCATCAGGGGCTCCGGCGCGTGAAGGTCAGCGTCGCGCCGGCTTCGGTCACGATCTGCAACTGCTGCGGCTCGCGCATCTGCACGCCGGTCTTCCCGATGTGCGCGAGCGCATCGAGGTACGCGTGCTCGAGCTGGCCGCCGAGCGTGTTCGTGCATGCCATGCGCGTGCCGGCGAGCGGCCCGAAGCTCAGCAGGCCGTTCTTCAGCGCATAGGTTCCCGTATAGCGGTTGCAGCCCGAAAAGCCGCTGGCGCGCCGGACGCCCGCTTCGGTGGACAGCGCGAGCTTGATCGGCTCGCCGTTGTCGCCGTGCGGAATCGTGCGCGGCGTGCCGTCGGCGTTCACCCAGCTCGTGAGCTCCCAGCTCGTGTCGTCGAGCAGCTGGACGGCGGCGGGGTTGTACGGGTCGGGTGCGGGGGCGGCGGAATCGGGGTGGGTCGGCATCGCGCAGGCGGCGAGAAGCGTGGCAAGCGTCAACGCGCAGAGCGGCGCGCGCAGCGGGCGAAGCAGGCCGGTGCGTGCGCGTGCGGCGGCGGACAGGTGGGACATGAGCCTCGTTCCTCATCGGATTCTGATCAAGGCGTAAGAGTAACGCACCCGCCCCGCGCGAGGCGAGCCGACACTTCGCGCGTGAAAACGTTCGCAATCCGCCCGCGAGCCTCGCGCTGCGGGGGGCGATGCGACGAAACCGGCCGGACCGGCGCGGGTGCGCGTGAGGTGTGCGTCGGGTGTGCGTGTTAACATCGAAGCCGTTTTCGTCCTCCAACAGAACCAGCGGGAAATCACATGCAGATCGGTCAGCGGCTCGGTACGCCGCTCTCACCCTCGGCCACGCGCGTCATGCTGCTCGGCGCGGGCGAACTCGGCAAGGAAGTCATCATCGCGTTGCAGCGGCTCGGCGTCGAAGTCGTCGCGGTCGACCGCTATCCGGACGCACCGGGCCACCAGGTCGCGCATCGCGCGCACGTGATCGACATGACCGACGCCGCCGCGCTGCGCGCGGTCGTCGAGGCCGAGCGTCCGCACCTGATCGTGCCGGAGATCGAGGCGATCGCAACCGATGCGCTCGCGGCGATCGAGGCGGCCGGCCTGGCCGAGGTGATCCCGACCGCACGCGCGACGCAGCTCACGATGAACCGAGAAGGCATCCGCCGTCTCGCGGCCGAGGAACTCGGGCTGGCAACTTCGCCGTACGCGTTCGCCGATTCGTTCGACGCGTTCAGCGCGGCCGTCGCGAAGATCGGCATGCCGTGCGTCGTGAAGCCGGTGATGTCGTCGTCGGGCAAGGGACAGTCGGTCGTGCGGACCGAGGCCGACGTGAAGCCCGCCTGGGACTACGCGATGGCGGGCGGCCGCGTGAACCACGGCCGCGTGATCGTCGAGGGCTTCGTCGATTTCGACTACGAGATCACGCAGCTGACCGTGCGCGCGATCGACCCCGCGACGCTCGAGACGCGCACCTACTTCTGCGAGCCGGTCGGGCACGTGCAGGTGGCGGGCGACTACGTCGAATCGTGGCAGCCGCAGCCGATGAGCGCCGTCGCGCTGGAAAAGTCGCGCGAGATCGCGCACAAGGTGACCGAGGCGCTCGGCGGGCGCGGGCTGTTCGGCGTCGAGCTGTTCGTGCGCGGCGACGAAGTCTGGTTCTCCGAGGTGAGCCCGCGGCCGCACGACACCGGCCTCGTCACGCTCGCGTCGCAGCGCCAGTCGGAGTTCGAACTGCACGCGCGCGCGATTCTCGGGCTGCCGGTCGATCCGGCGCTCGGCTCGCCGGCCGCGTCCGCGGTGATCTACGGCGGGCTCGACGAGCGCGGTATCGCGTTCGAGGGCGTGCGCGACGCGCTGGCCGTGCCGGGCGCCGACCTGCGCCTGTTCGGCAAACCGGAAAGCTTCGCGAAGCGGCGCATGGGCGTCGCGCTCGCGACCGGCGCGACCGTCGACGAAGCCCGCGAACGCGCGAAGCGCGCCGCGGCGGCCGTGCGGCCCGTGTCGGCACGCTGACCGGACCAGGAGAGCGCGATGGCGTCGACATGGCAGCGGATCGGACGGCTCGGCAAGCTGGGCGCCGCGCTGGCGCTGGTCGCGAGTCTCGCGGGGTGCGGCCTCGCGGCCGCGCCGTGCCGGGTCGCATCGGCCGGGCTGAAGATCGTGCCGCTCGTCGGCCACGTCGCGGCCGCGCCGACCGACGCGTGCGCCGACGTCATCGATCCCTGACGGGCGAACCCTCGATCCCTAACCAACGACAATCGCGCGTCCCGCGAGGGCGCGCTTCCACCCGTCTCGTGAGAGGAACTGCATGATTCGCCACACCCTTGCCGCGCTCGCGCTGGCCGGCACCGCCGTTTCCGTCGCGCAGGCCGCGCAACTGACCGTCGAGGAGATCGACGCCGATGCGCGCGTGCAGACCCTCTATCAGTGCGCGAACCAGAAGCAGCCCGTACGCGTGTCGTACTGGCGCGCGGGCAACGGCCAGAGCTTCGCGCTGGTGCCGGTCAACGGGCAGCAGCTGCTGTTCGTCGATACCGTTTCGGCGTCGGGCGCGCGTTACCAGGCCGGACGCTATACCTGGTGGACGAAGGGCAAGGAAGGGACGCTGCGCGACGAGATCGCCGACCAGAACGCGGCACCGCTGCTGGGCGACTGCGTGCAGGTCGAGAAGAAGAAAAAGAAGAAGGGTTGAACGCGGCGCGCGATCGGCTACGCCGCGCGGGCGTGCCGGTTGCCGCGATCGATGCGGGCAGCCGGGTTCGACCTCGGACCGGAACGTGGCGCCGGCGGCGCCCGGGCTCGCTGGCCGCCGGCTGATTCCTCGCGGCAGATGCCCCGCGGCAGATGCCCGAGATTCGACCCCGTATTTCCACCATCAGCCGATCGAGATAGCCCGATCGCACGACGCATCCGCCCCGCGCCGGCCTGTCGGCGCACGCCGCGAGCCGCCGCCGGGGCCGTTCGCGGCGTTGTCACGGACAGATTGCTGCGCAGTGCTACAATACGCCCCTTTCCGCCGGCATTCGCGCCGAACGGAGTCCGCACGGCCTGTGGCGCCCGATGTTCGAATTGAACCGGTCCCAAGCGCCAGAGCGGCGCCGCGCGGCGCGCCGCGGCTCCGTCTACTTCCGAAATGTGATGAGCGCAGGCCCGGCCGGCCTGACGCACGAAGTCCCCGCCGCGCCTTTTGAGCGAAACGCCACCATGTCCGATTCTGTCGCCAAGCCAGTCGACGCAACCTTCGATCAATTCGGCCTTGCCGCCGATATCCTGAAAGCCATTGCGGAGCAGGGCTATACGACGCCGACGCCGATCCAGGCGCAGGCCATTCCGGTCGTGCTCGCCGGCCGCGACGTCATGGGCGCCGCGCAAACGGGCACCGGCAAGACCGCGAGTTTCTCGCTGCCGATCCTCCAGCGCCTGCTGCCGCAGGCCAACACGAGCGCATCACCCGCGCGCCACCCGGTGCGCGCGCTGATCCTCACGCCGACCCGCGAACTCGCCGATCAGGTCGCCGCGAACGTGCATGCATACGGCAAGCACACGCCGTTGCGCAGCGCGGTCGTGTTCGGCGGCGTCGACATGAACCCGCAGATGGCCGAGTTGCGCCGCGGCGTCGAGATCCTGATCGCGACGCCGGGCCGCCTGCTCGACCACGTGCAGCAGAAGACCGCGAACCTCGGGCAGGTGCAGATGCTCGTGCTCGACGAGGCCGACCGGATGCTCGACATGGGCTTCCTGCCGGACCTGCAGCGCATCCTGAACCTGCTGCCGAAGGAACGCCAGACGCTGCTGTTCTCGGCCACCTTCTCGCCGGAAATCAAGAAGCTCGCGTCGACCTACCTGCGCAACCCGCAGACGATCGAGGTCGCGCGCAGCAACTCGACCAACGCGAACGTCACGCAGATCGTCTACGACGTCGCCGAAGGCGACAAGCAGGCCGCCGTCGTGCAGCTGCTGCGCGATCGCGGGCTCAAGCAGGTGATCGTGTTCTGCAACAGCAAGATCGGCGCGAGCCGGCTGGCCCGCAACCTCGAGCGCGACGGCGTGGTCGCGTCGGCGATCCACGGCGACAAGACGCAGATCGAGCGGATGCAGGCCCTCGACGCGTTCAAGCGCGGCGAGATCGAGGCGCTGGTCGCGACCGACGTGGCCGCGCGCGGCCTCGACATCGCCGAACTGCCGGCCGTGATCAATTTCGACCTGCCGTTCAACGCGGAAGACTACGTGCACCGGATCGGCCGCACGGGCCGCGCGGGTGCGACGGGCGATGCGCTGTCGCTGTGCAGCCCGAACGAGCGCAAGCAGCTCGCCGATATCGAAAAACTGATCAAGCGTCCGCTCGAGGTGCAGACGCTCGCGCTCGACAAGCCGGCGCGCCATCGTCACGACGATCGTGGCGGCGAGCGCGGGGGCGACCGTAGTGAGCGCGGTGATCGCGGCAGCCGTCGCGATCGCGACGAGCATCGCGGCGCGTCGGGGCGTCGTCCGGGCGGGTCCGAGCGCGGCCATCACCGTCGTCACGAGGCGCCGGTCGACGACTTCTTCCTGAAGCCGTACGAACCGTCGGCGCCGGCGAAGCAGCCGGAAGAGACGAAGTCCGCGCAGCAGCCCGAGAAGAAGGGGCCGAAGCGTCAGGTCGCCGCGCTGCTGGGCGGCTTCGGGATGCCGCGCAAGCCGTCGGCGTAAGCGGGCGGTTCACGCGGTCGGTGCGGCGCGCGAGCGCTGCCGCGGAAACGGGTGCATGCGATGAGCATGTGCCCGTTTTTCATTGGGCGAGACGATTCGTGAAGGAGCGGGCGGGATGGGCGGCGACTTGCCGCGTGGGGCGGGGGCAGCCTGCGGGACTACTCCGATGCCGTGTCGCCGGCGGGCGTTCCGTTCAGGCTGCCATCACGCTTGCATGCGACCGGACTCACCGCTGACGGACGCAGGAACGCGGTCGACACGAACGGGTGTCCCGCGAGCGCCTCAACCGGCGCGTGGCCCGAAGCGACGCGCCCACGCATCGGTCGCGGCCGCGTAGAACGCATCGAGCGTATCGATCGACGGATCGCCATTGGCCGACAGGCCGAGATGCTCGGCGGCGGCGCGCAGCGCCGGCAGCGGATCGTCGCGCTCGAGCGCGATCGCACCCGTCTGCTTGCTGAGCTTTTCACCGTTCGCGTCGACGACGACGGGCACGTGCAGGTACGCCGGCGTCGGCACGCCGAGACAGCGCTGCAGGTAGATCTGGCGCGCGGTCGAGTCGAGCAGGTCGGCGCCGCGCACGACGTGCGTGATGCCCGCGTCGGCATCGTCGACCACGACCGCGAGCTGATACGCCCATTGGCCGTCGGCGCGCTTCAGCACGAAATCGCCGACCTCGGTCGCGAGGTTTTGCGCTTGCGTGTGCTGCCAGCGGTCGTCGAACGTGACGAGCGCCGCGTCGCCGTCCGGCACGCGCAGCCGCCACGCGCGGGCGGGCTTGCCGTGCAGGCCGGTGCGGCAGGTGCCCGGGTAGGCGAGCGTCGTGTGGCGCTCGTGCGCGGCACGCAGCGAATCGGCGATTTCCTTGCGCGTGCAGCCGCACGGATAGACGAGCCCCGCGGCGACGAGCCGTTCGAGCGCGGCCGCATAGTCGGCCTCGCGCGTGCTTTGCCACACGGGCGGCTCGTCGGGCGTCATGCCGAAATGCGCGAGCGTCGCGAGGATGTCGTCGGCGGCGCCGGGCACCGTGCGCGGGCCGTCGATGTCCTCGATGCGCACGAGCCATGCGCCACCGTGCGCGCGCGCGTCGAGCCAGCTCGCGAGCGCGCCGACCAGCGAGCCGAAATGCAGCGGGCCGGTGGGCGACGGTGCGAAGCGGCCGCGGTAGCCGTTCATCGGGACGCGGTGCGACGCGCGCTTACGCGGCGCTGGCTGCCTGCGCGCAGGCCGGGCACGACTTGCCGGGCACGTAGCTCGGCGCTTGCTGGGCTTCCGGCGTGACGACCGCGCGGCACGCGAAGCACGTGACGTTCTCGGTCGGCTGCAGTTGCGGGTTCAGCGCGGTGCGGTAGTCGAACACGAAGCAGTCGCCGTGATAGTGCGCGCCGCCGACTTCCTCGAAGTACTTCAGGATCCCGCCCTCGAGCTGGTACACGTTCTCGATGCCGATTTCCTTCATGTGGATCGCCGCCTTCTCGCAGCGGATGCCGCCGGTGCAGAACGACACGACCGTCTTGCCCTCGAGATCGGCGCGGTTCGCGTCGATCACTTCCGGGAACTCGCTGAACTTGTCGATCCGGTAGTCGAGCGCGTCGTCGAACGTGCCGACGTCCACTTCGAACGCGTTGCGCGTGTCGAGCATCACGACCGGGCGGCCGGCGTCGTCGTGGCCGCGGTCGAGCCACGCCTTCAGCGTGTGCGCGTCGACCGACGGCGCGCGGCCGAGCTCCGGCTTGATCGCGGGCTTCTTCATCGTGATGATCTCGCGCTTCAGGCGCACGAGCATCCGGCGGAACGGCTGCGAGTCGGACAGGCTCTCCTTGAACTGCAGCGTCGCGAACTTGCCTTCGAACAGCGGATCGTGGCGGAGGTAGTCGATGAAAGCGTCGGTCGCGTCGCGCGGGCCGGCGATGAACAGGTTGATGCCTTCCGGCGCGAGCAGGATCGTGCCGCGCAGGCCGAGTTCGTTGCAGCGGGCGGTGACGAGCGGGCGCCATTGCTCGATCGCGTCGAGCGACACGAAGTGGTAGGCGGCAAGGTTGACGATGGTCATGGTGGTCCGACGGGAAAACGGCCGCGGCCGTGCGGCGGGCGCACGGCGGCCCCGCAAAAAAGGGTGCGAAGCCGGGGCGGTGATTCGAAAACCCGTATTATCCCGCAAACTGCACGTCTGCCGGCACCCGGCCGTTCGGCCGGCGTCGCGCGCATCGGCCGAACGGCCGGGCGCGGGGATTTTTTGGGCAGCCTGCGCGGCGACGCGGCTACAATAACGCCCATGTCAGATCCCCGCTTCGTCCATCTTCGCGTTCACTCCGAATTCTCGATTGCCGACGGCATCGTGCGTCTCGACGACATCGTCAAGGCGGCGGCCGCAGACGGCCAGGGCGCGCTCGCCCTCACCGATCTCGGCAACGCGTTCGGCCTCGTCCGTTTCTACCAGGAAGCCCGCGGCAAGGGCATCAAGCCGATCGCCGGCTGCGACGTCTGGATCACCAATCCGGACGATCGCGACAAACCGTCGCGCCTGCTGCTGCTGGTAAAGGACAAGACCGGCTACCTGAACCTGTGCGAGCTGCTGTCGAAGGCGTGGCTCACGAACCAGTACCGCGGCCGCGCGGAGCTCGACGCGAGCTGGCTCGACGGCGAGCTGTCGCAAGGGCTGCTCGCGCTGTCGGGCGCGCAGCAGGGCGACATCGGGCTCGCGTTCGCGGCCGGTAACGAGGAGGCCGCGCGCCGGCACGCCGAGCGCTGGGCGAAAGTGTTCCCGGGCGGCTTCTACATCGAGCTGCAGCGTTACGGCCAGCCGGGCGCCGAGGCGTACATCCAGCAGGCCGCGACGCTCGCCGCGTCGCTGAAGCTGCCGGTCGTCGCGACGCATCCGACGCAGTTCATGACCGACGACGATTTCACCGCGCACGAAGCGCGCGTGTGCATCTCGGAAGGCGACATGCTCGCGAATCCGCGGCGCCAGAAGCGCTTCACGACCGATCAGTACTTCCGCACGCAGGACGAGATGGTCGCGCTGTTCGCCGACCTGCCGTCGGCGGTCGCGAACACGGTCGAGATCGCGAAGCGCTGCAACCTGAAGCTCGAACTCGGCAAGCCGAAGCTGCCGCTGTTCCCGACGCCGGACGGCATGTCGCTCGACGATTACCTCGTCCAGCTGTCGAAGGAGGGGCTCGAGAAGCGCCTCGAACAGCTGTATCCGGATGCGGCGGAGCGCGACGCGCAGCGCGACACGTACTACAAGCGGCTCGAATTCGAGTGCGGGACCATCACGAAGATGGGCTTCCCGGGCTACTTCCTGATCGTGGCCGACTTCATCAACTGGGCGAAGAACAACGGCGTGCCGGTCGGTCCGGGCCGCGGCTCGGGTGCCGGTTCGCTGGTCGCGTACGCGCTCGGCATTACCGATCTGGACCCGCTGCGCTACAACCTGCTGTTCGAGCGATTCCTGAATCCGGAACGCGTGTCGATGCCCGACTTCGACATCGACTTCTGCCAGCACGGCCGCGATCGCGTGATCCAGTACGTGAAGGAAAAATACGGCGCGGATGCCGTGTCGCAGATCGCCACCTTCGGCACGATGGCCGCGAAGGCGGCCGTGCGCGACATCGGCCGCGTGCTCGATCTCGGCTACATGTTCACCGACGGCGTCGCGAAGCTGATCCCGTTCAAGCCGGGCAAGCACGTGACCATCGCCGACGCGATGAAGGAAGAGCCGCAGCTGCAGGAGCGCTACGACCACGAGGACGAAGTGCACCAGCTGCTCGACCTCGCGCAGCGCGTCGAGGGCCTGACGCGTAACGTCGGGATGCACGCGGGCGGCGTGCTGATCGCGCCCGGCAAGCTGACCGATTTCTGCCCGCTGTACACGCAGGGCGACGACGGCGGCGTCGTCAGCCAGTACGACAAGGACGACGTCGAAGCCGTCGGCCTCGTGAAGTTCGACTTTCTGGGTCTCACGACGCTGACGATCCTCGACTGGGCCGAGCGCTACATTCGCCGCCTCGATGCGTCGAAGGCCGACTGGTCGCTCGCGCAGGTGCCGCTCGACGATCCGGCGTCGTTCCAGATCCTGAAGAAGGCCAACACGGTCGCCGTGTTCCAGCTGGAAAGCCGCGGGATGCAGGGCATGCTGAAGGATGCGCAGCCCGACCGCTTCGAGGACATCATCGCGCTCGTGTCGTTGTACCGTCCGGGCCCGATGGACCTGATCCCGAGCTTCTGCGCACGGAAGCACGGCCGCGAGAAGGTCGACTATCCGGATCCGCGCGTCGAACCCGTCCTGAAAGAGACCTACGGCATCATGGTCTATCAGGAGCAGGTGATGCAGATGGCGCAGATCATCGGCGGCTACTCGCTCGGCGGCGCCGATCTGTTGCGTCGCGCGATGGGCAAGAAGAAGCCCGAGGAGATGGCCAAGCACCGCGAGATCTTCGCCGAGGGTGCGGCGAAGAACGGCCTGACGCGCGAGAAGTCCGACGAGATCTTCGACTTGATGGAGAAGTTCGCGGGCTACGGCTTCAACAAGTCGCACGCGGCCGCCTATGCGCTGCTCGCGTATTACACCGCGTGGCTGAAGGCGCACCATCCGGCCGAATTCATGGCGGCCAACATGACGCTCGCGATGGACGACACCGACAAGGTGAAGATCCTGTACGACGACTGCGTCGTGAACAACCTCGCCGTGCTGCCGCCGGACATCAACGCGTCGCATTACCGGTTCGAGCCGGTCGCCGAAGCCGACGGCAAGCGCTCGCGCACGATCCGCTACGGTCTCGGCGCGGTGAAGGGCAGCGGCCAGAACGCGATCGAGGAGATCCTGCGCGCCCGCGACGAAAAGCCGTTCACCGACCTGTTCGACTTCTGCGAGCGGATCGACCGGCGCGTCGTCAACCGCCGCACGGTCGAGGCGCTGATCCGCGCCGGCGCGTTCGATTCGCTGAACGCGAACCGCGCGCAGCTGATCGCGTCGGTGCCGCTCGCGATGGAAGCGGCCGACCAGGCCGAAGCGAACGCGATGCAGGCCGGGCTGTTCGACATGGGCGCCGAGTCGCCGCACGCGCATGCGCTCGTCGACGAACCCGCGTGGGACGACAAGCGCCGCCTGCAGGAAGAGAAGGGCGCACTCGGCTTCTACCTGTCCGGCCACCTGTTCGACGCGTATCGCGACGAAGTGCGCCGGTTCGTGCGGCAGAAGGTCGGCGACCTGAAGGAAGGGCGCGACAAGCTCGTCGCGGGCATCATCGCATCGCTGCGCACGCAGATGACCCAGCGCGGCAAGATGCTGATCGCGCTGCTCGACGACGGCTCGGGCCAGTGCGAGATCACGATCTTCAACGAGCAGTTCGAGGCGAACAAGGCGCTGTTCAAGGAAGACGAACTGCTGATCGTGCAGGGGCAGGCGCGCAACGATGCGTTCACCGGCGGCATCCGCTTCACGGCCGACACGGTGATGGATCTCGAACGCGCGCGTAGCCGCTACGCGCAGGCGGTGCGGCTCACGATGAACGGCAATGCGGATGCGGCGGCGCTGCGCCGCGTGCTCGAGCCGCACGTGTCGAAGGACGATTCGGCCGCGCCCGCGGTCGAGGTACCCGCGCCGCGCGGCGGCGGGCGCGACGGCGGGCGTCGCCCGCAGGCGCCGCTGCCGAACGGGCTCGCGGTCCAGGTTCACTACAGCAACGCGCGCGCGCAAGGGGAAATGCGTCTCGGTGACGCGTGGCGCGTGAAGCCGAGCGACACGCTGCTCGCGGAGTTGCGCGCGACGTTCGACGGCAGCATCGTCGAAATCACTTACTGACGGTCCCCGCCGGACGGTCGTTGCCTGCGCGGCCCGTCGCATCGCCATCGTGCGGTGCGGCGGGCCGTTTTCATGTCGGCGGATGCTTGGGGCCGTCATCCGGACGCTATACAATCCGTCGCGCGACGCCGATACGGCGCCGGTTGCGGTCTGTCCGCCGGCCGGCGGCGACATCGCGCGCGCGAATCAGACGGGGACGGTTCCGCGCGGCACGCGATGCGTCGCGGTGCCGCGAGCGACCACGCGACGAAGCCGGCACGGTAAAGAACGCCAGGATGCCGGCTGGTGCGCGACGATAAAAAATCGACAGCATCACAACAACGATGGCCAACGGGAAACCGACGGGGCGGATCCTCGTGATCCGGATTGATTTTCTGGGCGACATGCTGTGCACGACCGCTTTTCTCGGCGCGCTGAAACAGCGCTGGCCGGGCAAGGAGCTGCACGTGGTCGCGAACCGCTACAACGCGGCCGCGCTGGCCGGCAACCCGGACGTGCACACGGTCCATACCTACGTGTACAGCCGTCAGTGCGAGCGCAACGACCGCCCCGGACGGATGCGCGCGTTCTTCGACCGGCTGCGGCTCGTGCGCCGGCTGCGCCGCCTGCGGTTCGACCTCGTGGTCGTGCCGAACGGCGGCATGCATCGCAGCAGCATCCGGTTCGCGCGGCAGCTCGGCGTGAAGGATTGCCGCTGGCACGATGCCGATTCCGAATTCGACGACCGCAAGCCCGACCATGTCGCGTCGCGGCCGATTTGCCATGAAGCGCTGTCGGGATTCCGGCTCGTGCCCGAACTCGGCCGCGCCGATCTCGACGGTCTCGTGCTGTCCGTCCACCCGGACCGTGCGCTGCAGGACACGTGGTATCGGCTGCTCGGGCCTCGCACGAAACCGCGCGTCGGGCTGTTCGTGTCGAACAAGGCGGCCGAGCGGCGCTGGCCGGCCGAGCGATGGCGCGACCTCGGCCGGCGGCTCGCACCGTTCGCCGACGTGATCGTGTTCCGCGATTCCGCCGTGTCGGCCGAGGCCGCCGCCGACCGCGACGCGTGGCGGGACGTCAACGCCCGGCATGTCGCGCCGTCGTCGGTCGTCGAACTGGTGGCCGCCGCGAGCCTGCTCGACGCGATCGTGTCGGCCGACAGCGCCCCCGTGCATCTCGCGTCGGCGCTCGGCGTGCCGGTCGCCGCGCTGTTCGAGGACCGCCCCGAGAAATACCGGCGCTGGCATCCGCTCGGCGTGCCGCACATGATCCTGCGGGCCGGCGCGACGGTCGACGCGATCGGCATCGACGCGCTCGAGCGCGCGGTGCTTCATCTGTTGACGCAGGCCGGACAGCTCGACGACGCGATGGGGGGTGCGATGCCGCTCCCGGCCGCGACGCTCGCGGCACCCGCGGTCGGCGCGATCGTTTCGTAGCCCCCGGAAGGCCGGCGGCGCCTGCATTGCCGGCACCGTCATCGGACGCGCAAACGGGGCCAGGCGGCGCGGCGGCGGCAGGCCCCGCCGTGCGTCGTTGCCTGCGGTGTTGCCAACCGCCTGCCACCGGCTGCCGCTCACCGCCCACTGCCCACTGCTCACCGCTCACCGCTCACCGCTCACCGCTCACCGCCAACCGCCAACCGCGGCACTTCGCCGACGCCCGCACCCGACGCCACGCCACCGGCCGCAAAATCCTGTACATTGCGAGCCTTGTCCAGCCAGCTAGACGGAACGATCGCCGTGGCCCTGTTTTCTTCCGCCCGCCCGCCCCGAACCATCCTCGTCGCGGCCCCGCGCCGTATCGGCGACGTGCTGCTGACGACGCCGCTCGTGCGTTCGCTGAAGGCGCGCTGGCCCGATGCGCAGATCGACATGCTGGTGTTTCGCGGCACCGAGGGCGTGCTGGAGCACAACCCCGACGTGCGGCGCGTGATCGTCGTCGCGCAGCGCGCGGGGTTCCGCGAGCGGCTGCGCGATGCGCTGTCGATGTGGCGCCGCTACGATCTCGCATGCGCGGCACTGAGCTCCGACCGGCCGCGCTTCTACAGCTGGTTCGCCGGCCGCAAGCGCGTCGGTCTCGTCGATCCGAACCGCGTCACGTGGCTGACTCGAATGATGCTGAACGGCATCGCGATCAATCATCACGAGTCCGCGCATACGGTCGTCAGCACGCTTGCACTCGCGCCGGTGATCGGCATCGAGCCGGTATCCGAGGTGGTCGCGCCGGGCATCGGCGACGATCCCGCGCGGCGCGCGCGTTTCGACGCGTGGCTCGCCGAATCGCCCGCGATCCGCGACGGCAAGCCGCTCGTCGTGCTGCATCCGTATCCGATGTTCCGCTACAAGCAGTGGCGGCTCGAAGGCTGGGTCGAGATGATCGAATGGCTGCGCGCGCAGGGGTTTGCGATCGCGCTGTCGGGCGGCCCGGCCGATCGCGAGCGCGAGTACGCGGAGCAGGTCGCGGCCGAGGCGGGCGGCGACGTGCTGAACCTGGTCGGCCGCCTCACGTTCGGCGAAAGCGCGGAGCTGGTGCGGCGCGCGCGGCTGTTCATCGGGCCCGATACGGGCGCGACGCACGTTGCGGCCGCGACGGGCACCGACACGATCGCGCTGTTCGGTCCGTCCGATCCGGTGCGCTGGGGGCCGTGGCCGCAGCACTGGCCGGCGACCGAGAACCCGTGGGCGCTGCGCGGCTCCGCGCGGCACGGCAACGTATGGCTGCTGCAGGGCGAGGGCGATTGCGTGCCGTGCCGGCACGAAGGCTGCGAGCGCCATGTCGACAGCCACAGCGACTGTCTCGTCAATCTCGGCACGCAGCGCGTGAAGGCGGCGGCCGCCGAGATGCTCGGACTGAATCCGCCGGGCGCCGCCGACGCGGTCGTCGACACGTCGCGACTGCACCGCGCGCGCCCGGACTGACGCGCGAAAGCCGTACGTTTCCTGAGTCGAAAAGTGGGGAGTGGCGACGCGGCGCCGCCGCGCGGCCGTGCTTCCGACAAGCGGCACGCATGCGCCGCCACTGAAGCCACTGAAGCCGTAGAAGCCGTAGCAGCCGTAGCAGCCGTAGCAGCCGAACCGGCGGCAGGCGGCAACCCGCGCTGCCCGCCAGAGCGTCACATGATGCGTTACGCGCTGCGCCGGATCGCCGACGTTTCGCGCGGCAGCGCTTCCGTGCGCGTGCCGCAGCCGAGCAGGATCCCGGCAAGCAGCACCAGCAGGTGACCTTCGGCGAAATCGAGCAGCAGCGAATTCGCAAGGCTGCCGATCGCGAAGATCGCGAGCCACCCGAGCAGCACATGCCGCGAGCGCGGGTCGAGCGCGCGGCTGCCGCGCGCGATCTGCACGATCAGGTTCACGAACAGCAATACGCCGAGCGTGCCGAGCTGCACGGCCATCAGCAGGTATTCGTTATGCGGATTCGACGTGAGCTGGCCTTCGGCAGCCGTCTTGCCGGCCGTGAGCTTCTCGAACTCGAACTCGAGGCCGCCGGCGCCGTA
Source organism: Burkholderia sp. Bp9090 (assembly GCF_003857985.1). Classification (NCBI taxonomy): domain Bacteria; kingdom Pseudomonadati; phylum Pseudomonadota; class Betaproteobacteria; order Burkholderiales; family Burkholderiaceae; genus Burkholderia; species Burkholderia sp. Bp9090. The sequence continues at coordinate 15,000 of NZ_QTPV01000024.1, forward strand.
GCCGATCACCGGGCGCTGGCGATACAGCTCGAGCCCCTTCTTGTACCACTCGAGACGCAGCCCGGTCGACGTGACCGCATCGGTCTGCCGATACTGCTGCACTTCCGACACGACCTTCACGAGCCGGCCGTTGTGCACCGTGCACGCGGCGACGACGAGCGCGACGCCGGCCAGGACCAGCGCCCCGGCGGCGAGCCCCGCGCGCAGCGCCGACTGGCGGCGCAGCAGCAGCACGAAGCGCACCGCGACGACAAGGATCAGCAGCAGCGCGATGACCTGCCCGGTGCGTCCCTGCAGCATCACGAACACGTTGATCAGCGACCATGCGGCCACGGTGGCATACGCGGCACGCGACAGCGCGGTGCGGGCCGACAGCGCGAGGTCGGCCGCCTGGTAGAACAGCAGCGCGCCGAACATGCCGGCCGCGATGTGGTTCTTGAACACCCAGGCGCGCGACAGCGGCAGTTCGCTCGAATGCGCGGGCCCGATCGCGGTCAGCCCGAGATAGTTGGTGGTCGACAGCAGCAGGATCACGCACAGCGTGCCGAACCAGGCGCGCCGCACGATCGGCGCCCAGTTCGAATGGCGGAAGGCCAGCACGGCAAACGGCAGCAGCAACAGCTTGTCGTACTTGGCGACCCAGTTCCACGCCTTCGGGTGCGGCGCGACCGTATAGGTGACGCTCGCGGCCAGTGCCGCGAGGATCAGGAGCGCCGCGAGCGACGCCGGTTCGGCGACGAACGTGCGCAGGTCGCGCCAGAATTCGGGGGAGATGACGAGCGCGGCCGCGAACAGCCCGCAGAACACGTTGGTCAGCGCGGTCGAGACGGGCACCATGCAGAGCGCGACGACGGCGAAGGCGCGGGCGGCGGTCAGGCGCCGCGAGGCGGGAGCGGAAAACGAAAGCATCGGAACCTGTCGAATGGACGAATGCGGCATGCGGGCACCGTGCTGCGCGCCGCGCGTCCCGGCGGCACCGCGCGGGACGAAGCGCGCAGTATACGCGAAGCCGCGGGCGTTTCCGTGCCGTTTCCGGGGTCGGGTCAGCTGAACGCGCGCTTGATCCGCGAGCGCAGCAGCGCACGCTTCAGGCGCCCTTCGACGGCCGGCGTGTCGAGCGCGACACGCGCGCCGGCCGGCTCGCCGCGATGCAGGTAATAGCGGTCGAACGTGGCCTGCGTCATGCCCCATTTGTTGAGGAACTGGCGGCGGCCGTCGTTCTTGACGATCTTGCCGGTGCTCTTCTGCTGGAAGTGATAGACGAGGCTGTCGCCCACGCCGAGGAAGATCCGGCAGCCGGCGTCCCAGAATTTCATCGAGAAGTCGTTGTCGCTGCTCATCCCCGGCGACAGCTCGCTGCTGTAGCCGCCGATGCGGTTCCACCAGTCGCGGTGCACGAGCGTCGGCGGCCAGGTCGAGCCGAGCCAGTCCGCGCGCGCGAGCCGCGGCGTGGCCGCGACGAGGCCGGCCGCGTCGAACTGTTCGGCGTCGCGGCCGAAGTTGCTGACGACGACGCACGGGTTGCGCGTGTCGACCGGCTCGACCATCGTGCCGGACAGCATGAACAGGTCGGTCGGCATCTGCTCGATGCGCCGCACGAGCGCCGCGTCCCAGCCCGGGCAGCAGTACATGTCGTCGTTCATGTAGACGACGTAGTCGCGCGTCGCGCGGGCGGCGGCCAGGTTCACCGCGTGGCAGATGCCGATGTTGGCCGGCGACGCGGTGTGCTCGATGCCTTCGCTGCGCACCCAGTCGAGCGTGCCGTCCGCGCCGTCGTTCACGTGCACGATGATCTGGTGGTCGTACGCCGAATGACGGCGCAGGCTGTCGACGACGAGCTTGAGGTACGGCAGGTTGTTCCAGGTCGGGATGATGATGGAGAACATGGCGGTCGGATTCGGTGGTCGTCGTATCGGCGGCGCGCAGCGCTGCGCCGTGTGCTCGGGCGCGCATGGCGCGCGGGCAGCCCGGCATTGTAACGCCGGGCCGGCCGCATGCCGGCGGCGTCAGGGTGGCGGCAGGGCGGGCGCGCTCAGCGGGCCGCTTCGTGGCCGAGCTTCAGGAACCGGTAGTAGACGGTTTCCGCGTTGAACACGGCGATCATGAAGCCCGCGCGGCCGTCGAGAAACCCGCGCCGCAGCACGTAGGTCCGCACGAACGCCCATGCGCCGCGCGCGAGCGCCTTGCCGAAGCCGCCGCGCTGGCCGGCCGCGCGGCGCTGGCGCGCGCCGGCCGTCGAATACGCATCGAGCTTGCGCACGACGGTTTCGAAATCCTCGTATGAATAGTGCATCAGCTTGCCCGGCAGCCGCTGCGCAGGGGTGTCGAAGACGAGCCGCTCGTGCACCAGGTCGTCGGAGAAGCGGGCGGTGCCGCGCCGGAACAGGCGCGGCACCCAGTCCGGATACCAGCCGCTATGGCGGATCCACTGGCCGCAGAAGCTCGATAGCCGGTCGAGCGCGTAGACCTGCGCGGCCGGCGTGCGGATGGCCGTGCGGATCGACTGCGCGAGTTCCGGGCTGACTACCTCGTCGGTGTCGAGCGACAGGATCCAGTCGGTGTCGAGCGCGTCGAGCGCGCGGTTCTTCTGCGGGCCGAAGCCCGGCCAGTCGCGCTCGACGATCACGCGCGCGCCGTGCGCGCGGGCGATCTCGACCGTATCGTCGGTGCTGCCGCCGTCGATCACGACGACGTCGTCGGCGAAGGTCAGCGCGTCGAGGCACTGCGCGAGCCGCGCGGCCGCGTTGAGGGCGATGAGGGCGACGCCGAGGGTGGGTTCTGCCATGAAATCGTCGAAAAGGCGGAGAAAACGGTGAGCGGCAGTATACCCGCGCGCAGGCAGGAGGCCGCTTCGGCGACGGCCATGCCGGCGGGGGCGGTCCAGCTATAATGTTGGGCCTTTTTCGGCACCCGCCGGACGGGGCGAATTCCGGGCAGTCACGCCCCGGGCGCCGCGTCGCGGCTCAAGAAGGATTGCCTTGGAAACCCAGAACACTCTTCGCAAACCGATGGACGGCACCGGTACCTCGCCGCTCACGGTCCTCAAGCGCCTGTGGCCGTACATCCGGCCGCTCATCGGCATCGTGCTGCTCGCCGTGATGACGATGGGCGTCGTCGCGGCCACGGAAGCCGGGATCCCGGCGCTGCTCAAGCCGCTGCTCGACCACGGCTTCGGCTCGCACGGCAGCGACAGCGCGAAATGGTACGTGCCGATCGCGGTGATCGGCCTCGCGCTCGTGCGCGGCGTGTCGCAGTACACGTCGAATTACCTGCTCAACTACGTATCGAACCGCATCCTGCTGCAGCTGCGGCTCGAGATGTTCCAGCGGATGCTCCACACCGGCGCGTCGTTCTTCCAGCGCGAGACCGCGAGCACGGTGATCAACGCGATCGTGTTCGAGGTCAACCAGATCCTGTCGGTGCTGACCGGCGTGATGGTCACGCTCGTGCGCGACTCGCTGACCGTGGTGTTCCTGCTCGGCTACCTGTTCTACCTGAACTGGCGGCTCACGCTGATCGTCGCGGTGATCCTGCCGGGCATCGGCTGGCTCGTCAGCAAGATCAACCGCCGCCTGCGCCGCCTGAACCGCGAGCACCAGACGCTGACCAACGAGCTGTCGTACATCGTCGAGGAGACGGTCGGCGGCTACAAGGTCGTCAAGGTGCACAACGGCGAAGCGTACGAGATGGACCGCTTCACGACGATGAGCAAGCGCCTGCGCGGCTACGCGATGCGCATGACGATCTCGGGCGGGCTCGCGCAGCCGCTGACGCAGTTCCTCGCGTCGATCGCGCTCGCGGTCGTGATCACGATCGCGGTCGTGCAGTCGACCAACGACCAGACGACGGTCGGCGGTTTCGTCGCGTTCGTCACGTCGATGCTGCTGGTGATTTCGCCGCTCAAGCACCTGATCGACGTCAACCAGCCGCTGCAGCGCGGGATGACGGCCGCCGAGCTGATCTTCGGGCTGATCGACGAGCCCGCCGAGCCACAGGGCGGCGGCCGGGCGCTCGCGCACGCGCGCGGCGAGATCGAATTCCGCGACGTGTCGTTCGACTATGGCGCCTCCGAGCGGCCGACGCTCGACCGCATTTCGTTCAAGGTCGCGCCGGGCGAGATGATCGCGCTCGCGGGGCCGTCCGGCAGCGGCAAGACGACCCTCGTGAACCTGCTGCCGCGCTTCTTCGATCCGACGGGCGGCGCGATCCTGGTCGACGGCGTGCCGGTGGCCGACTACGACATCCACGCGCTGCGCGGCCAGATGGCGATGGTCAGCCAGGACGTCGTGCTGTTCAACGACACGATCGCCGCGAACGTCGCGTACGGGCAGACGCCCGACCGCGCACGCGTGCAGGCGGCGCTCGAGGCCGCGAACCTCGCCGACGCGGTCGCCGCGATGCCCGACGGGCTCGACACGCTGGTCGGCGGCAACGGGATGCGACTGTCGGGCGGTCAACGGCAGCGGCTCGCGATCGCGCGCGCGATCTACAAGGACGCGCCGATCCTGATCCTCGACGAGGCGACTTCCGCGCTCGATTCGGAATCCGAGCGTCACGTGCAGGCCGCGCTCGAGCGGTTGATGGAAGGGCGCACGACGCTCGTGATCGCGCACCGGCTGTCGACGATCGAGCGCGCGGACCGGATCCTCGTGCTCGAAGCCGGCAAGATCGTCGAAGAGGGCAGCCACGAAGAACTTCTGCGCCACGGCGGGCTGTACGCGCACCTGCACCGGATCCAGTACCAGCAGCAGGCGGCGTGACACAAAGTCGGGTCGCACCCGTGTGCTAGTCTTGATCGGGCAAGTCCAGTTGTTTCCGGTTCGACGTGACAACACGGAGGGAAGGACGATGAGGAAGATGCACGGGATGATGCTGGCCGCGCTGGTTGCGGCGAGTTTCGCCGCGCCGGTCGCGATGGCGCAGGGGCACGGCAACGACGACAACCACGGTGACCACGGCAATCACGGCATGCACCGCGGCCACGGCCCGAAGCACATGCCGCCCGGCCAGGCGATGCATCGCGACGACGACGTACCGCCGCGCTGGGCCGACCAGCCGCGCCGCGACTGGCACAAGGGCGACCGGCTCCCGGACGAATTCCGCGATCGCCAGTACGTGGTCGACGACTGGCGCGGCTATCGGCTGAGCCCGCCGCCGCGCGGCTATCACTGGGTCGGCGTCGGCGGCGACTATCTGCTCGTGCAGATCGGCTCGGGCATCGTGCTGCGGGTCGGTCCGTAACACCGGCCACACCTGCCGCCGCTCATCGCTTCATCCGGATGCCGGGGCGTGCGTCCCGGCATCCGCGTCACTTGTCCTGGTCCGACTTCACCGCCCGGCGGAACCAGCGTCGCTCGATCCGCGACATTGCCCAGCACACCGCCAGCGCGCAGACGGTGCCGAGCGCGACTTCCCCGAGCCGCATCAGCGGAATGTCCCACAGCGGGCCGTTACCCGGAAACAGCAGCACGATCGTCGCGGTGACGCCGCCGAGACGCGCCGCGCTGCCGACGTTCAGGCACCAGCAGCCGACGATCGTGATCGCGACCGCGATCGCATAGGCGACGAGGCGATCGCCGCCGAGCGCGGCCCCCGCGAAGCCGACCACGCCGCCGATCATCGCGCCGATGAACTGGTCGCGCGACAGCGACATCGTGTCCGAATAGTTGTGCTGCGTGACGGCGATCGCGGTGATCGCCGCCCACACGGCCTGCTCGGTGTGCAACGCGCGGCCGATCGCGTATGCGAGGCACGCGCCGCACACGGCCTGCAGCGCCATCAGCGCGCCTTGCGTGAGGCGTTCGCCGAAAGTCAGCCCCTTGAACAGATCGAAGATCGACTGCTGGATCTGTTGGCGGGCTTCGTTGAGGGTCCTGATCGTATCCATCGTGTCGGCCAAGAAGCGGGGCGGCGGTGCGTGTGTCAGTGCGCCTGTTCGGACGAGGCGGCGGCCGGCGTGCCCTCGGGTGCGTCGCCGTTCTCGACGCGCGTTTCGGGCATCGCGAGCCAGACGAGCAGCACCGCGAGCGCGCCGGCAGCGGCGAGCCCGAAGAAGCTGATCGCATTGCCGAAGTGATCGGCGACATAGCCGGCCACGGCCGTGCTGAGCGTCGCGCCGATCCCGGCCGCGAGCCCGAACAGCCCGATGCACAGGTTGTAGCGGCCCTTGCCGCCCGCGACGTCGGCCGCGATCAGCGGCAGCATCACGCCGAACACGGCCGCGCTGATGCCGTCGAGCATCTGCACCGGCACGAGCAGGTACGGGCTGCTCACGCCGGCGAACAGCAGCGCGCGCACCGGCAGCGCGGAGAAGCCGAGCAGCAGGATCGGCCGGCGTCCCCAGCGTTGCGAGGAACGGCCGACCCACGGCGACAGCATCGCGACGATCGCCTGCGGCACGATGATGCACGCGGCGATCACGAGCTGCACGTTCTCGCCCATCCCGGCCGTCACTTCGCCGGCCGCGAGGTTGAGCATCGCCGCGTTCGACAGGTGGAACAGCACGACGCACGCCGCGAAGATCAGCATCCGGCGATCGCGCAGCAGTTCGAGCAGCGTCTCGCGGTGCTCGCCTTCGTCGTGATCGTCGGGTTTCGACGATTGCGGGATCACTTCGTGGGTCGGCTGGATCATCGCGAGCGCGAACAGCGCGGGCAATGCCAGCACGGCGGTCAGCCAGAACACCGCGCGCGCGGAGAAATACTCGCCGGTGAGCCCCATCAGGCCCGCCGCGACCGCGCTGCCGATCGACGCCCAGCGTGCGTTGCGGCCGAGCCGGTCGCCGAGATCGGCACGGCCGACCAGCGAGAACGAGATCGCGGCCATCGCCGGCACGAGCATGCAGCTCGCGAAGCCGTGGAACACCTCGGCCGCGATCACCGGCACGATCGTCGGGCTCGACGCGAGCAGCACCGCGGACAGGATGATGGCCGCGATCGCCCACGCGGCCGCGCCTTTCTTGTTCTTCAGCGCATCGACGGCCGCGCCGCCCGGCACCTGGCTGACCATCGCGCTGATCGTGCCGATCGACAGCACCATGCCGATCTCGCCCTGCGTCCACTTGTGCGACGCGAGGTAGGACGCGATGAACGGACCGAACCCGGTTTGAACGTTTGCAACGAAAAAGTTGAGCCAGTCGAGGGACCGCAGACTGCGCACGCTGACGGAATGCTTGATCGTCATCGGGTGGCACTCGCAGACGAAGCCGGCACCGGTGCCGGGGCAACGGGCGGGAAGACCGCGATGATCGGCTTGTCGGCCGCGTAGGGCGGCGACGCCTTGATCTGCGCATCGTTCAGGTCGAGCTGCGGATGCAGCGCCTTGTCGCGCGTGACGAAGCGCAGCGCGCCCCAGCTCGCGGCGATCGAGCGGCGGTCGGTGTTGACGAGCCCGCCGAGGTCGAGCACGACCGCCTGCGGCTGCGCGGCGCGGTCGATCAGCACGTCGACGATGCGGCCGATCTTCGTGCCGTTCGGGCGCTCGACATCGCTGTCGAGCATCGGCAGTCGCGTCGCGGGCGACGCCGCGGCCGAACCCGACAGCGGCACGGCCTTCGGCCGCGCGGCCGGAGGCAGGTCGCCCGACGGCACGTCGAGCACGATCGGCTCCTGTTTGCCGCCCGGCGTGAAGCGGAACACGTTCCACGGGAAGATGACCTTGCGGTCGCCGACACCCATGAAGCCCTGCAGGTTGACGATCATCTCGCGCGGCTTGCCGCTCGCGTCGGCCACCATGTCGACCGCGCGGCCGATCACCTTGCCGTTGCGGCGCGCGACCTCGCTGTCGAGCAGCGCATGGATCTGCGTGCGGTCGAGCGGGCGCGTCGCGACGATCGGGGCGGGCGGTGGTGGCGGAGGCGTCGGTGTTTCGGGGCGCTGCACGGGTTTCGGCCGCGTCACTTCGCGGTGCGGTTTCTTCGGTGCTTCCGGCGCTTCCGGCTGCGTCGGCGCCGGCACGGGCGGCATCGTCAGCGGTTCGCCGGCGGTTTCCTCGACGGGCTCGACGAGCGCTTCGCTGATCGGCGCGGGCGGATTCTGCGTCGGCAGCAGCCCGCAGCCGGACAGCAGCGCGGCGGCGAGAACGAGGAAGACCGTCGAGGACGGGAACGACATGCGGGATGCGGGAAACGGAAATCCGCCGCTCATTGACACTCACTCCATGGGTCGGGGGCCGGGCCCGGAGGCGCGCGGCTGGCGATGGATGGCGGGTGCGGGCGGCGCACCACGCGAGGTGAGAGTTTAACGTGTCTTCCTTTCAGGGCCGATTTCGATGGCTTGCTGGAGGCGGACTGTCGGGGAAAGGTAGGGATCGGCGGCCGTCGCGTCGCAGTCGGGCGACGGGGAAGGCCGGCGGATGAGGGGCGGCTCACACGGGTGCCGCCCCGGCCCGCCGCCGTCATGGCGGGCAGGCGCGGGCGCTGCATGAAGCAGGGAGAAAACGGAGCGTCAGGCGTCCGGATACCACGCGTCGGTGAATTCGCTGACCCGGACGTCGGTCAGCTCCGGACGTGCGGCCAGCCACGCCCGCACGTTCTCGCGGTCGGCGTCGGTGGTCGTGCCGCGCGGCGCGCCGGAGATCACGTAGGCGCCGATCCCTTCGTCAGCGGAGGCGACGGTCAGCAGCCCGTTCGCTTCGACGAAATCGATGAATGCATCGATCAGCTGGCCACGTTCGAGGTCGGACAGCTCGTTGCGGTATTGCGCGGCCGCGTTGAACGCGAGTTCCTGGAACTCGGCGATGTGGAGTTTCTTGCGCTGGCGGCGGTTGTGGCGTTGGCTCATGGTGTGTGGTGAGTGAATGTGAGGTGGGAAAGGATAGCGCGGCGGCCGCTGCGGGCACTGTCCCGACGTGCCGCGCGGTCCGGCCGGTCGCGAAAGGGGCGAGCGTTGCGTCGTCGCGATATCGTGCTGTCGCGCGGCCGATCAGAAAACCATCGTTGAACAATCGATCGACTTGGCTTTCGCGGTGCGGCTCGGCCGGCGGCTGATTGCACGCGTGACCGAATGATACAGGGATGGCGAGCGTCTTCGGCTTTGCCAGGGCCGGCGGCTTCGAGTCGAGCGATACGAACCAGCGAATCGGCGAAATGCAAAAAGCCCGCTTGCTGTCGCAAAGCGGGCTTCGATGTTTGGTTGCGGGGATAGGATTTGAACCTATGACCTTCGGGTTATGAGCCCGACGAGCTGCCAGACTGCTCCACCCCGCGGCGCGAATTATAGTGACACTGCTGCGGTGCGTCAAATGCTCAGTGACCAAAGTTGATATCAAGCGGCCGTGCTTCGCTCGCCAGCGGGCGCTTACGTTGCCCGAGCCCTCGAAGCTCGGCGTGCCAACTGATATTTTTGCTCGATGCCCGCGGCAAGGGGGGCGATCTCCCGATTCGGAGATCGCCGCGCATGACCTTACATCAGCACGATATCGTACTGTTCCTGGCTCAGGTTCGACTCGACCTGCAGCGACACCGGCTTGCCGATGAAGTCGATCAGCATCGCGAGATGCTGCGACTCCTCGTCGAGGAACAGGTCGATTACCTGTTGCGCGGCGATCACGCGGAATTCGCGCGGATTGAACTGGCGCGACTCGCGCAGGATCTCGCGCAGGATGTCGTAGCACACCGTGCGCGACGTCTTCACCTGGCCCTTGCCCTGGCAGGTCGGGCACGGCTCGCACAGCACGTGCGCGAGCGATTCGCGCGTGCGCTTGCGCGTCATCTCGACGAGCCCGAGCTGCGAGAAGCCGTTGACCGTCACGCGCGTGCGGTCGCGCGACAGCGCCTTCTTCAACTCGGACAGCACCGCGTCGCGATGCTCGGCGTTCTCCATGTCGATGAAGTCGATGATGATGATCCCGCCGAGGTTGCGCAGCCGCAGCTGCCGCGCGATCGTATGCGCGGCCTCGAGGTTGGTCTTGAAGATCGTGTCGTCGAAGTTGCGCGCGCCGACGTAGCCGCCGGTGTTCACGTCGATCGTCGTCATCGCCTCGGTCTGGTCGATCATCAGGTAGCCGCCCGACTTCAGGTCGACGCGGCGCGACAGCGCGCGCTGGATCTCCGTCTCGATGTTGTACAGGTCGAACAGCGGCCGCTCGCCGGTGTAGTGATGCAGCTTCGGGCTCACCGCCGGCGTGAATTCGTTCGCGAATTCCGCGAGGCGCTGGTATGTCTCGCGCGAATCGACCTGGATGCGCGTCGTGTCGTCGTTCGCGAAATCGCGCAGCACGCGCTGCGCGAGATCGAGATCCTGGTACAGCAGGCTCGTCGCCGGCAGCCGCTGCGCCTGGGCCACGATGGTCGTCCAGGTCTTGCGCAGGTAGGCGACGTCGCCGGCCAGTTCGTCGGAGGTCGCGTCCTCGGCGATCGTGCGCACGATGTAGCCGCCTTTCTCGTCCGGCGGGATCACGGCGGTCAGCCGCGCACGCACGGCCTCGCGCTCGGCCTCGCTCTCGATCTTCTGCGAGATGCCGATGTGCGGCTCCTGCGGCAGGTAGACGAGCGTGCGGCCCGCGATGCTGACCTGCGTCGACAGTCGGGCGCCCTTCGTGCCGATCGGATCCTTGATCACCTGGACCATCAGCGTCTGGCCTTCGAACACGGTCTTCTCGATCGGCTGGTGCGGCGCGCCCGACTGCGGCTCGCCCGCGAGGCGCGGATGCCAGATGTCGGCGACGTGCAGGAACGCCGCGCGCTCGAGACCGATGTCGATGAACGCCGACTGCATGCCGGGCAGCACGCGCACGACCTTGCCGAGGTAGATGTTGCCGACCCGCCCGCGCGACAGCGTGCGCTCGACGTGAAGCTCCTGCACCGCGCCTTGCTGGACGAGTGCGACCCGCGTTTCCTGCGGCGTGAGGTTGATCAGGATTTCTTCGTTCATGGTGCGATTCAGAAGGCGACGCGCGCGGTGCGCAGCAACGCGGCAGTCTCAAAAAGGGGCAGACCCATGATACCCGAATGGGAACCGTCGATTCGCTCGATGAATTCGGCCGCGCGTCCCTGGATCGCGTAGGCGCCCGCCTTGCCGAACGGTTCGCGGGTGTCGACGTAGCGCTCGAACGCGTCGCGCGGCGCGGCCGAAAAGCGCACCGACGAGCGCGACAGCGCGGGCGGCAGCAGTTCGCCGTCGGCGCCGACCACCGCGACGGCGGTCAGCACCTCGTGTTCGCGGCCTGCGAGGCGGGTCAGCATCGCGAGCGCGTCGTCGGCATCGGCCGGCTTGCCGAGGATCGCGCCGTCGATGGTCACCGTGGTGTCCGCAACCAGCACCGGCGCGGCCGGCTTGCCGCTCGCGACGAGACGCGCCCGCGCGGCCTCCGCCTTCGCGACGGTCACGCGCTGCACGTACGCATCGGCGGCTTCGCCGGGCAGCTCGGCTTCGAGCGCCTCCGCGTCCTCGTCGGGGCGCGGCAGCAGCAATTCGAAGCGCACGCCGATCTGCTGCAGCAGCTCCTGGCGGCGCGGGCTTTGCGAAGCGAGGTAAAGGGTCGGGAAAAGGGCAGGGGGCGTGCTGGACGGCATGGTGTCGTTATCTCGTTGAGCGCGCGCGGCGCGCGTCCCGAGGACGGCACGTCATGCGCGATGGTAGGGGTGATTCTGCGTGATGCTCCACGCGCGGTAAAGCTGTTCGGCGAGCAGCACGCGCACCATCCCGTGCGGCAGCGTCATGCTCGAGATGCGCAGCAGCAGGTCGGCGCGCGCCTTGAGTTCCGGATCGAGCCCGTCGGCACCGCCGATCACGAACGCGACGTCACGGCCGTCCTGCTGCCAGCCGGGCAGCGCCTGCGCGAGCTGCATGGTGGTCCAGTCGCGGCCGCGCTCGTCGAGCGCGACGATGCGCGCGCCCTTCGGCAGCGCGGCCTCGATCTTCTGCCGCTCGGCCGCCATCACGCTTTCCGCGCTGCGGCCGCCCGAACGCAGTTCGGGCTTGATCTCGCGCAGTTCGATGCGCAGCTCGGGCGGCATCCGCTTCGTGTATTCGTCGAAGCCGGACGCGATCCAGCCGGGCATCTTGTGGCCGACCGCGAGGATGAAAAGCTTCATCGGGACGACTCGCTGCGGCTCAGCGGCGGCGGGCAGCCGTCTTGCGCGCCGGGCGTGCGGGCGCTTCTTCCTCGTCGTCCTCTTCTTCGCTGGCGGTAGCGAGACCGTTCGGACCCTTGCCGCCGCCGAGCTTCATCCGCACGGGCTTGTCGCCCCAGATTTCCTCGAGGTTGTAGTACTGGCGCAGCGCCGGTTGCAGGATGTGCACGATCGCGTCGCCGCAGTCGACCAGCACCCATTCGCCGGTGTCTTCGCCCTCGGAGCTGACGATGTCGCCGCCGGCTTCCTTGACCTTGTCGCGCACGCTCGACGCGAGCGCCTTGGTCTGGCGGTTCGACGTGCCCGACGCGACGATCACGCGGTCGAACAGTTCGGTCAGGTGGCTGGTGTTGAACACCTTGATGTCTTGCGCCTTGATGTCTTCGAGAGCGTCGACGATCACGCGCTGCAGTTTGCGGATATCCATGGAATCAGGAATGGTAGAGACGATGTTGAAGAATATAGGCCCAGACGGCGGCCGGCACATGCTCGGCCGACGCATCGGGCATTTGCGCGCGACGCGCGATGCATTCGCGCAGGTGTGCGCGGATGTCGGTTGCGGCGATATCGAACGCCAGCGTCGTGTCGATCAGCAGGTGGCCGGCCGGCGTCGCTTTCAGCACGTCGGCACCGGCCTGCCGCCGCGCGATTTCCTGCGCGACGTCCGGCGGCGCCGCGCCGAGGTCGAAGCCCGGGCGCGTCGACGCGCACACGTGCGCGTAGTCGAACAGCTTGCGCCAGTCGCGCCACGTGTCGAGCCGCACCAGCTGGTCGGCGCCGATCAGCAGCGCCAGCGACGCATCGGGGCCGATCCGCTCGCGCCAGCGTGCGAGCGTCTCGACCGTATAGGTCGGCCCCGCGTGCTCGATCTCGTCGGTCGCGACGGTGACCGTCACGCCGGGCAGCGACAGCGAGCCGGCAGCGGCGCGCGTCATCGCGAGCCGATGTTCGGCGGCCGACACGTCGCGCTTCTGGTACGGCTGCCCGGCGGGCAGCAGCGCGAGTTCGGTCAGGCCGAGCACGTCGGCGAACCGGCGCGCGAGCGCGAGGTGGCCGTCGTGGATCGGGTCGAACGTGCCGCCCAGCAGGCCGATACGACGTGACAGCGGCTGCGGGGCGGGGCGGGTGGTGGTGTCCAGAAAAACGTGTCCTGTTCTTGAGGCGGCGGGGCGCGGCGGGCTCAGACCCAGTCGCGCGGCACGAGGAACTCGCTCAGGCGCGCTTCCGGCGAGCCCGGCTCGGGCTGCCAGTCGTAACGCCAGTGCGCGACCGGCGGCATCGACATCAGGATCGACTCGGTCCGGCCGCCGCTTTGCAGCCCGAACAGCGTGCCGCGGTCGAACACGAGGTTGAATTCGACGTAGCGGCCGCGCCGGTAAGCCTGGAAGTCGCGTTCGCGCTCGCCGTACGGCAGCGCGACACGGCGTTCGACGATCGGCAGGTACGCGTTCAGGAACGCGTCGCCGACGCTTTGCATCATCTCAAACGAGCGTTCGAATCCGGGCTCGGAGAAATCGTCGAAGAAGATCCCGCCGATGCCGCGCGTCTCGTTGCGGTGCTTCAGGAAGAAATACTCGTCGCACCACGTCTTGAAGCGCGGGTAGAGCTCGGCGCCGAACGGATCGAGCGCGTCCTTGCAGGTCTGGTGGAAATGCCGCGCGTCGTCCTCGAACGGATAAACCGGTGTCAGATCCATGCCGCCGCCGAACCAGAAGATCGGCGCCTCGCCGGGCTTCGTCGCGATCAGCATCCGCACGTTCATGTGCACGGTCGGGCAGTACGGGTTGCGCGGATGCAGCACGAGCGACACGCCGAGCGCCTCGAAGCCGCGGCCGGCCAGCTGCGGGCGCGCGGCGCTCGCCGACGGCGGCAGCGCATCGCCGGCGACGTCGGAAAAACCGATCCCCGCGCGCTCGAACACGCGGCCGCCTTCGAGAATCCGCGTGCAGCCGCCGCCGCGCAGGCGTTCCTCGGGCCCGCGCTGCCACGCGTCGGTCGCGAGCGGCGTGCCGTCGAGCGCGCCGAGCGCGTCGGCGATGCGTGTCTGCAGGCCCTGGAGATACGTGCGCACGCGCGCCACGTCGTAGGTCGAATCGGTCATGTCTGGACTGGCTGCCCCCGCGCGAAGCGGGGGCCGTAAAAAAGGCATCTGCCGGGCATTCTATCGAACCCCGGCAGAGGAGGCCGCCGTTTGCGACGGCAAAGCGGCGGTCAGGGTGTTACGTGCTCTTGCGATTCAGCGCGCGGAAGCCGATGTCGCGGCGGTACTGCATGCCTTCGAAATTGATCTGGTTGATCGTGTCGTACGCATGCTGCTGCGCTTCGCGCACCGAATCGGCGAGGCCGACCACGCACAGCACACGGCCGCCGGACGTCGTCAGCTTGTCGCCGTCGAGCGTCGTGCCCGCATGGAACGTCACGGCCTGCTCGGTCTCGGCCGGGATCCCGTTGATGCGGTCGCCCTTGCGCGGCGCGTCCGGATAGCCGTGCGCGGCCAGCACGACGCCGAGCGCGGTGCGGCGGTCCCAGTCGAGCTCGACCGTGTCGAGCGTGCCCGCGATCGCCTGTTCGACGACCTTCGAGAAATCGCTCTTCAGGCGGGCCATGATCGGCTGCGTCTCGGGGTCGCCCATCCGGCAGTTGAATTCCAGCGTGCGCGGATTGCCTTCCTTGTCGATCATCAGGCCCGCATACAGGAAGCCCGTGAAGCGGATGCCGTCCTTCTCCATCCCGCGCACCGTCGGCATGATGATTTCGCGCATCACGCGTGCGTGCATCTGCGGCGTGACGATCGGCGCGGGCGAGTAGGCGCCCATGCCGCCCGTGTTCGGGCCGCGGTCCTCGTCGAGCAGGCGTTTGTGGTCCTGGCTCGAGGCCAGCGCCAGCGCGTGCTTGCCGTCGACCATCACGATGAAGCTCGCTTCCTCGCCATCGAGGAATTCCTCGATCACGACGCGCGCGCCGGCGTCGCCCAGCTTGTTGCCCGACAGCATCATGTCGACCGCGGCATGCGCTTCTTCCAGCGTCATCGCGACGACGACGCCCTTGCCGGCCGCGAGGCCGTCGGCCTTCACGACGATCGGCGCGCCTTTCGCGTCGAGGTACGCGTGCGCGGCGGCCGCGTCGGAGAAGGTTTCGTAGTCGGCGGTCGGGATGCCGTGGCGCTTCATGAACGCCTTCGCGAAATCCTTCGAGCTTTCGAGTTGCGCGGCTTCGCGGGTCGGGCCGAATACCTTGAGGCCGCGCGCGCGGAACAGGTTGACGATGCCGGCCGCGAGCGGCGCTTCCGGCCCGACGAGCGTGAACGCGACGCCTTCGCTTTCCGCGAAATCGGCCAGCGCGTCGAGCGACGTGATGTCGACGTTCTTCAGACGCTCGTCCTGCGCCGTGCCGCCATTGCCGGGCGCGACGTAGACCATCTGGACGCGCGGCGACTGCGCGAGCTTCCACGCCAGTGCATGTTCGCGACCGCCGGAACCGACGACGAGTAGTTTCATGGGATTCCCCGCAGACTAGAAAACAGGGCGGCCGGCACGCTCAGGCGCGCCGGCCGCGAAATCGGTCGGGCCGCCGTCGCAACGCTGCGCACGGCGGCCGGCATCTCATTCCTCGACGATGACGGCGTTCGTATACACCTCCTGCACGTCGTCGAGGTTCTCGAGCGCGTCCAGGAGCTTCTGCATCTTCGCCGCATCGTCGCCGGTAAATTCGACTTCGTTCTGCGGCTTCATCGTCACTTCGGCGAGTTCGGCCTTGAAGCCCGCGGCTTCGAGCGCGTCCTTCACTGCCGAGAACGCCTGCCAGTCGCACAGCACTTCGATCGAGCCGTCGTCGTTCGTGCTGACGTCGTCCGCGCCGGCTTCGAGCGCCGCTTCCATCAGCGCGTCTTCCGACGTGCCGGGCGCGAACAGGAACTGGCCGACGTGATCGAACATGAACGCGACCGAACCGTCGGTGCCCATGTTGCCGCCGAACTTCGAGAATGCGTGACGGACTTCCGCGACCGTGCGGGTGCGGTTGTCGGTCAGCGTGTCGACGATGATCGCCGCGCCGCTGATGCCGTAGCCTTCATAACGGATTTCTTCGTAGTTCGCGCCGTCCGCGCCGCCGACGCCGCGGTCGATCGCGCGCTTGACGTTGTCCTTCGGCATGTTCGCGTCGGCCGCCTTGTCGACCGCGAGACGCAGGCGCGGGTTCGAACTCGCGTCGCCGCCGCCGAGGCGGGCCGCGACCTGGATTTCCTTGATCAGTCGGGTCCAGATCTTGCCGCGCTTCGCGTCGGCTGCTGCCTTCTTATGCTTGATGTTGGCCCATTTCGAATGACCAGCCATACCTTTCTCCGTGCCCGGGCGCGCTGCGCGGGCGATTGTGCCAATGTGTCGTTGAATCGGCGGCCGTCTGGGCGGGCATGAAGCCGCGGGGCCGCGCGTGTCGAGTGGAACGTGATTTTATCACGCGGCGACCGTCGCTTCGGGGCCGCCGCGCATGGCCGAACGGCCGGGCGGGCCGTTGCGGCGTGCCGGGCCGCGCGGCCCGGCGTCGTCGTATGTCAGTTCTTGGTGCCGAACAGGCGGTCGCCCGCGTCGCCCAGGCCCGGTACGATGTACGCATGCTCGTTCAGGTGCGAGTCGAGCGACGCGACGAACAGCTTCACGTCCGGGTGCGCGTCCTGGAACACCTGCACGCCCTCGGGCGCGGCGACCAGCGCGACGAACATGATGTTCGCGGCCGGCACGTTGCGGCGCTTGAGCACGTCGACCGCGTGCACGGCCGAATAGCCGGTCGCGACCATCGGGTCGCACAGGATGAAGATGCGATCCTCGAGATCGGGCAGGCGCACCAGGTATTCGACCGGGCGGTGATCTTCGGCGCGGTACACGCCGATGTGGCCGACGCGCGCGGACGGCACCAGGTCGAGCAGGCCGTCCGACATCCCGATGCCGGCGCGCAGCACGGGCACGATCGCGAGCTTCTTGCCCGCGATCACCGGCGCGTCGACCGCCACCAGCGGGGTTTCGACCCGCTTGGTCGTGATCGGCAGGTTGCGGGTGATCTCGTAACCCATCAGCAGCGTGATCTCGCGCAGCAGTTCGCGGAACGTGCGCGTCGACGTGTCCTTGTCGCGCATGTGGGTCAGCTTGTGCTGGATCAGCGGATGATCGGTGATGAAGAGATTCGGGAAACGGCTGTCCTGTTTCATGACGGGGTGCCTTGGCGGCAAAAGGGGATCGGGGGCGGCGCCGGCGCCAGGCCGGCCGCCGCTCATGGCCGCAATTTTACCAAGGCGCGCCACGTGATCCGGATATTATCGACGTCTCACGACAATCCGCGCGCCGTGTTCGCCCGCTCGCGACCGTTCGCGACCGTTCGCCCGCCCGGCGAACCGGCCTGCGACCCGTCGGCGACCGGCCCGTCCGGCGCGCGTCGCCATAAAGGAATCGACGATGGATCTCGGCATCGCAGGAAAGACCGCGCTCGTGTGCGCGGCGAGCAAGGGGCTCGGGCGCGGCTGCGCGGAAGCGCTGGCCGCCGAGGGCGTGAACCTCGTGATCGTCGCGCGCACGCGCGACACGCTGGAGGAAACCGCGGAGGAGATCCGCGCCGGGTCGAACGTGTCGATCACCGCCGTCGCCTGCGACATCACGACGCCCGACGGCCGCGCGGCCGCGCTCGCCGCGTGCCCGCAGCCGGACATTCTCGTGACGAATGCCGGCGGGCCGCCGCCCGGCGATTTCCGCGATTTCTCGCACGACGACTGGATCCGCGCGCTCGAGTCGAACATGCTGACGCCGATCGAGCTGATCCGCGCGACCGTCGACGGGATGATCGGCCGCGGCTTCGGCCGGATCGTCAACATCACGAGTTCGGCCGTGAAGGCGCCGATCGACGTGCTCGCGCTGTCGAACGGCGCGCGCTCGGGGTTGACCGGCTTCGTCGCGGGGCTGTCGCGCAAGGTCGCGGGGCAGGGCGTGACGATCAACAACCTGCTGCCCGGGCTGTTCGACACCGACCGGATCGCGACGACGCTCGCCGCGTCGGCGAAGGCGCAGGGCGTGAGCGTCGACGAGATGCGCGCGCGGCGCGCGAAGGAAATCCCGGCCGGGCGCCTCGGCACGCGCGCCGAATTCGGCGCGGCGTGCGCGTTCCTCTGCAGCGTGCATGCAGGCTATATCACCGGGCAGAACTGGCTGCTCGACGGCGGCGCGTATCCGGGCACGTTCTGACGCGCGCACCGCCGTTCACATATACGACAACAATCGACCCACGAAGGAAACGGAGATGAGCAAACCCCGCATCGCACTGATTGCGCACGACGCGAAGAAGGACGAGATCGTCGCGCTCGCGGGCCAGTACCGCGCGACGCTCGCGCAATGCCGGCTGGTCGCGACGGGCACGACGGGCGGCCGCATCGCCGCCGCGCACGGGCTCGAGGTCGAGCGCAAGCTGTCGGGGCCGCAAGGCGGCGACCTGCAGATCGGTGCGGAGCTGGCCGAAGGCCGCGTCGACATCGTCGTGTTCCTGCGCGACCCGATGACCGCGCAGCCGCACGACCCGGACATCACCGCGCTGGTGCGCGCATGCGACGTGCACGACGTGCCGGTCGCGACCAACGTCGCGACCGCGCGGATGCTGCTCGACGATCTGGCGCGCAACATGCAGGACGTTTGCTAGGCGTTCGGCACGCGTGAGTGTGCGTGCTTGCCGCCATCTGTCGTGTGGATGACATGTGACGGATGGCGGTGAGCGTTGATAGCGCCGAAACAGGCGCGGATTGCGATGCCCGAGATCGCGGCCGGTCGCTCATCGTAACGACCAGAACCACACGGTCGATGCAGCCCAGTAGCAATCCGAACTGCAGAGGGCGCGGGCGCCATCGATCAGGTCGATGTGTCCGCCGCGGCCGTTCATGTATCCGGGGATGTTCCAGAAGGCCACGATGCCCTTTCTGGCGGCAATGCCGGTCGTCGCATCGTCTCGCCGGAACACTTCAGCCTTGCCGAAATAGGCCGGCTCCGCCAGCATGTTGGCCAGCCTCACCTGGCCGGCTTCAATTCGCCGTCCGCGGTGCGCCCCTTCTGAATGACGAGGCCGCCGCGCAATGTCATTCCGCTCTTGACGAGTGCCAGGCTGATCCGAATGGCGCACGTATTTGCATACGCCGGATTGGCGACCAGGTCTTGCCAGCCGAGCTCCTCGTATAGCGCTTCCCTGGATACCGTCCTGTTGTCCGGATAGTGGCTGTTCAGTAATGAGAAGTGTGGTTTCAAGCAGATCGTCCCCGATCAACGGCACGGATATTTCTGCTGCAGGATGCGGGTGATCAGGCCTGCTGCGTTTGTGCGCAGCGCATCGTTCGGCAGTTTTCGAAGACCGCCGATCACTTCCGAATCGATCTCTCCGGATTTGAGGCGCCCGTTGTCGCACCAGTCCTTGCCTTCGGTCATGTCGGCCACGCCGGCCAGATAACCGGTCATGACGTGGCGCTCGGCGTCGGCGTACGGATTGTTGTCCGTACGGCTGATGCCGTTGAGCAGCCGCGCACCGTCGACGCGTGGGAGCGCGGCTCCGTTCACGATGCCGATACCTGCCGACAACGATGCGAAAACAAATGCATGGCGGATGCAAAGGGCGTTCATGGCATGGGGTTCGTGAATTCGGTGCAAAGCAAAATAGCACGCTCACCGTCCCGGGAATCTCCATGGACCGCATGATTTCGCGGGGGACCGCACGGTGCAATGGGTGGCGACGCTTTGCCATCGCTGAATGGACAGCCATTCGTCCGACCCGAAGATGATTCCTTGAACGTGGCGAAATGTTGCACGTGGGGCACGCACCGCACGCGAGACGAGCGCAAGGTCGCGACGGATCGGATGGCGCACCATCCGCCGGAATGCACGTCACGTGCCGATCGTCTTTCGCGAAGACCCTACGGTCGTGAAGGGATTGCCGCGGCGTGCAGCACGAGCGCGCGCGACGCGCGAAAATCACGCGCAGTGTCCCGCGTCTGCCCGCCTCGCCGTTCGGGGGCAGCGACGTATTTGCCGAACCGAATTTCCAGACAAGCGAGGAGCGAAACGATGCCGAAAGCAATCCGATACGACCAGGCAGGCGGCCCGGACGTGATGAAGTGGGTCGACGTCGAGGTCAGCGAGCCGCAGGCGGGCCAGGTCCGCGTCAAGCAGCATGCGGTCGGGCTCAACTATATCGACGTGTATTTCCGCACCGGCCTCTATCCGCAGCCGTTGCCCGCCGGGCTCGGGATGGAGGCGGCCGGCGAGGTGACGGCGGTCGGCGATGACGTGACCGCGTTCAAGCCCGGCGACCGCGTCGCCTATGTGTGGTCGTCGCCCGGCGCGTACGCGCAGGAGCGCGTGCTGCCCGCCGACCGCCTCGTCAAGCTGCCGGACGGCATCAGCTACGACGCAGCGGCGTCGGTGATGCTGCAGGGCCTGACCGCGCACTACCTGCTGCGCCGCACGTATCCGGTCAAGGCCGGCGACACGATCCTGATCCATGCCGCGGCGGGCGGCGTCGGCCTGCTGGTCTGCCAGTGGGCGAAGGCGCTCGGCGCAACGGTGATCGGCACGGTCGGCTCCGACGAGAAGGCCGAACTCGCGAAAGCGCACGGCTGCGACCACCCGATCGTCTACACGCGCGAGAATTTCACGCAGCGCGTGAGGGCGATCACGAACGATGCGCTCGTGCCGGTCGTCTACGATTCGATCGGCAAGGACACCTACATCGGTTCGCTCGACTGCCTCGCGCCGCTCGGGCTGTTCGTCAGCTTCGGCAACGCGTCGGGCCCGCTGCCGCCGATCGACTCGAAGGAGCTCTCGTCGCGCGGTTCGCTGTTCTTCACGCGGCCGACGCTGTTCTCGTACATCGCGAAGCGCGCCGATCTCGAAGCCGCGGCCGCCGAGCTGTTCGACGTGATCCTGTCGGGCAAGGTGAAGACGAGCATCAACCAGCGCTATCCGCTCGCGGAAGTCGGCCGCGCGCATGCCGACCTCGAGTCGCGCAAGACGACCGGCTCGACGATCCTAATTCCCTGACGCATCCCGTCGCGCCGGCACCACGCCGGCGCGCACCCTGGCGGGCGGCGACGGTCGCCGTCGGTCCAGTCTTCGTCTCGACCGACGTTCGGTCCGCTGTTCCGCCCGCTGTCCCGCCGCCGTTCCACCCGCCGTCCCCCGCCGTCCGCCGCCGTCCGCCGCCGTCCGCCGCCGCACGCGTTTACGCGTTTTTTATACTGGCCCGATGACCTTTGACCCGTCCTTTACGCGCGTTCCCATAAGGTTCTAGTCGTCCGATTTCGACGACGGAGAACACAAAAATGGATGGGGTTTTCATCGGCGCACTGGTGCTGTTCACAGCGCTGATCCTCGGTTTGCTTGCCGGTTGCGAGAAGCTCGCGCAATACGGCCGCGGGGGGCGCGCATGACCTGGATGCTTTGGCTGGCGGGTGCCTCGACGGCCCTGCTGTTCGCGTATCTCGTCTTTGCGCTGCTGCGCGCGGAGGACATCGAATGAACGCGAACAACCTGTTGCAGACGCTGCTGTTCATCGTCGTGCTGCTTGCGGCGGCCGTGCCGGTCGCGCGCTACCTGACGGCCGTGATGGACGGCAGCTCGCGCGTCGTGCGCGTGTTCGGACCGCTCGAGCGCGTGCTGTACCGCATCGCCGGCGTCGACGCCGGCACCGAGATGAACTGGAAGCGCTACGCGATCGCGACGATCGCATTCAACGCGCTCGGCGCGCTGTTTCTCTACGGCCTGCTGCGCCTGCAGGGTTTCCTTCCCGGCAATCCGCAGCAGTTCGGCGCGATGACGACTGACGGCGCATTCAACACGGCCGTCAGCTTCGTCACCAACACGAACTGGCAGGACTACACGCCCGAGCAGACCGTCAGCTACCTGACGCAGATGCTCGGCCTGACGGTGCAGAACTTCCTGTCGGCCGCGACCGGCATCGTCGTCGTGATCGCGCTGATCCGCGGCTTTGCGCGTCACACCGCGCAGACGATCGGCAACTTCTGGGTCGACCTCACGCGCGTGACGCTGTACGTGCTCGTGCCGATGGCGGCGCTCGTCGCCGCGCTGTTGATGAGCCAGGGCGTGATTCAGAACATGAAGTCCTACCAGGACGTGCCGGTGCTGCAGACGAGCACCTATGCTGCGCCGAAGCTCGACGCGCAGGGCAACCCGGTGAAGGACGACAAGGGTAACGCGGTCACGGTGCCGACGCAGCTGACGAAGCAGACACTCGCGATGGGCCCGGTCGCGTCGCAGGAAGCGATCAAGATGCTCGGCACCAACGGTGGCGGCTTCTTCAACGCGAACTCCGCGCATCCGTACGAGAACCCGACGCCGTTCGCCAACTTCATCCAGATCTTCGCGATCCTGATCATTCCGGCCGCGCTGTGCCTCGTGTTCGGCCGGATGATCGGCGACCGCCGGCAGGGCATCGCGGTGCTCGCGGCGATGACGGTCGCGTTTGCGGTCGCGATCGGCGTCGAGGTGAGCGCCGAGCAGGCCGGCAACCCGGCGCTCGCCGCGCTGCACGTCGACCAGTCGACGAGCACGCTGCAGCCGGGCGGCAACATGGAAGGCAAGGAAACGCGCTTCGGCATCGCGCAGACCGGCATCTTCACGGTCGCGACGACGGCCGCGTCGTGCGGCGCGGTCGACACGATGCACGATTCGCTGACGCCGCTCGGCGGTCTCGTGCCGATGCTGCTGATGCAGCTCGGCGAGGTGATCTACGGCGGTGTCGGGTCCGGTCTCTACGGGATGCTGGTGTTCGCGCTGCTCGCGGTGTTCGTCGCGGGCCTGATGATCGGCCGCACGCCGGAATACGTCGGCAAGAAGATCGAGTCGTACGAGATGAAGATGGTGTCGATCGTCGTGCTGCTCACGCCGCTGCTCGTCTTGGTCGGCACGTCGATCGCGGTGCTGGCCGACGCGGGCCGTGCCGGCATCGCGAACCCGGGCCCGCACGGCTTCTCGGAAATCCTGTACGCGTTCAGCTCGGCCGCGAACAACAACGGCAGCGCGTTCGCGGGCCTGACGGTCGGCACGCCGTTCTACAACTGGATGACCGCGATCGCGATGTGGTTCGGCCGCTTCGGCACGATCGTGCCGGTGCTGGCGATCGCCGGCTCGCTCGCCGCGAAGAAGCGCATCGCGGTGACGAGCGGCACGCTGCCGACCCACGGCCCGCTGTTCGTCGTGCTGCTGCTCGGCACCGTGATGCTGGTGGGCGCGCTGACCTACGTGCCGGCGCTCGCGCTCGGCCCGGGCGTCGAGCATCTGATGATGTGGCTGGGCGCATGACGCACGAGCGCATGGCGACACCTTGCAAAGACTGAAGAGATTGAAGAGATCGCAATGACTCAACATTCCGCAACACGGTCCATGTTCGATCCGGCGCTGCTGCGCCCGGCGATCGTGGATTCGTTCAAGAAACTCACGCCGCGCACGCAGTTCCGCAACCCGGTGATGTTCTGCGTGTACGTCGGCAGCATCCTGACCACGATCCTGTGGATCGCGGCGCTCGCCGGCCAGGCCGAGGCGCCGGCGGGCTTCATCCTCGCGATCGCGCTGTGGCTGTGGTTCACCGTGCTGTTCGCGAACTTCGCCGAAGCGCTCGCCGAAGGGCGCTCGAAGGCTCAGGCCGCGTCGCTGCGCAGCGCGAAGAAGGACGTGATGGCGAAGAAGCTCAACGAGCCGCATCCGAAGTCGCCGATCCGCATCACGACCGCGTCGGACCTGCGTAAAGGCGACGTCGTGCTGGTCGAGGCCGGCGACGTGATTCCGGCCGACGGCGAAGTCGTCGACGGCGTCGCGTCGGTCGACGAATCGGCGATCACCGGCGAATCCGCGCCGGTGATCCGCGAATCGGGCGGCGACTTCTCGTCGGTGACCGGCGGCACGCGCGTGCTGTCCGACTGGATCGTCGTGACGGTCACCGCGAACCCCGGCGAGGCGTTCCTCGACCGGATGATCGCGATGGTCGAGGGCGCGAAGCGCAAGAAGACGCCGAACGAGGTCGCGCTGACGATCCTGCTCGTCGCGCTGACGATCGTGATGCTGCTCGCGACCGCGACGCTGCTGCCGTTCTCGATGTTTTCGGTCGACGCGATGAAGGCCGGCCACGTGGTGACGATCACCGCGCTCGTCGCGCTGCTGGTGTGCCTGATCCCGACGACGATCGGCGGGCTGCTGTCGGCGATCGGCGTGGCCGGGATGAGCCGGATGATGCAGGCGAACGTGATCGCGACGTCGGGCCGCGCGGTGGAAGCGGCCGGCGACGTCGACGTGCTGTTGCTCGACAAGACCGGCACGATCACGCTCGGCAACCGCCAGGCGTCGATGTTCGTGCCCGCGCCGGGCGTGAGCGAGGAGGCGCTGGCCGATGCGGCGCAGCTGTCGTCGCTCGCCGACGAGACGCCGGAAGGCCGCAGCATCGTCGTGCTCGCGAAGGAACGCTTCAACATCCGCCAGCGCGACATGGCGCAGCTGCATGCGACCTTCCTCGGCTTCTCCGCGCAGACGCGGATGAGCGGCGTCGATCTCCCGGGTCGCGAGATCCGCAAGGGTGCGGCCGATGCGATCCGCCGCTACGTCGAGACGCACGGCAGCCGCTTCCCGGATGAAGTGCGCCGCGCGGTCGACGACGTCGCGCGCCGCGGCAGCACGCCGCTCGTCGTGGCCGACCTGCACGACGGCGTGGCGCGCGTGCTCGGCGTGATCGAGCTGAAGGACATCGTGAAGGGCGGCATCAAGGAGCGCTTCGCGGAACTGCGCAAGATGGGCATCAAGACCGTGATGGTGACGGGCGACAACCGGCTGACGGCCGCGGCGATCGCGGCGGAAGCGGGCGTCGACGACTTCCTCGCGGAAGCGACGCCGGAAACCAAGCTCGCGACGATCCGCGAGCACCAGGCGGCGGGGCGCCTCGTCGCGATGACGGGCGACGGCACCAACGACGCGCCGGCGCTCGCGCAGGCCGACGTGGCGGTGGCGATGAACACCGGCACGCAGGCGGCGAAGGAAGCCGGCAACATGGTCGACCTCGATTCGAACCCGACGAAGCTGATCGAGATCGTCGAGATCGGCAAGCAGATGCTGATGACGCGCGGGTCGCTGACGACGTTCTCGATCGCGAACGACATCGCGAAGTACTTCGCGATCATCCCGGCCGCGTTCGTGACGACGTACCCGCAACTGCGCGTGCTCGACATCATGCATTTGACGTCGCCGGCCTCCGCGATCCTGTCCGCGGTGATCTTCAACGCGCTGATCATCGTCGCGCTGATCCCGCTCGCGCTGAAGGGCGTCACCTACCGGCCGCTCGGCGCCGCGTCGCTGCTGCGCCGCAACCTGCTGGTGTACGGTCTCGGCGGCGTGCTGCTGCCGTTCCCGTTCATCAAGCTGATCGACATGACGCTCGCCGCGCTCGGCTGGGCCTGATGTGCCGCATTTGAAGGAACCCTCATGAAAACGTTGATTCGCCCGCTCCTCGTGATCTTTGTCGTCCTGACCGCCGTGACGGGGCTCGCCTATCCGGCCGTGATGACCGTGTTCGGCCAGGCCGTGTTTCCGTCGCAGGCGAACGGCAGCCTGATCGAGCAGGGCGGCCGCGCGGTCGGCTCCGCGCTGATCGGCCAGCAGTTCGACGCGCCGAAGTATTTCTGGGGCCGCCTGTCGGCCACGTCGCCGATGCCGTACAACGCGACCGGCTCCGGCGGCTCGAACCTCGGCCCGCTGAACCCGTCGCTCGCCGACCAGGTGAAGGCGCGCATCGCCGCGCTGCGCGACGCCGGCACCGACATGTCGAAGCCCGTGCCGGTCGACCTCGTGACGGCGTCGGCGAGCGGCCTCGATCCGGAGATCACGCCGGCCGCCGCCGCGTACCAGGTCGAGCGCGTCGCGAAGGCGCGCAACCTGACCGCCGACGCGGTCGCGCAGCTCGTCGCCGCGAACACGGCGGGCCGCCAGTTCGGCGTGCTCGGCGAGCCGCGCGTGAACGTGCTGAAGCTGAACCTCGCGCTCGACGCGGCGCAGGCCGCGCACTGAACGCGCGGCCGGGCTCCCGGCGCGGCAACCGGCGTGCGGCGCGGCCCGATCCGCGCCGCACGCGCTTGTCCGACGGCGCATGCGCCGTCTTTGCCTTTTGCGGCGATTTGGAACCACAATGACAGTACTCGTTCGCCATCCCGCGTTTCGCCTTCCTGACGCATGAACCGCCCCGATCCCGACCAACTCCTCGACAAGCTGCAGCGCGACGAAGAAAAGCAGCGGCGCGGCCAGCTGAAGATCTTCTTCGGCGCGTCCGCCGGCGTCGGCAAGACCTATGCGATGCTGCAGGCCGCGCGCCAGCGGCTGCAGGACGGCGTCGACGTCGTCGTCGGCATCGTCGAGACCCACGGCCGCGGCGAAACCGCCGCACTGCTCGACGGCCTCGACGTGCTGCCGCTCGCGCGCATCGAGTATCGCGGCCGCACGCTCGCCGAATTCGATCTCGACGGCGCGCTCGCGCGCGCGCCGCAATTGATCCTCGTCGACGAACTCGCGCATTCGAACGTGCAGGGCGCGCGCCACCTGAAGCGCTGGCAGGACGTCTACGAACTGCTCGACGCGGGCATCGACGTGTACACCACCGTCAACGTGCAGCACCTCGAAAGCCTGAACGACGTGGTCGGCGCGATTACCGGCATCCGCGTGTGGGAAACCGTGCCCGACCGCGTGTTCGACGCGGCCGACGAAGTCACGCTGGTCGACCTGCCGGCCGAGGAACTGCTCGAGCGGATGCGCGACGGCAAGGTCTATCTCGCGCAGCAGGCCGAGCGCGCGGTGCGCAACTTCTTCCGCAAGGGCAACCTGATCGCGCTGCGCGAGCTGGCGCTGCGGCGCACGGCCGATCGCGTCGACGCGCAGATGCGCGAGTACCGCGCCGACCGTTCGATCCAGCGCATCTGGCAGGCGCGCGAGCGGCTGCTCGTGTGCGTCGGGCCGGGCCCCGAGGCGCCGACGCTCGTGCGCGCGGCCGCGCGGCTCGCGGCGAGCCTGAAGGCCGACTGGATCGCCGTGTACGTCGAGACGCCGCGGCTGCAGCGGCTGCCCGACGCGCGGCGGCAGCGCACGCTCGACGCGTTGAAACTCGCGGCCGAGCTCGGCGCGGAGACGGCCACGCTCGCGGGCGACGACGCGGTTGCCGCGCTGATCGGCTATGCGAAGGTGCGCAACGTGTCGAAGCTCGTCGCGGGCGGCTCGCCGAAGGTCGGGCTCGCGCGCCGCTTCGCGCGGCCGTTCGGCGAACAGCTCGCCGAACGCGCGGGCGACGTCGACCTGATGCTGATCCGCGCGTCGGCGAGCGACGAGGTGCGCGCGGCGCCGCTCGACGCGCGCGCACGCGACTGGCGCGACGCGTTCGCGCAATTCGGGTTGCGGCGTTCGCCGCCGCGCCACTACCTGTACGCCGCCGCGATCTGCGCGGCGATCACCGGTGTCGCGAGCGTCGTGTCCGAGCGGCTCGACCTCACGAACCTCGTGATGCTGTACCTGCTCGGCGTCGTGTTCTCGGCCGTGCGGCTCGGGCGCGGCCCGGGCGTGCTGCAGTCGTTCTTGTCGGTCGCCGCGTTCGATTTCTTCTTCGTGCCGCCGCGCATGTCGTTCTCGGTCAGCGACACGCAGTACCTGCTGACCTTCTTCGGGATGCTGCTGACGTCGCTCGTGATCAGTCACCTGACGTCGACGCTGACGCGCCAGGCGAGCATCGCGCAGCGCCGCGAGCGCCGCACCGGCGCGATCTACGCGATGGCGCGCGAGCTCGGCGCGGCGCTGACGACCGAGCAGATCGTCGAGATCGGCAGCCGCCACGTGGGCGAGGTGTTCCGCGCGCGCGTCGCGTTCCTGCTGCCCGACAGCGCGGACCAGGTGCGGCAGAAGATCGAGGAACCCGACGCGGCCGTCACGCTGACGGGCGCGGATCTCGACAGCGACGTCGGCCAGTGGGTGTACGACCAGCAGAAGCCGGCCGGCCGCGGCACCGACACGCTGCCCGCCGCCGCCGCGCTGTACCTGCCGCTGAAGGCGCCGATGCGCACGCGCGGCGTGCTCGCGGTCGCGTCGCGCGAGCCGCGCGAACTCGAGGTGCCCGAGCAGCAGCGGATGCTCGACGCGTTCGCCGCGCAGATCGCGCTTGCGCTCGAACGCGTGCACTACGTCGAGATCGCGCGCGACGCGCTCGTCAACATGGAATCCGAGCGGCTGCGCAACTCGCTGCTGTCGGCGATCTCGCATGACCTGCGCACGCCGCTCACGACGATCGTCGGCTTTTCGTCGATGCTCGCGAACGGTCGCGCGGCCGCGCAGGACGGCGACGCCGCGGCGGCCGAACGCTTCGCGCAGCGCGAGGGCGAGCTGGTCGACGCGATCCACGACGAGGCGCTGCGGATGACGGGCATCGTCACCAACCTGCTCGACATGGCGCGGCTGCAGGCCGGCAGCCTGCAGCTCAAGCGCCAGTGGTCGCTGCTCGAGGAAACCGTCGGCGCCGCGCTCGCCGCGTGCAAGCGCGTGCTCGCGCGGCATCCGGCGCGCGTGTCGCTGCCGGCCGACCTGCCGCTCCTGCAGATGGACGCGGTGCTGATGGAGCGGCTGTTCACCAACCTGTTCGAGAACGCGGCGAAATACACACCGGCCGACGCGCCGATCGACATCGGCGCCGAACGCGTGACCGACGACGGCCAGCCCTTCGTGCGCGTGCACGTCGACGATCACGGCCCGGGCCTGCCGGCCGGGATGGAAACGCGGATCTTCGACAAGTTCACGCGCGGCGAGAAGGAATCGGCGACGCCGGGCATCGGGCTCGGCCTCGCAATCTGCCGCGCGATCGTCGAAGCGCATGGCGGTCGAATCGGCGCGCTCAACCGTACCGCGCCCGACGGCCGCGTGACGGGCGCGCGCTTCTGGTTCACGCTGCCGGTCGACACGCCGCCGGCCGTGCCTGCCGTACCCGACGACGAAATCGACGTGCCCGGCGCGTCGTCTCCCTCCGAGCCATTGCCAGACCATGAGTGAACCGAGCCTGACCGTCGTCCTGATCGAGGACGAAAAACAGATCCGCCGCTTCGTGCGCGCCGCGCTCGAAGAGGAGGACATCGCCGTGTTCGAGGCGGAGACGGGCAAGCAGGGATTGATCGACGCGGCGACCCGCAAGCCCGATCTCGTGATCGTCGACCTCGGCCTGCCCGACACCGACGGCCTCGACGTGATCCGCGAGCTGCGCGGCTGGTCCGAGGTGCCGGTGATCGTGCTGTCCGCGCGCACCCAGGAGGAGGAGAAGGTCGCCGCGCTCGATGCCGGCGCCGACGACTACCTGACCAAGCCGTTCGGCGTGTCCGAGCTGCGCGCGCGGATCCGCGCGCAACTGCGCCGGCGCAACCAGGGCGGCGCGAACGAGTCGCCGAAGGTGAGCTTCGGCACGGTGAGCGTCGATCTCGCGCTGCGCCAGGTGTGGCGCGACGGCGAGATCGTGCACCTGACGCCGCTCGAGTACCGGCTGCTCGCGACGCTCGTGCGGCACGCGGGGCGCGTGCTCACGCATCGCCAGCTGCTGCGCGACGTGTGGGGGCCGTCGCACGTCGAGAGCCATCACTATCTGCGCATCTACATGGCGCACCTGCGCCAGAAGCTCGAGCGCGATCCCGCGCAGCCCGAGCATATCGTCACCGAAACGGGCGTCGGCTACCGGCTCGTCGGCGCCGCGTGACGTCCGCGGCGCGCCGCGCGATGCGGCCGGAATGCAAGGCCGCACGCCGGTGAAGTTGCATCGGCGCGACATTGCCGCCGCATGCGCCGGCCGCGCACACCGGCCACGGATTCCCCGCTATGCTGACCGTTCCGCGAACGAAATCGAGGAGCGTGCAATGTCCGTCCGTCTGGTCGTCATCTGTGCGCTGGCGCTCGCTGCGCCCGGCGCGTTTGCCCAGCCGCTGCCGCCCGGGCAGCAGCCTTCGGCGCCGCAACAGGCGCTCGCCAATCCCGCGTCGGTCAACTGCGAGAAGCTCGGCGGCCGCCACGTGATCCGCAACCTGTCGAGCGGGCAGGTCGGCATGTGCGTGTTCAAGGACGGCCGGGTGTGCGACGAATGGGCGCTGTACCGCGACGACCGCTGCGTGGGCGGCGGCGGCGCCAAACGCGTGTCGAACTGAGACCGGGCGCGGCCGGGCGGCGGCGCGCGGGCCATGCGTCGCAGCGATCCCCCCGTTCGCCCCCGGCCGGCGCATCCGGCATGCCCGTAAGCGTCTTGTTATACTCGGCGCCGCCCGGGGACGACCCCGGGCCATTCGCTTCAACGGGGACGGCCCCATCCGATCCGGAGTACGTCGAGATGGCGTGGGTATGGTTGTTGATCGCCGGTTTGCTGGAAGTGGCCTGGGCGGCCGGCATGAAATCGTCCGAGGGTTTCACGAAGCTCGGACCGTCGGTGGTGACGATCGTGGCGGCGCTCGCCAGCTTCGGGCTGCTCGCGGTCGCGATGCGCCAGTTGCCGCTCGGCACCGCGTATGCGGTATGGACGGGCATCGGCGCGGTCGGCGCGTTCGTGTTCGGGATCGTGATGATGGGCGAGGCGCTCACCGCCGCCCGCGTCGCGAGCGCGTCGCTGATCGTGCTCGGGCTGATCGGCCTGAAGTTGTCGTCGGCTGCGTGACGCCGCCGCGCCGGCCGGCGCCCGCGCCCGGCCGTGACGCACTGCGGAATTGCGGCGGCCCGCCTGCCAGCCTGTCTATAATGGAACGCATTCGGGCCTGAATGCCGCTGCGCCGTTCCCGGCAGGCGGCACCGGTTGCCACGCGCCGCGCGGCCGGTCATACCGACTCGATCCGATCAATCGGCAAAGCGCACGGAAAGTGCAAGGAGAGGGCCATGATCGAAGCCATTTCGCTCGGCGCGGGGCTCGCGTGGGCGAGCGGGCTGCGCCTTTACCTGACGGTGCTGATCGCCGGCGTGCTCGCGCGGGTCGGCTGGCTCCATCTGCCCGACACGCTGGCGGTCCTGACGTCGCCGTGGGTCATCGGCGCCGCCGCCGTGCTCGCCGTCACCGAATTCCTTGCCGACAAGATTCCCGCGTTCGATTCGCTGTGGGACGCGGTCCACACCTTCATCCGCATTCCGGCCGGCGCGGTGCTGGCCGCCGGTGCGCTCGGCCATGCCGACCCGACCGTGCTCGCGGTCGCCGGGCTGGCCGGCGGCTCGCTCGCCGGTGCCGCGCACGTCGCGAAGGCCGGCACGCGCGCGCTGATCAACCTGTCTCCCGAGCCGATCTCGAACTGGGTCGCATCGTCCACCGAAGACGGCCTCGTGTTCGGCGGCCTCGCACTCGCGTTCTTCGTTCCGCTTGCGTTCCTCGTGCTGCTCGCGGCGTTCATCGCGGCATCGGCCTGGGCGCTGCCGCGTCTGTGGCGCGGCGTGTCGGGCGGCTTCCGCGGGATGGCGAACCACATGGTGTCGCGGCTCAACTCGATCGGGGGCAAGCGCGATTGAAGGCGCCGTCAACCGCCGAGCGGCAGCGTCCTGACCTTTCGCCGGCCGGGCGGCCCGGCCATGCCGGCCGCTTCGGCTGGCACGACCTGATCCGCCAGGCCGCACGGATGACCGCACGCGACTGGCGTGCCGGCGAACTGACGCTGCTGGTGCTCGCGCTGGTGCTCGCGGTCGCCGCGCTGACGAGCGTCGGTTTCCTCGCCGACCGGTTGCGCCAGGGGCTTGAGCGCGACGCGCGCCAGATGCTCGGCGCCGATTTCGTCGTGCGTGCCGACCATCCCGTCGATCCGTCGTTCGATCGCGAGGCGCGCGCACTCGGCCTGCGCACCGCGACGACCGCGATCTTCCCGAGCATGATCGCGTCGGCCGCCGGCCGGCAGGCGAGCGACGCGGCGCCCGCGCGCCTCGCGGCCGTGAAGGCCGTGTCGCCCGGCTATCCGCTGCGCGGCGCGGTCGAGATCGTGCCGGCCGGCACCGCCGCCGCGCACAAGGCGGCCGCGATTCCCGCGCCCGGCACCGTGTGGGCCGATCCCGCGCTGCTCGATGCTTTGCATCTGAAGGCGGGGGATACCGTGCGTGTCGGGTTGCGCACGTTCACGGTCGCCGCGTCGATCTCCCGCGAACTCGATCGCGGCTTCTCGTTCGTCAATTTCTCGCCGCGGCTGATGATGCGCGCGGACGAGCTTGCCGCGACCGGGCTCACCGGCTACGGCAGCCGCGTCACGTACCGGCTGCTGGTCGCCGGCGACCCGGCGGCCGTCGCGCGCTTCGAGGCCTATGCGCACGGGCGCGTCGACGGCGGCAAGCTGCGCGGCGTCGGTCTCGAATCGCTGCAGGAAGGCCAGCCGCAGGTGCGCCAGACGCTCGATCGCGCGCGCCATTTCCTGACGCTCGTCGCGCTCCTGACCGCATTGCTCGCGGCGGTCGCGATCGCGATGGCCGCGCAGCGCTACATGCGGCGCCATCTGGACGGCTGCGCGACGATGCGCTGCCTCGGCGTGAGCCGGCGCACGCTCGGCGCGCTGTTCGCGCTCGAATTCGCCGGCCTCGGCATCGTCTCGGGCGTCGCCGGCGCGGTGCTCGGCTACGGCGGCCACTGGGCGCTCCTGGCGGCGCTCGGCCGCCTGATCGACGTCGCGCTGCCGCCGCCGACGCTGTGGCCCGCGCTCGTCGGCATCGGCACCGCGCTCGTGCTGCTGCTCGGCTTCGCGTTGCCGCCGCTCGCGCCGCTCACGCGCGTGCCGCCGGTGCGCGTGTTGCGGCGCGACTGGGGGGACGCGTCGCGCACCGCGTGGGCCGCGTATGCGCTCGGTGTCGTGCTGTTCGCGGGGCTGCTGATCGTCGCGGCGGGCAACCTGAAGCTCGGGCTGATCGTCACGGGCGGGTTCGCCGGCGCCCTGGTCGGTTTCTCGCTGATCGCGCGGCTCGTGCTGTACGCGGCGGCGCACGCGGTGCGCGATGCGCGCGTGGCGGCGGGCATCGGCTGGCGCTATGCGCTCGCGTCGCTGCACCGGCGCGGCACGGCGAGCGCGCTTCAGATCACCGCGCTCGCGCTGGGCCTGATGTGCCTGCTGCTGATCGCGATCACGCGCAACGATCTCGTCGCCGGCTGGCGGCAGTCGATGCCGCCCGATGCACCGAACCAGTTCCTGATCGACATCCAGCCCGACCAGCGCGACGACGTCGCGGCGTGGCTCGCCGCGCACGGCGTGCGCGATGCGGTGCCCGCGCCGACGGTGCGCGGCCGGCTCGTCGCGATCAACGGCAAGCCGGTGAACCCGCAAGCGTATCCGTCCGACGAGGCGCGCCGGCTCGTCGATCGCGAGTTCAACCTGTCGTATACGACCGAGCTGCCGCCCGACAACCGGATCGTCGCAGGCGACTGGTTCGGCAATTCGGCCAGCCCGCAGATCTCGATCGAGGCCGGGCTGGCGCAGACGCTGAACGTGAAGCCGGGCGACACGCTGCGCTTCGACGTGACGGGGCTGACGGTCGATGCGCCGATCACCAGCGTGCGCAAGCTCGACTGGGGCACGTTCCGCGTCAACTTCTTCGTGCTGATGCCGCCTCCGGTGCTGAAGGATTTCCCGGCCGTCTACCTGACGAGCTTCCACCAGCCGGCCGAGCAGGCGGCGCTGCTCGATCCGCTGATCGCGCGCTACCCGAACCTGACCGCGATCGACATCGCGCCGATCCTCGCGCAGCTGCAACGGATGATGCTGCAGGTGGTCGGCGCGGTGCAGTTCCTGTTTGCGTTCACGCTCGCGGCGGGCGTGCTGGTGCTGTACACGGCGCTGGCGGGCTCGCGCGACGAGCGCGTGCGCGAGGCCGCGCTGCTGCGCGCGCTCGGCGCGTCGCGCGCGCAGGTCAATGCGGTGCAGCGCGCGGAATTCATCGTCGTCGGCGCGCTGGCCGGCGCACTGGCTGCGGCGGGGGCGATCGCGGTCGGCTGGGTGCTCGCGTCGCGCGTGTTCGAGTTCCGGCTCGCCGTCAATCCGTGGCTCGTGCCGGCCGGCATCGCGGCCGGCGTCGCGTGCGCCGGTGCGGCCGGCTGGCTGAGCCTGCATAATGTGTTGCGGCGCCCGGCGCTGCAGTCGCTGCGCGACGCTTGAGCGTCGCCGGCGGCCCCGACTATCCCGTTTCCGATTATCCGTATGACCGATGTGAATGATGAAGCGCCGTCGCAGCCGACGGCGTTCGAGCTCGTGGGCGGCGAAGCCCGCGTGCGCGAGATGGTGGACCGTTTTTACGACCTGATGGACCTCGAGCCCGAGTTCGCGGAGATTCGCGCGCTGCATCCGGCGTCGCTCGACGGCTCGCGCGACAAGCTGTTCTGGTTCCTGTGCGGCTGGCTCGGCGGCCCCGATCACTACATCAGCCGGTTCGGCCATCCGCGGCTGCGCGCCCGGCACCTGCCGTTCCCGATCGCGTCGGTCGAGCGCGATCAGTGGCTGCGCTGCATGGCGTGGGCGATGGAGGACGTCGGGTTGCCCGAGCCGCTGCGCGAACGGCTCA
Organism: Burkholderia sp. Bp9090; assembly: GCF_003857985.1. Classification (NCBI taxonomy): domain Bacteria; kingdom Pseudomonadati; phylum Pseudomonadota; class Betaproteobacteria; order Burkholderiales; family Burkholderiaceae; genus Burkholderia; species Burkholderia sp. Bp9090. Next base: position 49,638 of record NZ_QTPV01000024.1, read on the forward strand.
TGCATTCGTTCTACGACACGGCCGACTGGATGCGCAACCGGCCCGGTTGATCGACCGGTACGCCGCAGTCCGGACGCCGGGCGAACTGCGTCTGGGCGGCCGGCGCGGTGCGGCGCGACACTGGTCGTTTCCCCATCGATACGAGGTTCGCCCGATGATGACCCAGGCCCTGTTTCGCGACGATGCCTATCTGACGCAGTGCGAGGCCGTCGTCGCGGCCGTCGGCGAAGACGGCATCCGGCTCGACCGCACCGTGTTCTATCCGCTCGGCGGCGGGCAGGCCGGCGACAGCGGCACGCTGACGCTGCCCGACGGCAGCACGATCGCGATCGTCGACACGCGCAAGGCGAAGTTCGAAGGCGCAACGCCCGACGATGCCGTGCACGTGCCCGAGGCGGGCCAGGAAGCGCGCGTCGCGGCGCTCGCACCCGGCGCGCGCGTGGTCGCGGACATCGACTGGCTGCGCCGCTACCGGCGCATGCGATTGCATACGGCCGCCCACCTGATGTGCGCGGTGCTGCCTTACCCGGTCGACGGCTGCAGCGTGACGGCCGACTACGTGCGGCTCGATTTCGCGACGTCGGACACGATCGACCGCGTCGACGTCGAGCGCCGTCTCGCGGAACTGGTCCACGGCGCGCATGCGGTCACGACCGAATGGATCACCGACGCGGAGATGGCCGAGCGCCCCGAACTCGTGCGCACGATGAGCGTGAAGCCGCCGCTGGGGCTGGGCCGCGTACGGCTGCTGCGCATCGAAGGTGTCGATCTGCAGCCGTGCGGCGGCACGCATGTGCGCAATACGTCGGAAATCGGCGACCTGCGGGTCGCCAGACTTGAAAAGAAGAGTGCGCGGACACGGCGCCTCGTGCTGGAGTTTGCATGACGATCGACAACCTGACGGACAGCGCCGCGGCGCTCGATCCGCAAGCGCGCGAGATTCTCGATTTCTGGTTCGGCGAACCGGATTCGGCGGCGTTCGGCCATGCGCGCAAGGTGTGGTTCAACGGCGGCGCGGCGTTCGACGACGTGCTTCGTACGCGCTACGGTGCGTTGCTCGACGCCGCGTGCGACGGCGCCTGCGATCACTGGGCCGACACGCCGCTCGGCGCGCTCGCGCTGATCGTGGTCCTCGACCAGTTCTCGCGCAACATTCACCGCGGCACGCCGCGCGCGTTCGCCGCCGATCCGAGAGCGCTGGCGCTCGCGCGGCGCGTCGTCGCGGCCGGGTGGGACGCGCAGTTGCCGAGCGGCCATCACCGCGCGTTTGCGTACCTGCCGTTCGAACATGACGAGTCGGACGCGAGCCAGCGCGAGGCCGTGCGCCTGTGCGCTGGCATTCGCGGCGAGGCCGGGTGTGCGAGCTATCACGACTTCGCGTTGCGTCATGCGGCCGTGATCGGGCGTTTCGGCCGTTTTCCGCACCGGAACGCGATTCTCGGCCGTGCATCGACCGATGCGGAGGCGGCATTCCTGCGCGAGCCCGGCTCGTCGTTTTGACGGGCGGGGGGGCGGGATGGCGGGCATGAAGCCGCGCTCGCGCGCCGCTTGCGCTGGTCTTCCGGACATGACGACGGCGCCGTTTTGCGGCGCCGCCTTGCATTACTTCGTTTCGTGCGCTTCGGGCGTGCGCACGTAGACGCGCAGCAGCTCCTCGTCGTCGCCCGGGCGGGCGCCGGTCCAGAACAGTTTCCATTCGCTGCCCGGTGCCGGATCGACGGCCCGCACGCCCTGGACGATCATCCACGTGCAGCGCGTCGTCTTCGCGTCGTCGATCGGCGTGTGCTGGATACCGGAGAAGTAGTACATCATCGGCGCTTCCGATTCGCCGAGCCCGTGCAGGCTCGCCATGCAGTCGCCGTCGCTCCACTCGAGCGCGAGATGCGCGTTCAGGTCGTCGAACACCGACCGGTAGCTCTTCGCGACGTCGAGCCACGGCAGCAGCAGCGTATAAACGAGACCCCACGCGACCAGCGCGCCGGCGCCCCACGACAGCGCACCGCGCCACAGGCCGGTCGTGCGCAGCTTCGGCAGCAGCGACAGCCAGCCGACCGTCAGCGCGAGCGCACCGATCACGAGCCCGGGCACGATCGGCATGGTCCAGTCGAGCGGCAGCCAGCGGCCGAGCACCGCGAGGTTCGCACGCGATGCACCGGGATCGGCCATGACCGCCCAGATCATCCACGCGAGCGCGACGACGGTGCCGAACAGCAGGCGGCTCAGGTAGTCCCATGCGAGATGCAGCCCGCGCGGCAGGCGGTCGATCGCCTGCGCGGCGACCAGCGCGAGCGGCGCGAAGAACGGCAGGATGTAGAGCTGGCGCGAGGTCGCGGACACTTGCAGCACCGCGAGGCCGATCCCGGCGAACAGCACGGGCAGCGCGATGCGCGGCGTGCGCCAGTCGCGCCATGCGCCTCGCGCCAGCGCGGCGATCGCGAGCGGCGCGACCGGGAAGCCGAGCAGCAGGAACGCACGCAGGATGAAGAACGGCTTGTCGTTTTCCGCGCCGAGTTCCGGCACCGAGAATCCGAAGAAGCGGCCGACATTGTTGTCCCAGAACCACGTCATGAACAACGTCTCGGAACGCAGGAACAGCGCGGTTGGCCAGATGAGCGCGAACGGTGCGAACACCAGCGCGGCGACGCCGAGCGAGCGTGCGAACGCGCGCGTACGGCAGGCGGGGTAGAGCACCAGCGCGCCCGTGAGCGTGGCCGCGAACACGAGCGGCACGAACAGCCCCTTCGCCATCAGCGCGATGCCGACGCCCGCGCCGAAGAGCGGCGCGGCCCAGCGGCCGGACGGCCGCACCGGCAGCCCGTGCCGCATCTGCCGCGCCTGCGCGACGTGCCGCATCACGAGCTCGAGCAGCCCGCAGAAGCCCATTGCGGTGCCGGCGAACAGCGCGACGTCCGTCATCATGTCGTGCACGTGCTTGATCACGACGAGCGTGCCCGCGCTCAGCACGACGGGGCCGATCACGCGCAGGTCGAGCCAGCTGTCGGCCCGGCCGGCACTGCGGGCCGCGCGAGCGATGAAGCCGAACGCGAGCGCCGCGAACAGCGCGCTCGCGAGCCGTGCCGCGTCGTGCAGCGGCATTACCCGCTGCAGCAGCCACGCGAGGCTCGTCGCGACCCATGCGTAGAGCGGCGGCTTTTCCATGAACGGCTGGCCGGCGCTGGTCGGCACGACGAAGTCGCCCGTCTCGAGCATGTGCTGGATGATGCCGAACGTATAGGTTTCGTCCTGCTTCCACGGATCGTGGCCGAGCACGCCCGGCAGCGTATACGCGCACACCAGCGCGGCAACCAGCAGCCAGACGCGCCAGCCGAGCCGGAGGACGCGATCGCGGGTGGCGTTCGGTGCGGCGGCGCCGGCCACGGCAGGCGTGCCGGCGCCATCGAGTGTCGCGCTGAGGTTGGGATCGGCGGCTGAGCGTGCGTGCGCGGCCGAAGCGGGCACGGCCGTGCGTCGCCGGCCGGGCGCTGCGGTTCCTGGCATGGAAAAGATCTCGGTCGGGTCAAGCCGGTCCGGCGACATGGGCCGGGACCAATAAGGGTCGCATCGAGGCGAAATGACAGCCGGATGACCGGCCGTTTTTGGCTTGGCGCTAGTAGAACACGGAACCGTTACGGATGTTTACTGAAACAGCCGCGATATTGTGGAGATTTGTGGTGTCGTGACCACGGACGCCCCTGGTCGGCCGTTTTTCCGCCTTTTGGGGCGGGATTACCGGCCGCCGCCGACGTCGAGCAGGGCGCCCGTCGTGTAAGACGCCGCGTCGCCGAGCAGCCAGACGATCGCTTCCGCGATCTCCTGCGCTTCGCCCGCGCGGCCGAGCGGCGTCTGCGCGCCGAGGCGTGCCGCGCGGCCCGGCTGGCCGCCGCTCGCGTGGATTTCCGTCTCGATCAGGCCGGGGCGCACCGCGTTGACGCGTACGCCGTGCGGGCCGAGTTCCTTCGCGAGGCCGATCGTCAGCGAATCGACCGCGCCCTTCGAGCCCGCGTAGTCGACGTACTCGTTCGGCGAGCCGAGCCGGGACGCGATCGACGACACGTTGACGATCGCGCCGCCGCGCCCGCCGCGATCGGTGGACAGCCGGCGCGCGGCTTCGCGCGCGCACAGGTAGGCGCCGAGCACGTTGGTGTCGAACATCCGCCGCAGCCGTTCGACCGGCATGTCGGCGAGCGGCAGCGACGGCGCGACGATCCCCGCATTGTTGACGAGCGCGTCGAGGCGACCGAACGCGGTCGCGACCGTATCGAACATCGCGATGACGTCCGCTTCGTTCGCGACGTCGCCGGCGACGACGCACGCGCGGGCGCCGGCGTCGCGAACGGCTTGCGCGGTCAGTTCGGCTGCCGCCGCGTCGCGCGCGTAGTTGATGCCGACGTCCCAGCCGCGCCCGGCCGCGAGCACGGCGGTCGCGCGGCCGATGCCGCGGCTCGCGCCGGTGATGAGGACGGCCTTGCGCTCGGACGGTGCGGGCATCGCGTGCGGCTCCTGATGAACGTTACTTGGCCGCGTCGGTTGCCCATTTGTCCTGGGCGAGCGGCTGGTAGCGGCGCAGCTGTTCGATCAGCGCGACCGGTTCGGCGTCGATGCACAGCGCGTCGAAGTAGGCCGGGCGCATGAAGCCCTCGTCGACCGTATGGCGCAGCAGCGCGATCAACGGATCGTAGAACGAATCGATGTTGTACAGCGCGACGGGTTTGCGGTGATAACCGAGCTGCGCCCACGTATAGACCTCGAAGAATTCCTCGAGCGTGCCGGCGCCGCCGGGCATCGCGACGAACGCGTCGGACAGGTCGGCCATCATCTTCTTGCGGTGGTGCATGTCGGGTACGACGTGCAGCTCGGACAGCCCGGTATGGCCGACTTCCTTGTCGACGAGCAACTCGGGGATCACGCCGACCGCACGGCCGCCGGCCGCCATCACTTCATCGGCGATCACGCCCATCAAACCGACGCGGCCGCCGCCGTAGACGAGCGTGAGGCCCGCATTGACGAGCGCGCGGCCGAATGCGCGCGCGGCGTCCGCATAGACGGGCCGCACGCCGGACGACGAGCCGCAGTAAACACAGACTGCCTTCATTGTTTCGTATCCTTCGCGGCGGGCTTGGCGGCGACCGGGCTGCCCGCGGGGCGGGGCGAACCGTCGCGCGGCGGCAGGTAGTCGGTGAACTGGCGCTTGGGCAGCTTGCCGGAGACGAGATCGTCGAACAGCTGGCGCGAACGGCCGCGCAGGTACGGGGCCATGATCGAGATCACGTGCATGCTCACCTGGTGCAGCTCTTCGCGGATCGCGTCCTGGTCGTTGTACTTGCGCGGGTGCATCACGTACTGATACGACAGCCAGTACGTCGAGATCACCGCCATGTTGGTGGCGATGACTTCGATCTCGGCGGGCGTCGCGACCATTTCGGCGTCGGACACGAGCAGTTCGCACATCTCGTGCGCGAAGCGCACCTTGTGGCTGATGATCTGCTTGAAGTGCGTCTCGAGCGTGCGGTTGCGCGCGAGCAGGTCGTTGAGGTCGCGATACAGGAACCGGTAGGTCCACATGAAATCGGCCATGTACTGCAGGTACGACCAGGTCTCGTCGATCGTCGGACGGTGATCTTCGGGGAAGCGCAGCCGCCGTTCGATCTGCTGCTCGAACTGCGCGAAGATGCTGTTGATGATGTCGTCCTTGTTGCGGAAATGGTAGTACAGGTTGCCTGGACTGATTTCCATTTCCTCGGCGATCGTCGTGGTCGTGACGTTCGGCTCGCCGATCTCGTTGAAGAGTTTCAACGACAACTCGAGAATCCGTTCGCGGGTGCGGCGGGGAGGTTTCGCTTCCATGTCGTCCGGCCCTGTGTGTGCCGGACTGGCGGGCGCTGCAATCGATGCTGCGGGATTCGTCCGGCGCGGGTTGCTGTTCTAAGTCTGGCGGACGATTATAAACCGCGGTTTCCTTGCATCGGGCGCATTTCGTGATCGCGATGCGTTCCGCGCATGGTGCGCCGCCGCACGCGGGCGGCGTCGCGGGGGGGGGGGCTAGAAGCCGAGCCAGCGGGCGATCACCGGCCCGAGCACGAAGCCCCACGTCGTCACGCACGCGAACAGCGCGACCGTGACCGCCGCGCTGCCGAGATCCTTCGCGCGCTTCGACAATTCGTGGCGCTCGAGCGAGATGCGGTCGATCGCGGCCTCGACGCTCGAGTTCAGCAGCTCGACGATCAGCACGAGCAGCACCGACGCGATCAGCAGCGCGCGCGATGCGGCGGGGACCGGTGAGAACGCACCGATCGGCAGCATCAGCGCGGCGAGCGTGAGCTCCTGGCGAAACGCGCTCTCCTCGCGGATCGCGACGCGAAACCCGTTCAGCGAATGCTTGAGCGCGTACCACGCGCGCGTGATGCCGCGGTGGCGCTTGTACGGGTTCGGCGGCAGCGGCGCCAGGCGATCGTCGGGGCCGAGCGGTTCGTGCGGGTGCACGTCCGCGTCGGCGTGCGGCTCTTCTTCGTCGAACGGACGATGCAGTGGCGCCGTGATGGCAGGGGACGGGGTCTTGTCGTTCAGGTCTCGTTTCAAACGGCGGCACCTTCGGCGGGCGAGTACGCAGTCTTCGGCAGCGGCTTCAGATGCGACGCGAACTGCTCGGACGCCGCGCGCCACGAGAAGCGTTCGGCCCACGCGCGGGCCGTCTCGCGTTCGATCTTCAGCGCCTCCAGGCAGGCTTCCTGCAGGTCTTCGTGCATCGCGCCGGCATCGCCCCCGCCCAGCACGTCGATCGGGCCCGTGACGGGGTAGGCGGCGACCGGCGTGCCGCACGCGAGCGCCTCCAGCAGCACGAGGCCGAACGTGTCGGTGCGACTCGGGAACACGAACACGTCGGCCGCAGCATACACCTTGGCGAGCTCGGCTTGCGACAGTACGCCAAGATAGTTCGCTTCCGGGTAGCGCGACTTCAGCTCGGCGAGCGCCGGACCTTCGCCCGCGACCCACTTCGAGCCGGGCAGGTCGAGGCGCAGGAACGCCTCGACGTTCTTCTCGATCGCGACGCGGCCCACGTACAGGAAGATCGGCCGGGCGGTGTTGAGTACCTTCGACTCCATCGGCCGGAAGATGTCGAGATCGACGCCGCGCGTCCACAGCACGACGTTCGTGAAGCCGAACTTCTCGAGGTCCTGCTTCACGACCGGGGTCGGCGCCATCACCGCGAGCGACGGCCCGTGGAACCAGTGCAGGAACTTGTAGGTCGCCGACAGCGGAATCCCGAAGCGCGCCTGCACGTATTCCGGAAAGCGCGTGTGATACGCGGTCGTGTACGGCAGCTTGCGCGCGCGTGCATAGCGTCGCGCGGCGAGGCCGAGCGGGCCTTCGGTCGCGATGTGCAGCGCGTCGGGTGCGAACGCATCGATCCGCGCGCGCAGCTTGCGGTACGGCAGGATCGACAGGCGGATCTCGGGGTAGGTCGGGCAGGGCACCGTGCGGAATTCCAGCGGCGTCAGCATTTCGACCCGGTGGCCGAGCGCGGTGAGTTCGCGGGTGGTGCTCTTCAGCGTGCGCACGACGCCGTTGACCTGCGGTTCCCACGCGTCGGTGACGATCATGATCTTCATCGCGGCATGTGTCCTGTAAGTGGAGTTGTGTCAGGCAGTGGCCTTGGCCTTGCGCGACGGGGCAGCGGACGGCGCGGTGCGCATCGCCGTCCAGTAGACGACCTTCAGTTCGCCTTCCATCGTCTCGACGAGCGCGGACAGGCTCTCGACCCAGTCGCCGTCGTTGCAGTACAGCACGCCGTCGATGTCGCGGATCTCCGCCTTGTGGATATGCCCGCACACGACGCCGTCGCAGCCGCGGCGGCGCGCCTCGTCGGTCATCACGGTCTCGAACTGCGAGATGAAGTTCACCGCGTTCTTCACCTGGTGCTTCAGGTACTGCGACAGCGACCAGTACTGGAACCCCAGCCGGCTGCGGATCCGGTTGAACCAGCGGTTCAGCACGAGGATCAGCGTGTAGAGCGTGTCGCCGAGATACGCGAGCCATTTCGCGTGCTGGATCACGCCGTCGAACAGGTCGCCGTGCACGATCCACAAACGTTTGCCGGCGAGCGTCGTGTGGAACGCCTCGCCGCGCACCTGGATGTCGCCGAATGCGAGGTCGCAGAACTGCCGCGCGCCTTCGTCGTGGTTGCCCGGGATGTAGACGACCTGCGTGCCCTTGCGCGCCTTGCGCAGTACCTTCTGCACGACGTCGTTGTGCGCCTGCGGCCAGTACCAGCCCTTCTTCAGCTGCCAGCCGTCGATGATGTCGCCGACGAGGTACAGGTATTCCGAATCGTTGTGGCGCAGGAAATCGAGCAGGTACGGCGCCTGGCAGCCGCTCGAGCCGAGATGGATGTCGGACAGCCAGATCGTGCGGTAGCGATGCGTGGACGGCTCGGGGTCGTCGCGCTGCGTGACGTGTGCGGCCGCCGGTTCGTGCGGCGAAAGGGCATCGGTCGCGGCCGAGCCGGACAGGAAGGCGGTGACGGCGCGGGCGCCGAGCGGTTGACGGAACAGGGAGGTCGCGGACGTTTTCTGGCCCATGCATGACTCGCGCCGGTTGACATTACCGGCATTGCGCCATGCGGGCGTGACCATGCCGTGACAGTCACGAGACGTTCTTATTACTGTCGTCGCGGCGTGTTTAGCAGTGAATGTGGCGGTGTTGCGTAATCTGCCGAACCGACTGGCCTGCGGTTACCGTGCATGCCTCGCGGGGCGGGCGTGTGGGCGGTTTCGAGTGGTTTTGTCTGATGAATGCGCGGATGCGCGGAGCCGTCCCGCGATCACGCGAACCGCGCGGTCAGCGCGGAATCGCGACGACGCGCGTGCGGGCGATGCGGTCGTGCGGAAACTGGCGATCGCTATGCAGGCGGGCGGCGCCGGCCCAGACGACGATCCATGCGGCGGCGAGCGCGAGCGTGACGGGCACCGACAGGCCGAGGAGCGGATGCAGTGCGAGCGGCGGCAGGAACCACAGCCAGCCGAGCGCGTAGCGGACGACCGCGTGGCCGGCGTTCAGCGGCCGGCCGCTCGACGATTCGAGCCGCAGCCGCCAGGTCTTCATCGGCAGCGTCTGGCCGCCATGGGTCCAGAACCAGACGAAGTACGCGCCGACGACGAGTGCGATCCACGCGGCGAGCAGGTTGTGATGGACGAGGCCGTTGCGCTGCTGCGTCGCGAGGCTGAAGGCGAGGGCGGCGAAGAATACGACGCCGAACAGCAGCACGGCTTCGTACAGCATCGCCGCGAGGCGCCGCCGCACGGACGGCGCGGCGGCGACGGCCGGGGCCTCGGGTGCGGGGGCGCTTGCCACGGCGGGTCAGGAACCCTTGAACATCGACGGCGCGTCGGCCGGCGACACGGGCGTGACGGTCGCGGGTGCGGGGGCGGTGCCGGACGTGGCCGATGCGGTCACCGGCGGCGCGCCGGCGCCGATCGATGCGGGCGCCGGTGCCGCAACAGGGTTGCTCGCCGGATGTTCGTGCGAATTGACGAGGCGGCGCACGTCGCGGTCGGCGACGGTCGGCGGCGCGCTGACGACGCTCGGCCGGCGCCGGCGCTCGGTCGCGGCGAGGCGCTGCTTCTGTTCTTCGGGCAGTTGCTGGTAGGCCTTCCATGCGCGCTCGCGCGCCTGCGCGGAAAGCTCCTTCGCGCTCTGGTAATTCTCGCGCGCGACGCGGCGCTGCTCGGGCGTCATCCGCGCCCACTCGGACATCCTGTCCTGCAGGTGCTTCTGCTCATCGGGCGTCAATTTCGCGAAACGGGACGCGATCTTCAGCCATTTGCGCTTGCGCGCATCGCTGAAGCCATCCCACTGATCGGCGAACGGCGCGAGTGCCGCGCGTTGCGCGGGCGTCAGGCGCGCCCACGAGAGCGGGCCGTTGGCGGCCGGCAGCGGCAGGGGCAGCGGGGCGAGTTCGGTGGTCAGGCCGGCCGCGGCCGAGGTCGGCGCGGGCGCGCTGCTGGCCGCGGCGGAGACCGTCGCGGGGGGCGGGTTGAATCGGGAATAGGTGGCGACGTAGGAAATGGCGATCGCGATCACGCATCCGAAAAATACGGCCAGGCCGCGTTTCTGACTCACCCGTGCGATCCCCTCGTTATTGTCTGTTTGTTAGCGTGTGTGCGAAAGATACGCGTTGAACCCGTGATCGAGATACGCGTTGAGCGGCAGGTCGTCGCTGAGCATCGCCGCGTCGATGTCGGCGAGTTCGGCGGTGCGCTGCATGTCTTCCCAGTACGCGATGCCGACGAGCCCCGCGAGCAGCAGCGCGAGCGGCCACGCGCGCAGCAGGCGGCGCGCGAACGACGTCTGCGGACGGCTCGCGGGCGGCGTGCCGTATGCGGCGGCGGCACCGGCGAAGGCGGGCACGAACACCGGCGCGGTGGCGGCTTCCGGCTTCTTGCGCGCGAGCGCGGCCCGGCGCGCGACGGCCAGACGATCGGTGGTCGCGGCAGGCAGCGCCGCGGCACGTTCGTCCAGTGCGCGGCGGACCTTCAGCGCGAATTCGTGTTCTCGATTTACGGGAGCGGAGCTCATAGCGTGATTCCTTTGGCCTTGAGCGCTTGCGCCAGGGCATGGGTGGCTCGCGAGCAGTGCGTCTTGACGCTGCCTTCGGAGCACCCCATTGCGGCGGCAGTCTCGGCGACATCCATATCTTCCCAATAACGCATCAGGAACGCTTCCCGTTGACGCGTCGGAAGTTTCTGGATTTCTTCGTCGATCAGGGCCAGAACCTGCTCCCGCTCGAGGCGGTGCTCGGTGCTCTCGACACCTGCATTGTCGTCCGCTGACTCGAGCGTTTCCAGTGGATCGAAGTCCTCGTCGTCCGTATTGTTGAGCGACGAGAACAGCGTGACCCAGGTATTGCGGACCTTCTGCCGGCGGAACCAGTCGTGGATCGCGTTCTGCAGGATCCGCTGGAACAGCAGCGGCAGTTCGGCCGCCGGCCGGTCGCCGTATTTCTCCGCCAGCTTGATCATCGCGTCCTGCACGATGTCGAGCGACGCATCGTCGTCACGCACGGCGTACGCAGCCTGCTTGAACGCGCGCCTTTCGACGCCCGCCAGAAAGTCGGCGAGTTCCTTGTCTGATGCCATTCCGTAAAGGTATGCGCTGCGGACTGCGGCGTGTGAAAGGTCGAAAAATTTCGTAAAACCCGCGGATGCTAACAAATTTTCGCGCGACTTGGCACCGGTTGCGGCTCGCCCCGTTGCATGCGAGCCGCGTCCGCGGCCCGCCGGGCGGGGCGCATGATGCGCTGCGGGATATTTTGCTTGACGACCCAATCATGACCCGCTATCGTCAGCGATTCGCAACATGAAGTGATGGTCTCATTTGAGGCTGGCCCAAGAAGCCCGCCCTTCAAACTGGACGCGCCGCTTGAACCCGAGCCACAAGCCCGGCAGAGAGCACCCGATCAATTTTTTGCCGAAAATTCGAAAGGTCAAAATGAACATGCCCAGCGCGGAATTCTCCACGTCGGAACCCCTTTCCCCTCCCGATAGCGACTCCATCGGCGCCACCGTGCTCATGAAGGCACTGGCCGACGAGAACGTCGAATTCATCTGGGGCTACCCCGGCGGCTCGGTACTCTACATCTACGACGAGCTTTACAAGCAGGACAAGATTCAGCACGTGCTGGTGCGCCACGAACAGGCGGCCGTGCACGCAGCCGATGCGTATGCGCGTTCCACCGGCAATGTCGGCGTCTGTCTCGTGACGTCCGGCCCCGGTGTCACCAATGCGGTGACCGGCATCGCGACGGCCTACATGGATTCGATCCCGATGGTCGTGATCAGCGGCCAGGTGCCGACTGCCGCGATCGGCCAGGACGCGTTCCAGGAATGCGATACGGTCGGCATCACGCGTCCGTGCGTGAAGCACAACTTCCTCGTGAAGGACGTGCGCGACCTCGCGGAAACCGTCAAGAAGGCGTTCTACATCGCCCGCACCGGGCGTCCGGGCCCGGTGCTGATCGACATCCCGAAGGACATCTCGAAGACGCCGTGCCAGTACGAGCCGGTCAAGAGCGTGTCGCTGCGCTCGTACAACCCCGTCACGAAGGGCCATTCGGGCCAGATCCGCAAGGCCGTGTCGCTGCTGCTGTCGGCGAAGCGTCCCTATATCTACACGGGCGGCGGCATCATCCTCGCCGATGCGGCACGCGAACTGAACCAGTTCGCCGACCTGCTCGGCTACCCGGTCACGAACACGCTGATGGGCCTCGGCGGCTATCGCGCGTCGGACAAGAAATTCCTCGGCATGCTCGGCATGCACGGCACCTACGAAGCGAACATGGCGATGCAGCACTGTGACGTGCTGATCGCGATCGGCGCGCGCTTCGACGACCGCGTGATCGGCGACCCGGCGCACTTTGCGTCGCGTCCGCGCAAGATCATCCACATCGACATCGACCCGTCGTCGATCTCGAAGCGCGTGAAGGTCGACATCCCGATCGTCGGCGACGTGAAGGAAGTGCTGAAGGAACTGATCGAGCAGTTGCAGACGGCCGAGCACGGTCCCGACACCGACGCGCTCGCGCAATGGTGGAAGGACATCGAAAGCTGGCGCGCGAAAGACTGCCTGAAGTTCGACCGCGACAGCGAGATCATCAAGCCGCAGTACGTGGTCGAGAAGGCGTGGGAGCTGACGGACGGCAACGCGTTCGTGTGCTCGGACGTCGGCCAGCACCAGATGTGGGCCGCGCAGTTCTACCGTTTCAACAAGCCGCGTCGCTGGATCAACTCCGGCGGCCTCGGCACGATGGGCTTCGGCCTGCCGGCAGCGATGGGCGTCAAGATGGCGCACCCGGACGACGACGTGCTGTGCATCACGGGCGAAGGCTCGATCCAGATGTGCATCCAGGAACTGTCGACCTGCCTGCAGTACGACACGCCCGTGAAGATCATTTCGCTGAACAACCGCTATCTGGGCATGGTCCGCCAGTGGCAGCAGATCGAATACAGCAAGCGCTATTCGCATTCGTACATGGATGCGCTGCCCGATTTCGTGAAGCTCGCCGAAGCGTACGGCCATGTCGGCATGCGGATCGAAAAGACCTCGGATGTGGAGCCGGCGCTGAAGGAAGCGCTGCGCCTGAAGGACCGCACCGTGTTTCTCGACTTCCAGACCGATCCGACCGAAAACGTCTGGCCGATGGTACAGGCCGGCAAGGGCATCACCGAGATGCTGCTCGGATCGGAAGATCTGTAACGGCGCGACGCGCGTCCAGGCCGGGAGCGGCCGCCTTCACGAAGGGCGGTGCGGCACCGGGCGGCGCGCGGCGCGAGTGAATCGACACGGACACATTCTGGAAGAAGCGAACATGAGACACATCATTTCCGTCCTGCTGGAAAACGAACCGGGCGCGCTGTCGCGCGTGGTCGGTCTGTTTTCCGCACGCGGCTACAACATCGAAACCTTGACGGTGGCGCCGACCGAAGACCAATCGCTGTCGCGGCTCACCATCGTTTCCATTGGCTCCGACGACGTGATCGAACAGATCACGAAGCATCTGAACCGCCTGATCGAGGTGGTGAAAGTGGTGGACCTGACCGACGGTGCACACATCGAACGCGAGCTGATGCTGATCAAGGTACGTGCAGTGGGCAAGGAGCGCGAAGAAATGAAGCGGATGTCGGACATTTTCCGCGGCCGCATCATCGACGTGACCGAAAAGACCTACACGATCGAATTGACGGGCGCGAGCGACAAGCTCGACGCATTCATCCAGGGGCTGGACGCCACCGCGATCCTAGAGACCGTGCGTACCGGCAGCTCCGGCATCGGACGCGGCGAGCGCATCCTGAAGGTGTGATGCCGAAATTGCCAAAGAGGCACGCCGGGTGCGCCGTCATGTCCCGGCCCGCAGTACTCCATCTGAACGAATTGTTGAATTTTTGAATTAGCGAAGGAACCATCATGAACGTTTTCTACGACAAAGACGCTGACCTCTCCCTCATCAAGGGCAAGCAAGTCACGATCATCGGCTACGGCTCGCAAGGCCATGCACACGCACTGAACCTGAAGGACAGCGGCGTGAACGTGACGGTCGGCCTTCGCAAGGACGGCGCGTCGTGGAGCAAGGCTGAAAACGCAGGCCTCGCGGTCAAGGAAGTCGCGGAAGCGGTGAAGGGCGCGGACGTCGTCATGATGCTGCTGCCGGACGAGCAGATCGCCGACGTGTACGCGAAGGAAGTGCACGCGAACATCAAGCAGGGCGCCGCACTGGCATTCGCGCACGGCTTCAACGTCCACTACGGCCAGGTGATCCCGCGCGCCGACCTCGACGTGATCATGATCGCGCCGAAGGCCCCGGGCCACACCGTGCGCGGCACGTACTCGCAAGGTGGCGGCGTGCCGCACCTGATCGCGGTTGCGCAGAACAAGTCGGGCGCGGCACGCGACATCGCGCTGTCGTACGCGGCAGCGAACGGCGGCGGCCGTGCCGGCATCATCGAGACGAACTTCCGTGAAGAGACCGAAACCGACCTGTTCGGCGAGCAGGCCGTGCTGTGCGGCGGTACCGTCGAGCTGATCAAGGCAGGTTTCGAGACGCTGGTCGAAGCCGGCTACGCGCCGGAAATGGCGTACTTCGAGTGCCTGCACGAACTGAAGCTGATCGTCGACCTGATCTACGAAGGCGGCATCGCGAACATGAACTACTCGATCTCGAACAACGCCGAGTACGGCGAGTACGTGACGGGCCCGCGCGTCGTCACGGAAGAGACGAAGAAGGCGATGAAGCAGTGCCTGACCGACATCCAGACGGGCGAGTACGCCAAGAGCTTCATCCTCGAGAACAAGGCAGGCGCCCCGACGCTGCAGTCGCGCCGCCGCCTGACGGCCGAGCACCAGATCGAGCAGGTCGGTGCGAAGCTGCGCGCGATGATGCCGTGGATCGCGAAGAACAAGCTCGTCGACCAGACGAAGAACTAAGCACCGCGTGCTGCTCCGGCCCTTCGAGTGGAGGGTCGGTTTCAAAAAGCCGTCCGAAGGCAGCAGTGCCCCGGGCGGCTTTTGCTATCCTACGGGCTTTGCAATTCACCGAACACCGAACGAACCCATGAACTATCCTCATCCGATCATCGCGCGCGAAGGCTGGCCGTTCATCGCGATTGCAGCCGTCATCGCGTTGTTGATCCACGCCGTCGGGGGCTTCGGCTTCGCGTGGCCGTTCTGGCTGCTGCTCGTCTTCGTCGTCCAGTTCTTCCGCGATCCGCAGCGCCCGATCCCGGCGCAGCCGAATGCGGTGCTGTGCCCGGCCGACGGCCGCATCGTCGCGGTCGAGACCACGCAGGATCCGTACGCGAACCGCGAAGCGCTGAAGATCAGCGTGTTCATGAATGTCTTCAACGTTCACTCGCAGCGTTCGCCGGTCGACGGCGCGATCTCCAAGGTCGAGTACTTCCCGGGCGCGTTCCTGAACGCGGCGATCGACAAGGCGTCGACCGAGAACGAGCGCAATGCGGTCGTGATCCAGACGGCGAGCGGCAAGACCGTCACCGCCGTGCAGATCGCCGGCCTCGTCGCCCGCCGGATCCTCTGCTACGTGCGCGCCGGCGAGCCGCTGTCGCGCGGCCAGCGCTATGGTTTCATCCGCTTCGGTTCGCGCGTCGACGTGTATCTGCCGCTCGGCAGCCGCGCGAAGGTGTCGATCGGCGAGAAGGTCTACGCGTCGTCGACGATCCTCGCCGAGCTCGAACAGTAAGCGGCGGGGCGCACGATGGCCGCATTCAAACCGCGTCGGCCGCGTAACGGCTCCGGCCAGACGCCACGTCCGTTCCGCCGCAACAAGGGAATGGCGCCCGATCCCGCGCCGCTCGAGAGCCGCCGCGCCGCGCGCCAGCGGTTCCTGAAGACGCGCGGCATCTACCTGCTGCCGAACGCATTCACGACCGCCGCGCTGTTCTGCGGCTTCTTCGCGGTCGTGCAGGCGATGAACGTGCGCTTCGAGATCGCCGCGATCGCGATCTTCGTCGCGATGGTGCTCGACGGGATGGACGGGCGCGTCGCGCGCATGACGCATACGCAAAGCGCGTTCGGCGAACAGTTCGACAGCCTGTCGGACATGGTGTCGTTCGGCGTCGCGCCCGCGCTCGTGATGTACGAGTGGGTGCTGAAGGATCTCGGTCGCTGGGGCTGGCTCGCCGCGTTCGTCTATTGCTCGGGCGCCGCGCTGCGTCTCGCGCGTTTCAACACGAACATCGGCAGCGTCGACAAGCGCTTCTTCCAGGGGCTGCCGAGCCCGGCCGCCGCCGCGCTGATCGCCGGCTTCGTCTGGCTCGCGACCGACAACCGCGTGCCGATGAAGCTCGGCTGGCTGCCGTGGGTCGCGTTCGCACTGACGATCTATGCGGGCGTGACGATGGTGTCGAACGCGCCGTTCTACAGCGGCAAGGCGCTCGACGTGCGGCACCGCGTGCCGTTCGCGGCGATCCTGCTGGTCGTCGTCGCGTTCGTGCTCGTGTCGTCCGATCCGCCGCTGATGCTGTTCTGCCTGTTCGTGCTGTACGGGCTGTCCGGCTACGTGTTCTGGGCCTACATGGCCGTGCGCGGACGGGCGAATCCCGCGCGCTCGTCGCAACGCGACCACTGACGCGCAACCTGTCCGGAAACGGCGGCCTCCGAGATGATTCCGGGCCGCCGTTTTCATTTGCCCCTTTTTCGTGCGTCGGAGCCCGGTATCCCGGGTGCCGTCCGATTGCGCACCCGGCGGAATGTCGCTATAGTCTTCGGCATGACTGCATTTCCCCGCCTCTCCCTCCTTCTAGCCGGTGCGCCGCTACGCGCGCTAGCTTTGGCGCGCCTGCCGCGCTGACCGTTCTCGCCCTCCGTCAAGCCTCGTCTGTTGTTGAGCGTCGCCAGCGGTGGCGCGATCTCATTACGTTCGATTCCCGTATAAAGAGCCCTGGAGCCCCCCATGACAGACAAGCTGATCATTTTCGATACGACGTTGCGTGACGGTGAACAATCGCCCGGCGCGTCGATGACGAAGGAAGAGAAAATCCGCATCGCGAAGCATCTCGAGCGGATGAAGGTCGACGTGATCGAGGCCGGTTTCGCGGCCAGCTCGAACGGCGACTTCGACGCGATCCACACGATCGCCGGTCTCGTGAAGGACAGCACGATCTGCTCGCTGGCGCGCGCCAACGACAAGGACATCCAGCGTGCGGCCGACGCGCTGAAGCCGGCCAACAGCTCGCGGATCCACACGTTCATCGCGACGTCGCCGCTGCACATGGAAAAGAAGCTGCGCATGACGCCGGACCAGGTGTTCGAGCAGGCGCGCCTCGCGGTGCGCTTCGCGCGCAAGTTCACCGACAACGTCGAATTCTCGCCGGAAGACGGCAGCCGTTCGGATCTCGACTTCCTGTGCCGCGTGCTGGAAGCGGTGATCGCCGAGGGGGCGACGACGATCAACATCGCCGACACGGTCGGCTACGGCGTGCCGGAGCTCTACGGCAACCTCGTGAAGACGCTGCGCGAACGCATTCCGAACTCGGACAAGGCGATCTTCTCCGTGCATTGCCACAACGATCTCGGGATGGCGGTGGCCAACTCGCTCGCCGGCGTGAAGATCGGCGGCGCGCGCCAGGTCGAGTGCACGATCAACGGTCTCGGCGAGCGCGCGGGCAACACGTCGCTCGAGGAAATCGTGATGGCCGTGAAGACCCGCAAGGACTACTTCGGCCTCGACGTCGGCATCGACACGACGCAGATCGTGCCGACCTCGAAGCTCGTGTCGCAGATCACCGGTTTCGTCGTGCAGCCGAACAAGGCGGTGGTCGGCGCCAACGCGTTCGCGCACGCGTCGGGCATCCACCAGGACGGCGTGCTGAAGGCGCGCGACACGTACGAAATCATGCGCGCGGAAGACGTGGGCTGGACCGCGAACAAGATCGTGCTCGGCAAGCTGTCGGGCCGCAACGCGTTCAAGCAGCGCCTGCAGGAGCTCGGCGTGTCGCTCGACAGCGAAGCCGAACTGAACGCCGCGTTCATGCGCTTCAAGGACCTCGCCGACCGCAAGGCCGAGATCTTCGACGAAGACATCATCGCGATCGTCTCGGAAGAATCGGCGCTCGCGCACGAGCAGGAGCACTTCAAGTTCGTGTCGCTGTCGCAGCGTTCGGAGACGGGCGAGCAGCCGCAGGCGAAGATCGTGTTCGCGGTCGAAGGCAAGGAAGTGACCGGCGAGGCACGCGGCAACGGGCCGGTCGACGCGACGTTCAATGCGATCGAGGGTGAAGTCGGCAGCGGTTCCGAACTGCTGCTGTACTCGGTGAACGCGATCACGACCGGCACGCAGGCGCAGGGCGAAGTGACGGTCCGGCTGTCGAAGAGCGGGCGGATCGTCAACGGTGTCGGCACCGATCCGGACATCGTCGCCGCGTCCGCGAAGGCGTACATCTCGGCGCTGAACAAGCTGCATTCGAAGGACGACAAGGTCAACCCGCAGCGCGCGTAAGCGCTGCGCGTCGAGCGCCCGAAGCACACGAAACGCCCCGAGCGGCCTCGCGCCGCGCGGGGCGTTTTTCATGCGCCGCTCATTCGGCGGCCGGCGCGCGGAACGACCAGCGGCGCGCGGCCGGGCGGGGCGCCGGGCTGCGGCGGCGGAATTCGACCGCGATCCCGCGCCGCGGCGCATCGGCGATGAACGCGTCGAGCAGTTCGAGCACGTCGTGGTCGATGTAGTCGGCGCGCGTCGCGTCGATGATCACGGCCGCGCGGTCCGGAATGTGCCGCAGGTGATGCTTGACCTGCACCTTGCCGAGGAACGACACGTCCTTGCGGAACGACAGCAGGAAGTGGTCGTCGTGCTGCGCGAGCGTGACGGGGCTCTTCAGGTTCGCCACCGCGACCGCCAGCACGCTGCAGGCGAGGCCGAGCGCGATGCCGAACAGCAGGTCGACCGCCAGCACGCCCGCGATCGTCGCGGCGAACGGCACGAACGCGGCCGGGCCCTGCTTCAGCACCGAGCGGAACAGCGCCGGTTTGGCGAGCTTGAAGCCGGTGTGGATCAGTATCGCCGCGAGGCTCGCGAGCGGGATCAGGTTGATCAGCCCGGTGAGCGCGAACACGCTGGCGAGCAGCAGGATCCCGTGCACGATCGCCGACATCCGGCTTTGGGCACCCGCGTTCACGTTGACCGAACTGCGCACGATCACCGACGTGATCGGCAGCCCGCCGACCGCGCCCGCGACGAGATTGCCGACGCCCTGGGCCTTGAGTTCGCGGTCCGGCTGGGTCGGCCGGCGCTTCGGATCGATCTGTTCTACCGCCTCCAGGCTCAGCAGCGTCTCGAGGCTCGCGACGACCGCGAGCGTGATCGCGACGCGCCACACGTCCGGATTGACGAGTTGCGCGAAGTTCGGGCCGAGCTCGGCATGCTTCAGCGATGCCGCGAGCGCCGCGAACGATTCGAGCTCCGGCAGCGTGACGCGATGCGCGGCGCCCGGCGCGACCGACGGTGCAACGACGCCGAGCACCAGCGTCGCGCCGATGCCGAACACGACGACCGCGAGCGGCGCAGGCACCGCGCGTACCCAGCCGAAGCGCTTGAGCGCGGGCGTGTCCCACGCGACCAGCAGCGCGAGCGAGATGAGCGCGATGGCCGTTGCGGCCCAGGCGGTCGGCAGGCCGGGCCATGATGCAAACGATTGCGCGGCCGGCCCGCCGATGCCGAATGCGAACGGAATCTGCTTCACGACCAGCAGCAGGCCGATCGCCGCGAGCATGCCCTTGATGACGGGCGACGGTACGTACGCGGCGAAGCGGCCGGCGCGCAGCATGCCGAAGCCGAACTGCAGCACGCCGGACAGCAGCACAGCGAGCAGGAACGCGGAAAAGCTGCCGAGTTGCGCGATCCCTTCGACGACGATCACGACGAGGCCGGCGGCCGGCCCGCTGACCGACAGTGACGAGCCGCTCAACAGCGCGACGATGATCCCGCCGACGATGCCGGACACGAGCCCGGCGAACGGCTCGACGCCGGACGCATTGGCGATGCCGAGACATAACGGCAGCGCGACGAGGAACACGACGATGCCGGCGACGATGTCGCGCGGCAGGGTGGACAGGCGGTCGTTCAGTTTCATGGTTGGGGTGATTTCATTGGCGTAGGGAGGGGCGGATCAGCCGAGAGCGACGGCCATGGCGGCATGCTCCGGTTCGGCTTCGGCCGGCGCTGTCGTGTAGCCGGAATCGAGTTCCTTCAGGCGGCCGTCGGCGAGCGAAAAGATCCAGCCGTGCACGAGCGGCGGCCGCTGCCGGCCATGCACGATCGGCGAAGCGCGCAGCAGCCGCACCTGTTCGAGCACGTTGAGTTCCGCCAGGCGGTCGGCGGCGGCCGTGTCGTCGAGTCCGTCGAGCGTGTCGCGATGGCGCCGTGCAAGCGCGCACAGCGGCGCGATGCGGCGCGCGACGTGCGGCAGGTCGGCCGGCGGCGGCAGCAGCGACGCGCGCACCCCGCCGCATCCGTAGTGGCCGCACACGATCACGTGGTCGACTTCGAGCACGCGCACGGCGTACTCGAGCACGCTCGCGGAATTGTCGTCGTCGGGATGGAACAGGTTCGCGATGTTGCGATGGACGAACAGCTCGCCGGGCACGCAGTGCGTGATGGTTTCGGCTGGCACCCGGCTGTCGGCGCAGCCGATCCACAGCACGCGCGGATTCTGGCCGCGCGCGAGTGCGTCGAAGAAACCGGGCGTGTGCTCGTGCGTCTCGCGGGCCCAGGCGATGTTGGCAACCAGCATGCTCTTGGGGCGATTCATGAGGACTCCTTTCTGATAAGGACAAACAAATACCGGACGAAGTGGAGCAATAGGATGCTTTCTAAATTGAAAGGTTCAATTTCATCCGATATTAGGGGTATGCCCTAACATCCGGTGCCAATGATACAAATTGTTTCAACTCGATCTGGCGAGGTGCACCGAATGCACCAATGCAACGCATGACATGTATCGTACATGCCTGTTTCCTCCTGGCGGCCGCGTGGCGCGGGGCTCACCGCGATGCTTTGGGCGCATATTCGATCGGAAAGGATTGCTGCTTCAATTCGAAATTAATCGAATATGACGGAAAAAATGAAATGGCCATTCACGCAGCAATTCGTGAATGGCCATTGTGAAAATTTCGCGTAAATGCGCAATCGATCCGATCAGAACAGATTGCGGCGGTCGGGATCGTGCAGCGGGTCCGGTGTTTTCTGCGTGGTGCGCAGGATGCCCTGCGGGTCGAAGTAGAAGCTGTACATCATGTACCAGACGTTGTCTTCGAGATAGCGGTAGGTCCATACCTCGCGCTTCATCAGCGGGAAGTAGGACGTCTCGACCGGGCGGCCGAAATTGACGAGCACGTCGGTCTTGGTCCACTTGCCGATATCCGCGCGATAGAACTCGCTCGGCTGCAGCACCTGGCGCACGTTGACGATCCGGTGGGCCGCGTCGACGTCGGCCGCGATGGTGATCTCGCCCATCGGCTGGGTCGGCCACATCAGGCGCTTGCCGCCGCCGGGCAGGTCGTAGATCTCGCGCGGCGGGCCCATGCGCGCGACGATCGCCGACTCGTCCTGGCCGGCCTGGTATTGCTGCCACGGTTGCGCACAGCCGGCGAGCAGCGCCGCCGCACAGGCGACCAGCACCGGCAGGCGCGCGGGAATGCGAATGCGCATGGGATCCTCCAGAACGCTCTAACCGTTCAGTTGTATCACGGACGGCGCGCGCCGGCGCATCGTGCCGAAAAAATCGGTGCGGATCGCCGGCCGGGTGTCGTCGGGCTATCGTTGCGCGCCGGGCTTGCGGCCGGCGCCGTCCGCGTCCTATGATCCGCGCTTCTCGGACGGGTTGAAGGGCAGGGAGCCGATGCAGCTGTGGAAACGGTACGCGCTCGCATGGAGCGCCGGGTGGATGCTGGCGTCGTCCGCGTTCGCGGCAGGCGAGCCGGTGCGGATCGCGCTGATCGAAGGGATGTCGGGCCCGTTCGCGAACGCGGGCGCGGCCGTCGAGCGCAACCTGCGCTTCGGCGTCGAGCGGGTCAACGCGGCGGGCGGCGTGAAGCTGCGTGACGGCGCGCACCCGCTCGAACTCGTCGTGCTCGACAGCAAGGGCAGCCCGGAGGAGGCGCTGGTGCAGTTGCGCGCGGCGGCGGACCGGCACATCGGTTTCGTCGCGCAGGGCAACAGCTCGGCGGTCGCGGCCGCGCTCGTCGCGGCGCTCGACAAGCTGAACGCGCGCAATCCGGACAGCCGGATGCTGTTCCTCAACTATTCGGCCGACGATCCGGCGCTGACCGGTGCGCGCTGCAGCTTCTGGCATTTCCGCTTCGACGCGCACGCGGGGATGCGGATGGCCGCGCTGGCGGACGTGATGGCGCGCGACCGCCCGCTGCGCAAGGTCTACCTGCTGAACCAGGACTACAGCTTCGGCCACGACGTCAGCGCGCTGGCGCGGCAGGCGCTGGCCGAGCGGCGCCCCGACGTGACGATCGCCGGCGACGAATTCCACCCGATCGGCCGCATCAAGGATTTCTCGCCGTACATCGCGAAGATCCGCGCAAGCGGCGCGGACGCCGTCGTGACCGGCAACTGGGGCAACGACCTCACGCTGCTCGTGAAGGCGGCGCGCGAGCAGGGGCTGAACGCGAAGTTCTATACGTTCTATGGCAACAGCCTCGGCGCGCCGGCCGCGCTCGGCGATGCGGGCGTCGGCCGGGTGGTCGCCGTCGCGGACTGGCATCCGAACGCGGGCGGCGCGCAATCGGACGGGTTCTACCGCGCGTACCGGACCCGTTTTCCCGCTGCCCCGGACGACTATCCGGTGCGACGGATGAGCCTGATGATCGAGATGCTCGCGGCGGCGATGAATCGCGCCGGCTCGTCCGACCCCGTCGCAGTGGCGCGCGCGCTCGAAGGGCTGTCGCTCGACGACGGCTTCCACGCGTCGTCGATGCGGGCGCAGGATCACCAGTTGATCCAGCCCCTTTATGTGATGGAAATGGACAAGGCCGGCACGCCGGGCGTGCGCTTCGACAACGAGGGCTCGGGATACGGTTTCCGGACCGTCCTCGCGGTGCCCGCGCAGCGCACGCAGATGCCGTCGACCTGCTCGATGACGCGCCCGTGACAGGAGGCGATGGAACGGCGTGCAGTTGTGCTACAATGCCCGCCGGTTGTAAGTCACGGCACGGCCATTCTTCCGTGTCCGCCTGTTAGTTAGCCAGTAGGAAACAAAGGAAATCTCATGTCTGTTGCAGATATCAAGAAGTCGGAAGTCGTTGCTCAGTTCGCCCGCGGTACCAACGACACGGGTTCGCCCGAAGTCCAGGTCGCACTGCTGACCGCACGTATCGTCGAACTGACGGGTCACTTCAAGACCCACGCGAAGGATCACCACAGCCGCCGCGGCCTGCTGCGCATGGTGAGCCGCCGCCGCAAGCTGCTCGACTACCTCAAGGGCAAGGATGCCGACCGTTACCGCGCGCTGATCGAGAAGCTGGGTCTGCGTAAGTAATCGAGGCGATTGCCGCCAGCAAGATGCCTGTGTCAGTCCGCTGATGCAGGCATTTTGTTTTTGCGCGGTGCGTAGCGTCACGCGCACCGCAGGTCGTCCGGCACGTGGGTGCCGGGCTGCCGGAACGGCTGATACCGGGGTCGGGATTTGTGTCATTCCAGCGCGCCGCTCGTCGAGCGGCGTGCTGGAATGGCATAAAAAACACACCTTGCTCCGGGTGATTCGGTCGGGACGCCGCCGCGCGGGATGGCCCGCACGGCGAATGAAATGAATGAATTCAAAGGAGCAACCATGTCCATGTTCAACAAGGTCGTGAAGGAATTCCAGTGGGGCCAGCACAAGGTGCGCCTCGAAACCGGTGAAGTCGCCCGCCAGGCGAGCGGTGCCGTGATCGTCGACGTGGAAGACACCGTCGTGCTGGCCACCGTCGTCGGCGCGAAGTCGGCGAAGCCGGGTCAGGACTTCTTCCCGCTGACCGTCGACTACCTCGAGAAGACCTACTCGGCCGGCAAGATCCCGGGCGGCTTCTTCCGTCGCGAAGGCCGTCCGTCGGAACACGAGACGCTGACGTCGCGCCTGATCGACCGTCCGCTGCGCCCGCTGTTCCCGGAAGGCTTCTACAACGAAGTCCAGGTCGTGATCCACGTGCTGTCCGTGAACCCGGAAATCCCGGCGGACATCCCCGCGCTGATCGGCGCATCGGCCGCGCTCGCCGTGTCGGGCCTGCCGTTCAACGGTCCGGTCGGTGCCGCGCGCGTCGCGTACATCGACAACGCCTACGTGCTGAACCCGACGCGTGACCAGATCAAGGCATCGAGCCTCGACCTCGTCGTCGCCGGTACGGAGCGTGCGGTGCTGATGGTCGAATCGGAAGCCGACCAGCTGCCGGAAGACGTGATGCTGGGCGCGGTCGTGTTCGGCCACGAGCAGATGCAGACGGCGATCGACGCGATCCACGAACTCGTGCGCG
Organism: Burkholderia sp. Bp9090; assembly: GCF_003857985.1. Lineage (NCBI taxonomy): Bacteria > Pseudomonadati > Pseudomonadota > Betaproteobacteria > Burkholderiales > Burkholderiaceae > Burkholderia > Burkholderia sp. Bp9090. The sequence continues at coordinate 74,154 of NZ_QTPV01000024.1, forward strand.
AAGGCGGCAAGCCCGAGTGGGACTGGCAGCCGGCACCGAAGAACGAAGCGCTGAACGCGCGCGTGACGGAACTGGCGCACGGCGACCTGCTCGCCGCTTACCAGCTGCGCGACAAGCAAGCGCGTTCGACGAAGCTGAAGGAAGTCTACGCGGCAACCTCGGCGAAGCTCGAGGAAGACGCGCTGGCGGCCGGCACGGTCGCGGCCGACAAGGCGACCGTCGGCAACATCCTGTTCGACATCGAAGCGAAGATCGTCCGTTCGCAGATCCTGAACGGCGAGCCGCGCATCGACGGTCGCGACACGCGCACCGTGCGTCCGATCGAGATCCGCACCGGCGTGCTGCCGCGCACCCACGGTTCGGCGCTGTTCACGCGTGGCGAAACGCAGGCGCTCGTCGTCGCGACGCTCGGCACGAAGGGTGACGAGCAGATCATCGACGCGCTCGAAGGCGAATACCGCGAGCGCTTCATGCTCCACTACAACATGCCCCCGTTCGCGACCGGCGAAACGGGCCGCGTCGGCTCGCCGAAGCGTCGTGAAATCGGCCACGGCCGTCTCGCGAAGCGCGCGCTGGTCAAGTGCCTGCCGAGCGCCGACGAATTCGGCTACTCGATCCGCGTCGTGTCGGAAATCACCGAATCGAACGGTTCGTCGTCGATGGCGTCGGTGTGCGGCGGCTGCCTCGCGCTGATGGACGCCGGCGTGCCGATGAAGGCGCACGTCGCGGGCATCGCGATGGGCCTGATCCTCGAGGGCAACAAGTTCGCGGTGCTGACCGACATCCTCGGCGACGAAGATCACCTTGGCGACATGGACTTCAAGGTGGCCGGCACGGAGCAAGGCGTGACGGCACTGCAGATGGACATCAAGATCCAGGGCATCACGAAGGAAATCATGCAGGTCGCGCTCGCGCAGGCGAAGGAAGGCCGCATGCACATCCTCGGCAAGATGACCTCGGCGGTCTCGGGTGCGAACACGCAACTGTCGGAATTCGCGCCGCGCATGATCACGATCAAGATCAACCCGGAAAAGATCCGCGACGTGATCGGCAAGGGCGGTTCGGTGATCCGCGCGCTGACCGAAGAAACCGGCACGACCATCGACATCTCCGATGACGGCGTCGTGACGATCGCGAGCACGAACAGCGAAGGCATGGCCGAAGCGAAGAAGCGCATCGAGCAGATCACGGCTGAAATCGAAGTCGGCCAGGTGTACGAAGGCACGGTGCTCAAGCTGCTCGATTTCGGCGCGATCGTGAACCTGCTGCCGGGCAAGGACGGCCTGCTGCACATCTCGGAAATCGTCAACGAGCGCGTGAAGGACATCAACGACTACCTGAAGGAAGGCCAGCAGGTGAAGGTCAAGGTGATCCAGACGGACGAGAAGGGTCGCGTGCGTCTGTCGGCGAAGGCGCTGCTGAACGAAGCAGCGGCGGCGTCGCATTCGGATACGCCGCCGCAGCAGTAAGCGGACAGGCGTGAGAACGGCCGGCAGTGCGAAAGCGTGCCGGCCGTTTTTTCTGTAGCATCGTTGTGCGGCGCAGCAGCGCCGGCGAGGCGCCCGTGCCGCGCACGGGTGCGCCACCCGATTCCGATCCTGGAGCGACCACCATGCAAGCCATCGAAATCACCGAATTCGGCGCCCCCGACGTGCTGAAGCTCGCGGAGCGTCCGCGCCCCGAACCGAAGCGCGGCGAAGTGCTGATCAAGGTGGCGGCTTCCGGCGTGAACCGGCCCGACGTATTCCAGCGCAAGGGCGCCTATGCGCCGCCGCCGGGGGCATCGGATCTGCCGGGCCTCGAGGTCGCGGGCGAGATCGTCGGCGGCGACCTGTCGGATGCGGCGCTGAACCCGTTCGGCCTGAAGCTGGGCGATCGCGTCTGCGCGCTGCTCGCGGGCGGCGGCTACGCCGAGTACGCGGTCGCGCCGCTGCCGCAATGCCTGCCGGTTCCCGATGGGCTGACCGACATCGAAGCCGCATCGCTGCCTGAAACGTTCTTCACGGTGTGGAGCAACGTGTTCGACCGCGCGCTGCTCGGCGCGGGCGAGGGCGGCGAGCAGGAAACGCTGCTCGTGCAGGGCGGCTCGAGCGGGATCGGCGTGACGGCGATCCAGATCGCGCACGCGCTCGGCTATCGCGTGTTCGCGACGGCCGGGAATGCCGACAAATGCCGGGCATGCGAGGCGCTCGGCGCCGAACGTGCAATCAACTACAAGACCGAGGACTTCGTCGAGGTCGTCAAGTCGCTGACGCACGATCGTGGCGTCGACGTGATCCTCGACATGGTCGCAGGCTCGTACGTGCCGCGCGAACTGTCCGCGCTCGCGGATGGCGGCCGCCTCGTGCTGATCGCGCTGCTCGGCGGGGCGAAGGCCGAGGTCAACCTGAACGAGATCCTGCGCCGCCGGCTGACGGTGACGGGCTCGACACTGCGTCCGCGTCCGGTCGAATTCAAGGCGCGCATCGCCGCACAGCTGAAGGCGCGCGTCTGGCCGCTGCTCGCGGACGGCCGCATCAAGCCCGTGATCTACCGCGTGCTGCCGGCCGGCGAGGCCGCGCAGGCGCATGCGCTGATGGAAAGCGGCGAGCACATCGGCAAGATCGTGCTCGATTGGGGTACGACCACCTGACGGCCGTGCGGCCGGACTTGACATGTGCGGTTTGACCGGTTCAAGCCGCGCGCAGTAAAATCGCGGGTTTGCTTCGCCAGATCCAACCTGACGGCCGGTTTCCGGTGCGTTAATGACAAGATAGTGACGAGACAGACACGATGTCGAAACAACGAACGAAGCGAGTGATCGGCAACTGGAAGATGCACGGCCGGCTGGCCGGCAACCAGGCATTGCTGAACGAAGTGGTGCAGGGCGCAGGCGCGGTGGCGGCCGAGACGTCGATCGGCGTGTGCGTGCCGTTCCCGTATCTCGCGCAGGTTCAGGCGCAGCTCGCCGGCGGCCGTGTCGCGTTCGGCGCGCAGGACGTGTCCGCGCACGAGCAGGGCGCGTTCACCGGTGAAGTGGCGGCCGCGATGGTGGCGGAGTTCGGCGCGCAGTATGCGATCGTCGGTCACTCGGAGCGCCGCGCGTATCACGGCGAGCGAAGCGAAACCGTCGCTGCGAAGACGCAGCGCGCGCTCGCGGCAGGCCTCACGCCCGTCGTGTGCGTCGGTGAAACGCTCGACGAGCGCGAAGCGGGTGCGACCGAGCAGGTGGTCGGTGCGCAGCTCGACGCCGTGCTGGCCGTGCTGACGGCCGACGAGGCGGCGCGCATCGTCGTCGCGTACGAGCCGGTCTGGGCGATCGGCACGGGCAAGAGCGCGACGTCGGCGCAGGCGCAGGACGTACACGCATTCCTGCGTGCGCGTCTCGCGGCAAAGGGGGCGGCGGACGTATCGGTGCTGTACGGCGGCAGCGTGAAGCCGGACAACGCGGAAGAGCTGTTCGCGCAGCCGGACATCGACGGCGGCCTGATCGGCGGCGCGTCGCTGAAGGCGGAAGATTTCCTGGCGATCTGCCGGGCCGCGCGTTGAGCGGTCCGGGGTCGAATTGAACCATGATGGCGGCCGGTCGGTCCGGTCGCCTGATCCAATCGGGTGGGTGTGATGCTGTTATTCAAGACGCTGATTATTGTCGTGCAGGTACTGTCTGCACTGGGTGTGATCGGGCTGGTGCTGCTGCAGCACGGCAAGGGTGCCGACATGGGCGCTGCATTCGGGAGCGGCGCGTCGGGGAGCCTGTTCGGGGCGACCGGCTCCGCGAACTTTCTGTCGCGCACGACGGGCATTCTCGCGACGATCTTTTTCGTCGCGACGCTCGCACTGACGTATCTCGGTTCGTACAAGTCGACGCCGTCGGCCGGCGTGCTCGGCACGGCAGCGACCGCGCCGGCATCGGCACCTGCAGCATCGGCACCGGCAGTCGCGGCGTCCGCCGCGGTTGCGGGGTCGGCCGCAAGCGCGCCGGGCCAGGACGTCCCGAAATAAAAAGTTAAATTTTTTGCGGTTGTGCGTTGAACAAATCTGGAACTCGGGTTAGAATTTAATTCTTGAAGCGATTCGCGGGAAACGAGCAGTACAACCCGAGTTGCATGCAGTGCCGACGTGGTGAAATTGGTAGACACGCTATCTTGAGGGGGTAGTGGCGAAAGCTGTGCGAGTTCGAGTCTCGCCGTCGGCACCAAAGTTACTCAATGCCAGCCGCTTCTAGTGGCTGGCATTTTTCATTTGTGGGGTGTGCCTTGCGATTGTCTTGTGATTGCACGCACTCCGAAATGATTCCTTCCGCCGGAAGTGGTATTCTCCGGACGCTCAGAACCAACCGATAGAGGATTGCCTTGAACCTCGCAGCCTATTACCCCGTCTTGTTGTTCCTCCTCGTGGGCACTGGTTTAGGTATAGCGCTGGTCAGCATCGGCAAGCTCCTTGGTCCCAACAAGCCGGACGTCGAGAAGAACGCACCGTACGAGTGCGGCTTCGAAGCCTTTGAAGACGCCCGGATGAAATTCGACGTCCGGTACTACCTCGTCGCCATCCTGTTCATCATCTTCGATCTCGAAACCGCATTCCTGTTTCCGTGGGGCGTCGCGCTCCGGGACATCGGCTGGCCGGGTTTCATCGCAATGATGATTTTTCTGCTCGAATTCCTGCTGGGCTTTGCCTATATCTGGAAGAAAGGCGGCCTCGACTGGGAGTGATGGGTTAATCGCCGGTTTGCATGGGCGGCCACGCTGGGCCGCTCGTCTGGAGTGGAAAGCAAATGAGTATCGAAGGGGTCTTGAAGGAAGGGTTTGTCACCACGACGGCTGACAAGCTGATCAACTGGACGCGTACCGGCTCGCTGTGGCCGATGACGTTCGGGCTCGCGTGTTGCGCCGTCGAGATGATGCATGCGGGCGCGGCCCGTTACGACCTGGACCGGTTCGGGGTCGTGTTCCGTCCGAGCCCGCGTCAGTCGGACGTGATGATCGTCGCCGGCACGCTGTGCAACAAGATGGCGCCCGCGCTGCGCCGCGTGTACGACCAGATGGCCGAGCCGCGCTGGGTGATCTCGATGGGGTCGTGCGCGAACGGTGGTGGCTACTACCACTACTCGTATTCGGTGGTCCGCGGTTGCGACCGGATCGTGCCGGTCGACGTCTACGTGCCGGGCTGTCCGCCCACGGCCGAGGCGCTGGTCTACGGCGTGATCCAGCTTCAGGCGAAGATCCGCCGCACCAACACCATCGCCCGTCAATAAAGCCCCGAGCGTCCCCTCAATATGGCAAGCAAAATCGAGACCCTCAAGGCCAACCTCGAAGCCGCGCTCGGCGCGCGCGTGGTGAGCCTCACCGAAGCGATCGGTGAACTGACGCTCGTCGTGAAGGCGAGCGATTACCTCGAAGTCGCAAAGACGCTGCGCGACGATCCGAAGCTCCGTTTCGAGCAGCTGATCGACCTGTGCGGCATCGACTATCAAACGTACGGCGACGGCGCCTACGACGGCCCGCGTTTCGCGGCCGTGTCGCAGCTGCTGTCGGTCACGAACAACTGGCGCCTGCGCCTGCGCGTGTTCGCGCCGGACGACGATCTGCCGATCGTGGCGTCGCTCGTCGACATCTGGACCTCCGCAAACTGGTACGAGCGCGAAGCGTTCGACCTGTACGGCCTCGTGTTCGAGGGTCACCCCGACCTGCGCCGCATCCTCACCGACTACGGCTTCATCGGCCATCCGTTCCGCAAGGACTTCCCGGTGTCGGGCTATGTCGAAATGCGTTACGACCCGGAAGAGAAGCGGGTCGTCTACCAGCCGGTGACGATCGAGCCGCGCGAAATCACGCCGCGCGTGATCCGCGAGGATCGCTATGGCGGTCTGAAACATTAAGGGGGCGTCATGGCAGAAATCAAGAACTACACCCTCAACTTCGGCCCGCAGCACCCGGCAGCGCACGGCGTGCTGCGCCTGGTGCTCGAGCTCGACGGCGAAGTCATCCAGCGTGCCGATCCGCACATCGGCCTGCTGCACCGCGCGACCGAAAAGCTCGCGGAAAGCAAGACCTTCATCCAGTCCGTGCCGTACATGGACCGTCTCGACTACGTGTCGATGATGGTCAACGAGCACGGCTACGTGCTCGCGATCGAGCGCCTGCTCGGCATCGACGTGCCGGAGCGCGCGCAGTACATCCGCGTGCTGTTCGACGAGATCACCCGCGTGCTGAACCACCTGATGTGGATCGGCGCGCACGCACTCGACGTCGGCGCGATGGCCGTGTTCCTGTACGCATTCCGCGAGCGCGAAGACCTGATGGACGTGTACGAAGCGGTGTCCGGTGCCCGGATGCACGCGGCGTACTACCGTCCGGGCGGCGTCTATCGCGACCTGCCTGACGCAATGCCGCAATACAAGGCGTCGAAGATTCGCAACGAGAAGGCGCTCGCGAAGATGAACGAAGCGCGCAGCGGCTCGGTGCTCGACTTCATCGACGACTTCTTCACGCGCTTCCCGAAGTGCGTCGACGAATACGAAACGCTGCTGACCGACAACCGGATCTGGAAGCAGCGTCTGGTCGGGATCGGCGTCGTCAGCCCGGAGCGTGCGCTGCAGATGGGCCTGACGGGCCCGATGCTGCGCGGCTCGGGCATCGCCTGGGACCTGCGCAAGAAGCAGCCGTACGAAGTGTACGACCGCATGGATTTCGACGTGCCGGTCGGCGTGAACGGCGATTGCTACGACCGCTATCTGGTGCGCGTGGAAGAAATGCGCCAGTCGGTCCGTATCGCGAAACAGTGTATTGAGTGGCTCCGCAAGAATCCGGGCCCGGTGATGACCGACAATCACAAGGTTGCGCCGCCGTCGCGCGTCGGCATGAAGACCAACATGGAAGACTTGATTCACCACTTCAAGCTCTTCACCGAAGGTTTTCACGTGCCGGAAGGCGAGGCGTACGCGGCAGTCGAGCATCCGAAGGGCGAGTTCGGCATCTACCTCGTGTCGGACGGTGCCAACAAGCCGTATCGCCTCAAGATCCGCGCACCGGGCTTCGCGCACCTCGCGTCGCTCGACGAAATGGCGCGCGGTCACATGATTGCCGACGCCGTCACGATCATCGGTACGCAGGACATCGTGTTCGGCGAAATCGATCGCTAATGGTTGCGCCGCTTGCGCGAGCGGGCGGCGAGCAGTCAGTCACACGCGAAGTCACATGCGGTATGCGCCGAGCCGGCGCGGCTTCGCAAGCTGTCAACAGTGAGCGCCAGGTCTGCCGTCCATGCACAGCAGTGCGGCAGGTTGTTCGTTCGGTAGGAATTGAAAGAGTCGTGTCTGAAAATGATCTCAGCTGAAGGCCTGAAGGAAATCGATCGAGCGTTGACGAAGTATCCCGCCGATCAGAAACAGTCCGCCGTGATGTCGGCGTTGGCCGTCGCTCAGGAAGAGCACGGCTGGCTGTCGCCCGAACTGATGCAGTTCGTCGCGGACTATCTCGGCATGCCGGCCGTCGCCGTGCAGGAAGTCGCGACGTTCTACACGATGTACGAGCTCAAACCGGTCGGCAAGCACAAGATCACGCTCTGCACGAACCTGCCGTGCCAGCTTGGCCCGCACGGCGGCGCGGAAGCGACGGCCGACTACCTGAAACAGAAGCTGGGCATCGGCTTCGGCGAGACCACGCCCGACGGCAAGTTCACGCTGAAGGAAGGCGAATGCATGGGCTCGTGCGGCGATGCGCCGGTGCTGCTGGTGAACAATCACAGAATGTGCAGCTTCATGAGCCGCGAGAAGATCGACCAGCTGCTTGAGGAGCTCTCGAAATGACGTCCCTCCACGACCGTCACATCAAACCGCTGATCCTCGCTGGTCTGAACGGCGAGAACTGGCATCTCGAAGACTACGTTGCGCGCGGCGGCTACAAGCAGCTGCGCCGCATTCTCGAAGAAAAGATTCCGCCCGAGCAGGTGATTGCCGACGTGAAGGCGTCGGGCCTGCGTGGCCGTGGCGGTGCGGGCTTCCCGACCGGCCTGAAGTGGAGCTTCATGCCGCGCCAGTTCCCGGGGCAGAAGTACCTCGTCTGCAACTCGGACGAAGGCGAGCCGGGCACGTTCAAGGATCGCGACATCCTGCGCTGGAACCCGCATGCGCTGATCGAAGGCATGGCCATCGGCGCGTACGCGATGGGCATCACCGTCGGCTACAACTACATTCACGGCGAAATCTTCGAAGTGTATCGACGCTTCGAGGCCGCGCTCGATGAGGCGCGCGCCGCGGGTTTCCTCGGCGACAACATCATGGGCTCGGAATTCTCGTTCCAGCTGCACGCGCACCACGGTTACGGCGCGTACATCTGCGGCGAGGAAACGGCGCTGCTCGAGTCGCTCGAAGGCAAGAAGGGCCAGCCGCGCTTCAAGCCGCCGTTCCCGGCGAGCTTCGGCGTGTACGGCAAGCCGACCACGATCAACAACACCGAGACGTTTGCCGCGGTGCCGTTCCTGCTGTCCATCGGGCCGCAGAATTACCTCGAGATCGGCAAGCCGAACAACGGCGGCACGAAGATCTTCTCGGTGTCGGGCGATGTAGAGCGTCCGGGCAACTATGAAGTGCCGCTCGGCACGCCGTTCGCGACGCTGATGGAACTCGCCGGCGGGATGCGCGGCGGCCGCAAGATCAAGGCCGTGATTCCGGGCGGCTCGTCGGCGCCGGTGATCCCGGGCGACATCATGATGCAGACCGATCTCGATTACGACTCGATCGCGAAGGCGGGCTCGATGCTCGGCTCCGGCGCGGTGATCGTGATGGACGAGACGCGCTGCATGGTGCGTTCGCTGCTGCGCCTGTCGTACTTCTACTACGAGGAATCGTGCGGCCAGTGCACGCCGTGCCGTGAAGGCACCGGCTGGCTGTATCGCGTCGTGAATCGTATCGAGCACGGCGAAGGCCGCCAGGAAGATCTGGACCTGCTGAACTCGGTTGCCGAGAACATCATGGGCCGCACGATCTGCGCGCTCGGCGATGCGGCGGCGATGCCGGTTCGCGGGATGCTCAAGCATTACTGGGACGAATTCGCGTACCACGTCGAGCACAAGCACTGCATGGTCGGCGGCCACGCGCACGCGGCGGCAGCCTGAAGCGAAGCACCGGTTGCGGAATTTGAGCGCACGGTCGGGCGAAGGCGCGAACGGGCGGAAATAGGTTAAGGACCATTCACCATCATGGTTGAACTTGAAATAGACGGCAAGAAGGTCGAGGTGCCCGAAGGCAGCATGGTGATCCAGGCTGCGCACAAGGCGGATACGTACATTCCTCACTTCTGCTATCACAAGAAACTGTCGGTCGCGGCCAACTGCCGGATGTGTCTCGTCGAAGTCGAGAAGATGCCGAAGGCCGTGCCCGCCTGCGCGACGCCCGTGTCGGCCGGCATGATCGTGCACACGCAGTCCGACAAGGCCGTGAAGGCGCAGCAGTCGGTGATGGAATTCCTCCTCATCAACCATCCGCTCGACTGCCCGATCTGCGATCAGGGCGGCGAATGCCAGCTGCAGGATCTGGCGGTCGGCTACGGCAAGTCGTCGTCGCGCTACTCGGAAGAGAAGCGCGTGGTGTTCCACAAGAACGTGGGCCCGCTGATCTCGATGGAAGAAATGTCGCGCTGCATCCACTGCACGCGCTGCGTCCGCTTCGGCCAGGAAATCGCCGGCGTGATGGAGCTCGGCATGCTGGGCCGCGGCGAGCACTCGGAAATCACGACGTTCGTCGGCAAGACGGTCGACTCCGAACTGTCGGGCAACATGATCGACCTGTGCCCGGTCGGCGCGCTGACCAGCAAGCCGTTCCGCTACAGCGCCCGTACGTGGGAACTGTCGCGCCGCAAGTCGGTGAGCCCGCACGATTCCGTCGGCGCGAACCTCGTCGTGCAGGTGAAGAACAACCGCGTGATGCGCGTGCTGCCGTTCGAGAACGAAGCGATCAACGAATGCTGGATCTCGGACAAGGATCGTTTCTCGTACGAAGGCCTGAACAGCGAAGAGCGCCTGACGAAGCCGATGCTGAAGCAGGGCGGCCAGTGGATCGAAACCGACTGGCAGACCGCGCTCGAATACGTCGCGAAGGGCCTGAAGGGCATCGCCGCGGATCACGGCGCGAATGCGCTGGCGATGCTCGCGAGCGCGCACAGCACCGCTGAAGAGCTGTTCCTCGTGAAGCAGCTCGCCAACGAACTGAAGACGCCGAACGTCGACTTCCGTCTGCGTCAGCAGGATTTCTCGGCGCCGGTCCAGGGCGCACCGTGGCTCGGCATGCCGATCGCCGACCTGTCGAACGTGGATGCCGCGTTCGTCGTCGGTTCGTTCCTGCGCCGTGACCACCCGCTGTTCGCCGCACGCCTGCGCCAGGCCGCGAAGAACGGCGCGAAGCTGCACTTCCTGCACGCGACCGCCGACGACTCGCTGATCCCGACCGCGAAGCGCATCGTCGCCGCGCCGTCGGCATGGCTCGACGAACTGGCCGGCGTGGCCGCAGCCGTCGCGCAACTGCGCGGCATCGCGCTGCCGGACGCGCTCGCGGGCGTCGCCGCATCGCCGGCTGCGCAAGCGGTCGCCCAGTCGCTCGCGAACGGCGAGCGCCGCGCGGTGCTGCTCGGCAACGCAGCCGTCCGTCATCCGCAATTCGCAAAGCTGCACGCCGTCGCACAGTGGATCGCCGACAACACCGGCGCCACGTTCGGCTTCCTGACGGAAGCGGCGAACACGGTCGGCGCGCACGTCGTCGGCGCACTGCCGGGCGAAGGCGGCCTGAACGCACGCGAAGCGTTCGCGCAGCCGCGCAAGGGTTACGTGCTGCTGAACGTCGAACCGGAATTCGACACGGTCGATCCGGCGCAGGCGCTTGCCGCGCTGAACCAGGCCGAGATGGTCGTCGTGATGTCGCCGTTCAAGCACGGCCTCGATTACGCCGACGTGCTGCTGCCGATCGCGCCGTTCACGGAAACGGCCGGTACGTACGTGAACGCGGAAGGCTCGGTGCAGAGCTTCAACGGCGTCGTACGCCCGCTCGGCGACACGCGTCCGGCGTGGAAGGTGCTGCGCGTGCTCGGCAGCCTGCTCGGCCTGCCGAACTTCGAATACGAAACGGCCGAAGAAGTGCGTCTCGCGGCGCTCGGCGACGCAGGCGTCGCGAACCGTCTGTCGAATCAGGCGTCGGCCGCACCGGCCCGCGTCGCGGCAACTGCCGCGAACGGCGGCTTCGAGCGCCTCGCCGACGTGCCGATCTATCATGCCGACGCACTCGTGCGCCGCGCAGGTGCGCTGCACCTGACGGCCGCCGCGAAGGTAGCGAACGCCGCAGCCCTGCCGGCCGCGCTGTTCGACAAGCTGGGCTTGAAGGAAGGCGACGCGGTGCGCGTGCGCCAGGGCGAGCGTGCGGTGCAGTTGCCGGCCGTGCGCGACGCGAATCTTGCGGAGACGGTCGTTCGCGTGTCGGCGGCAACGCCTGCCGGCGCAGCGCTCGGCAGCCTGTCCGGTGAACTGGTGGTGGAGAAGGCGTAAATGAGCTTGTTCGATACGATCAACGCGGGCGGCGCCCAGGTTCTCGGCGTCGCGTGGCCGACGGTGTGGGCAATCGTGCGCATCCTCGTCGTCTCCGTCGTCATCCTGCTGTGCGTCGCGTACCTGATTCTGTGGGAACGCAAGCTGATCGGCTGGATGCACGTGCGTCTCGGCCCGAACCGCGTCGGCCCCGCGGGCCTGTTGCAGCCGATCGCCGACGTGCTGAAGCTGCTGCTGAAGGAAGTGATTCAGCCGAGCGCCGCCAGCCGCTGGCTGTACCTGATCGCACCGGTCATGACCGTCGTGCCGGCGTTCGCCGTGTGGGCGGTGATCCCGTTCCAGGCCGAAGCCGTGCTCGCGAACGTGAACGCGGGCCTGCTGTACGCGATGGCGATCTCGTCGATCGGCGTGTACGCGGTGATTCTCGCCGGCTGGGCATCGAACTCGAAGTACGCGTTCCTCGGCGCGATGCGCGCCGCGGCGCAGATGGTCTCGTACGAAATCTCGATGGGCTTCGCGCTGGTGCTCGTGCTGATGACGGCCGGCAGCCTGAACCTGTCGGAAATCGTCGGCTCGCAGCAGCACGGCTTCTTCGCCGGCCACGGCGTGAACTTCCTGTCGTGGAACTGGCTGCCGCTGCTGCCGGCGTTCGTCGTCTACTTCGTGTCCGGCATCGCCGAAACGAACCGTCACCCGTTCGACGTGGTGGAAGGGGAGTCGGAGATCGTCGCGGGTCACATGATCGATTACTCGGGCATGGCGTTCGCGCTGTTCTTCCTCGCCGAGTACATCAACATGATCGTGATCTCGGCACTGGCCTCGACGCTGTTCCTCGGCGGCTGGGACGCACCGTTCGAATTCCTGTCGTTCATTCCGGGCATCTTCTGGCTGGTGCTGAAGGTATTCGCGCTGCTGTCGGTGTTCATCTGGGTGCGCGCGACGTTCCCGCGCTACCGTTACGACCAGATCATGCGTCTGGGCTGGAAGGTGTTCCTGCCCGTCACGGTGATCTGGGTGGTCGTGGTCGGCTTCTGGATGATGTCGCCGCTCAACATCTGGGTGAAGTAAAGATCGGACGAAATCATGACGGCAATCCAACACTTCTTTAAGACCTTCTTCCTGACGGAGCTGCTGAAGGGGCTCGCGCTGACCGGTCGTTACACGTTCCGGCGCAAGTTCACCGTGCAGTTCCCGGAAGAGAAGACCCCGATTTCGCCGCGGTTCCGCGGGCTGCATGCGCTGCGCCGCTACGAAAACGGTGAAGAGCGCTGCATCGCGTGCAAGCTCTGCGAGGCCGTGTGCCCCGCGATGGCGATCACGATCGAATCGGAAACGCGCGCGGACAACACGCGCCGCACGACGCGCTACGACATCGACCTGACGAAGTGCATCTTCTGCGGTTTCTGCGAAGAAAGCTGCCCGGTCGATTCGATCGTCGAGACGCAGATTCTCGAATATCACGGCGAAAAGCGCGGCGACCTGTATTTCACGAAGGAAATGCTGCTCGCGGTGGGCGATCGCTACGAGAAGGACATCGCTGCGGCCAAGGCCGCCGACGCGCCGTATCGTTGATTGTGTTTGCAGTGCCGGCCCGGCATGAACGGGCCGAGCCGCCGCGACGGGTGCGGCACGCGAGAGCGTCCCGCAAGCCGCGCCTGACTATGGCCTAACGATGAACCGGTAATCATGGAATTCACGACCGTACTGTTCTACATCTTCGCGCTGCTCCTGGTGGTATCAGGGCTGAAGGTGATCACTTCGCGCAACCCGGTGGCGTCTGCGCTTTTCCTTGTGCTGGCGTTCTTCAACGCCGCCGCGATCTGGATGCTGCTGGAAGCGGAGTTCCTCGCGATCCTGCTGGTGCTGGTGTACGTGGGCGCCGTGATGGTGCTGTTCCTGTTCGTCGTGATGATGCTGGACATCAACATCGATTACCTGCGCCGCGACTTCAAGCGCTTCGTGCCGATGGCGACCGTCGTCGGCGCGATCATCGTGGTCGAGACCGCGCTGATCCTGTGGCGCGGCTACGGCGACACGCACACCGTGCACGCGATGGCGACGGGCGCGATGGCCGACTGGTCGAACACGCGTCTGATCGGCAAGGTGATCTACACCGACTACATCTTCGCGTTTGAAATCGCCGGCCTGGTGCTGCTGGTCGCGATCATTGCCGCGATCGGGCTGACCGAGCGCAAGGGCAAGGACAGCAAGCGCCAGCGCGTGTCGGATCAGGTCAAGGTGCGCCGCGACGACCGCGTGCGCCTCGTGAAGATGGAAGCGGACAAGCCGCAGCCGGAAACGGCGCAGAGCGAAGCCGGTACGAGCACCAACGGCTAAGCGGAGGAAAGGAAAACCATGCTGACTCTTGCTCATTACCTCGTGCTCGGCGCGATCCTCTTTGCGATCGCGATCGTCGGGATCTTCCTGAACCGCCGCAACATCATCATCATCCTGATGGCGATCGAACTGATGCTGCTGGCGGTGAACACCAACTTCGTCGCGTTCTCGCACTACCTCGGCGACGTGCACGGCCAGATCTTCGTGTTCTTCGTGCTGACCGTCGCCGCAGCGGAAGCCGCGATCGGTCTCGCGATTCTGGTGACCCTGTTCCGTAAGCTCGACACGATCAATGTCGAGGATCTCGATCAGCTCAAAGGTTAATTTCAGGCAACGCTGTTATGTCAACGACACTCAATGAAAACCTGCTGCTGGCGATTCCGCTCGCTCCGCTGGCCGGCTCGCTGATTGCGGGGCTGTTCGGGAACGCAGTCGGGCGCAAGGGCGCACACCGGATCACGATCCTCGGCGTGATGATCGCGTTCCTCCTGTCGGCGAAAGTCTTCGCCGACGTCGTGATGGGCGGCGCGAGCTTCAACGCGACCGTCTACGAATGGATGCGGGTCGGCTCGCTGAAGCTCGAAGTCGGCTTCCTCGTCGATTCGATGACGGCGATGATGATGGTCGTCGTGACCTTCGTGTCGCTGATGGTGCACGTCTACACGATCGGCTACATGCAGGAAGAGGACGGCTACCAGCGCTTCTTCTCGTACATCTCGCTGTTCACGTTCTCGATGCTGATGCTCGTGATGAGCAACAACTTCCTGCAGCTGTTCTTCGGCTGGGAAGCGGTGGGTCTGGTGTCGTACCTGCTGATCGGCTTCTACTTCACGCGTGAGAGCGCGATCTACGCGAACATGAAGGCGTTCCTCGTGAACCGCGTGGGCGACTTCGGCTTCCTGCTCGGCATCGGCCTGCTGCTCGCGTTCGCGGGTTCGATGAACTACGGCGAAGTGTTCGCGAAGCGTGCCGAGCTCGCCAGCCTGCACTTCCCGGGCACCGACTGGGGCCTGCTGACCGTCGCCTGTATCTGCCTGTTCATCGGCGCGATGGGTAAATCGGCACAGTTCCCGCTGCACGTGTGGCTGCCCGACTCGATGGAAGGCCCGACTCCGATCTCCGCGCTGATTCACGCGGCGACGATGGTGACCGCCGGCATCTTCATGGTGTCGCGCATGTCGCCGCTGTTCGAACTGTCGGATACCGCGCTGTCGTTCATCACGGTGATCGGCGCGATCACGGCGCTGTTCATGGGTTTCCTCGGCATCATCCAGAACGACATCAAGCGCGTGGTCGCGTATTCGACGCTGTCGCAGCTCGGCTACATGACCGTCGCGCTCGGCGTATCCGCGTACCCGGTCGCGCTGTTCCACCTGATGACGCACGCGTTCTTCAAGGCGCTGCTGTTCCTCGGTGCGGGCTCGGTGATCATCGGCATGCACCACGACCAGGACATCCGCAACATGGGCGGCCTGCGCAAGTACATGCCGATCACGTGGATCACGTCGCTGATCGGCTCGCTCGCACTGATCGGCACGCCGTTCTTCTCGGGCTTCTACTCGAAGGATTCGATCATCGAGGCCGTGAAGGAATCGCATCTCGCGGGTTCGGGCTTCGCGTACTTCGCAGTGGTCGCAAGCGTGTTCGTGACGGCGCTGTACTCGTTCCGCATGTACTTCCTCGTGTTCCACGGCGAAGAGCGCTTCCGCAACCCGAAGCATCCTGAATCGCCGATGGGCATGGCGGCCGCGCACGGCCACGACGATCACGGCCACGGCCACGGTCACGACGACCACGCGCACGAACCGCACGAGACCCCGTGGGTCGTGTGGCTGCCGCTCGTGCTGCTCGCGATTCCGTCGGTCATCATCGGTGCGATCGCGATCGGCCCGATGCTGTACGGCAGCTTCTTCGAACATGGCGTGGCATTCGACAAGGTGATCTTCATCGGCGAAAACCACCCGGGCCTCGAAGAGCTGGGCAAGGAATTCCACGGCTGGGCCGCGATGGGCCTGCACTCGCTGACGACGCTGCCGTTGTGGCTCGCGATTGCCGGCGTCGTGGTCGCGTGGTTCCTGTACCTGAAGCGTCCTGAGCTGCCTGCCGTGATCCGCCGCGCGTTCGGCCCGATCTACACGCTGCTCGACAACAAGTACTACATGGACAAGATCAACGAAGTGGTGTTCGCCCGTGGTTCGGTGGCGATCGGCCGCGGCCTGTGGAAGGAAGGCGACGTCGTCGTGATCGACGGCCTCGTCAACGGCAGCGCCAAGTTCATCGGCTGGTTCGCCGGCGTGATCCGCTTCCTCCAATCCGGTTACATCTATCACTACGCGTTCGCCATGATCATCGGCATGCTGGGGCTCCTGACCCTGTTTGTAACGCTCGGCGGCAAATAAGGCGAGGGGACAAGAACAATGCACGCTTTTCCGATTCTCAGTACCGCGATCTGGTTGCCGATCGTTTTCGGCCTCCTGGTACTCGCGGTAGGTAACGACAAAAATCCGGGGACGGCCCGCTGGGTCGCGCTGATCGGCTCGCTGCTCGGTCTCGCGGTCACGGTCCCGCTGATCACGGGCTTCGACTCGAGCACGGCTGCGCTGCAGTTCGTCGAGCAGTCGACCTGGATCGAACGCTTCAAGATCTCGTACCACCTCGGCGTCGACGGCATCTCGATGTGGTTCGTCGTGCTGACCGCGCTGATCACGGTGATCGTCGTGATCGCCGCGTGGGAAGTGATCACCGAGAACGTCGCGCAGTACCTCGCGGCCTTCCTGATCCTGTCCGGGATCATGATCGGCGTGTTCTCGGCGGCTGACGGCCTGCTGTTCTACGTGTTCTTCGAGGCGACCCTGATCCCGATGTACATCATCATCGGCGTGTGGGGCGGCCCGAACCGCGTGTACGCGGCGTTCAAGTTCTTCCTGTACACGCTGGCCGGCTCGCTGCTGATGCTGGTCGCGCTGATCTACCTGTACACGCAGACGCATTCGTTCGACCTCGCGACGTGGCAGGGCGCCAAGATCGCGATGACGCCGCAGATCCTGCTGTTCATCGCCTTCTTCCTCGCGTTCGCGGTGAAGGTGCCGATGTGGCCGGTGCACACCTGGCTGCCGGACGCGCACGTGGAAGCGCCGACGGGCGGCTCGGTCGTGCTGGCGGCGATCATGCTGAAGCTCGGCGCATACGGTTTCCTGCGCTTCTCGCTGCCGATCACGCCTGACGCAAGCCACTTCCTGGCACCGGTCGTGATCACGCTGTCGCTGATCGCGGTGATCTACATCGGTCTCGTCGCGATGGTGCAGGCCGACATGAAGAAGCTGGTCGCGTATTCGTCGATCGCGCACATGGGCTTCGTCACGCTCGGCTTCTTCATCTTCAACCAGCTTGGCGTCGAAGGCGCGATCGTCCAGATGATCTCGCACGGCTTCGTGTCGGGCGCGATGTTCCTGTGCATCGGCGTGCTGTACGACCGCGTGCACTCGCGTCAGATCGCCGATTACGGCGGCGTCGTGAACGTGATGCCGAAGTTCGCGGCATTCGCGATGCTGTTCTCGATGGCCAACTGCGGCCTGCCGGGCACCTCGGGTTTCGTCGGCGAGTTCATGGTGATTCTCGCGGCCGTCCAGTACAACTTCTGGATCGCATTCGGCGCGGCATTCACGCTGATCCTCGGCGCGGCCTACACGCTGTGGATGTACAAGCGCGTGTACTTCGGCGCGGTCGCGAACGATCACGTTGCCAAGCTGAAAGACATCGGCCGTCGCGAATTCGTGATGCTGGCGGTGCTCGCCGCGTTCACGATGCTGATGGGCCTGTATCCGAAGCCTTTCACCGACGTGATGCACGTTTCCGTGGAAAACCTCCTCTCCCAAGTCGCGCAGTCGAAGCTGCCGCTGGCCCAGTAATCGCGAGCGGAGGAACTCAAGATCATGAACGCTCCTATGAATGTCCTGTTGCCTGACGCGCTGGTGATGGTCGCCATCGTCGTCGCATGGCTGAACGACACCTTTACCGGTGCCGCTGGCCGCCGCCTGACCTATCTGATCGCGGTGGTTTCGTCGGTCGTCGCCGGCGTGTGGTTCGCGGTGCAGGCGCTCGACCCGCAGCCGTACTACTTCTTCTCGCGGATGGTCGTCGTCGACTCGTTCGCGAGCATGATGAAGGCCGTCGTGTCGATCGGCTTCGCGGTCTCGCTCGTCTATTCGCGCAAGTACCTCGAAGACCGCGACATGTTCCGCGGCGACGTGTTCCTGCTGGGCATGTTCTCGCTGCTCGGTCAGCTGGTGATGGTGTCGGGCAACAACTTCCTGACGCTGTACCTCGGCCTCGAACTGATGTCGCTGTCGCTGTACGCGGTCATCGCGCTGCGCCGCGATGCCGCGCAGTCGAGCGAAGCCGCGATGAAGTACTACGTGCTGGGCGCGCTCGCGTCGGGCTTCGTGCTGTACGGCATCTCGATGCTCTACGGCGCGACCGGCTCGCTCGAGCTGGGCGAGGTGTACAAGGCGGTCGGCGGCAACACCGACGCGGCCGTGCTGATGTTCGGCGTGGTCTTCATCGTCGCCGGTATCGCGTTCAAGCTCGGCGCCGTGCCGTTCCACATGTGGGTGCCGGACGTCTACCAGGGCGCACCGACCGCGATGACGCTGTTCGTCGGCGGCGGCCCGAAGGTTGCCGCGTTCGCGTGGGGCCTGCGTTTCCTGGTGATGGGCCTGCTGCCGCTCGCACAGAACTGGCAGACCGCGCTCGTGATCCTCGCCGCGCTGTCGCTGATCGTCGGTAACATCACCGGTATCGTCCAGCGCAACATCAAGCGGATGCTCGCGTATTCGGCGATCTCGAACATGGGCTTCGTGCTGCTCGGCCTGCTCGCCGGCATCGTGAAGGGCGACGCGGCCGCACCGGCGAACGCATACAGCTCGGCGATGTTCTACGCGATCGTCTACCTGATCACGACGCTCGGCTCGTTCGGCGTGGTGATGCTGCTCGCACGCCGCGATTTCGAAGCGGAAACGATCGACGACTTCAAGGGCCTCAACAAGCGCAGCCCGGTGTTCGCGTTCGTGATGATGGTCATGATGTTCTCGCTGGCAGGTATCCCGCCGACCGTCGGCTTCTACGCGAAGCTCGCGGTGCTCGAGGCGACCGTCAATGCGGGTCTCACGTGGCTGGCCGTGCTGGCCGTGATCACGTCGCTGTTCGGCGCGTTCTACTACCTGCGCATCGTCAAGCTGATGTACTTCGATGCACCGCAGGATACGACTCCGGTCACCGGCGATTTCTGCAAGCGCACGATCCTCGTGCTGAACGGCCTCGCGGTCGTCGTGCTCGGCCTGATCCCGAGCCCGCTGCTGACGGCCTGCCTGCAGGCGATTCGTCACACGCTGCCGCTGTAATGTCGGCAGCCGGCTGGTTCATCGTGCTGTTGGCGCTCGTCTGCGCCAACCTGCCGTTCCTGAACCAACGCCTCTTCGCCGTCGTGCCGATCGGTGCGACGAAGAAGAACGCGTGGGTTCGGATCGGCGAGCTGATCGTGCTGTATTTCGTCGTCGGCGCGCTCGGCTTCTGGCTCGAGTCGCGCGCCGGCAACCGCTTCGAACAGGGCTGGCAGTTTTACGCGATCACGTTCAGTCTCTTTGTCGTGTTCGCGTTCCCCGGCTTCACGTTCCAGTATCTCGTCAAACGACGCTGACGGCTTCGGCCGTCGCGCTCATTCTTGGAGCCGCCGATGGCCGAACTACCCAATCACGACGCCGCGCTGACCGAAACCTGCCTCGAGAGCGAGGCGATTTTCGAAGGCTCGTTCCTCAAGCTGAAGCGCGATACCGTCCGTCTGCCGGACGGCAAGCAGGCCACGCGCGAATACGTCCAGCACCCGGGCGCGGTGATGGTGATCCCGCTGTTCGACGACGGCCGCGTGCTGATGGAAAGCCAGTACCGCTATCCGATCGGCAAGGTCATGGCCGAATTCCCGGCCGGCAAGCTGGATCCGAACGAAGGCGCGCTCGCCTGCGCGGTGCGCGAACTGCGCGAGGAAACCGGCTACACGGCACGCGAATACGTGTTCCTGGCCCGGATTCACCCGATCATTTCCTATTCGACCGAATTCATCGACCTGTATCTCGCGCGCGGCCTGACTGCCGGCGAGCGCAAGCTCGACGAAGGCGAATTCCTCGAAACCTTCACGGCGACGCTGCCCGACCTGCAGGAGTGGGTGCGCACGGGCCAGATCACCGACGTGAAGACGATCATCGGCACGATGTGGCTCGACAAGGTGCTGTCCGGCGCCTGGCCGCTGGGTCCGGTCGAGCAGCCCTGACGACGCGTCAGCGGCGGGTGGGGCGCCGCGTTACAATCGGGTGACGCGGTTGCTGGCCGGCCGCGCGATCCTGGTTTAGCACGATCGTTCACAAAAGCGCGTTTTGCGCTACACTCGTCACACGCCCTGATTCAGCATGAAGGTCCTCGATTTACAGTGCCCGCACGGCCATCGGTTCGAAGGCTGGTTCGCTTCCGCCGATGAGTTCGAAGCGCAGTTGTCCCGCAAGCTGGTCGAATGTCCGGTATGCGGGACGACCGAGATCAACCGGATGCCGTCGGCGCCTCGCCTGAACCTGTCGGGCGCGACGCAGGCACAGCCGGCCGATCCGCGTGCGCTGCAGGCGCAGGTGATGCGCGCGCTGCGCGAGGTGCTGGAGAAGACCGAGAACGTGGGCGAGCGCTTCGCCGAGGAAGCGCGGCGCATCCATTACAACGAGGCGCCGGCACGCAGCATTCGTGGCGTCACGACGCCGGAGGATGCGCAATCCTTGGCCGAAGAAGGCATCGACGTGATGCCGCTGCCGATTCCTGCCGCGCTGAAAGAACCGCTGCAATGACGTATGCAGTGTGTGTCCTTGGCCGGGGACGGCCGCGGTCAGGAGACACTGCGCATGGATCTGGATTATTCCCCCGCCGACGACGCGTTCCGCGTCGACGTCCGCGCCTGGCTCGAGGCCAATCTGCCTCACGCACTGCGCGCCAAGGTACTCGATCACAAACGACTCGACCGCGAGGATTTCGCGAGCTGGCACCGGATTCTCGGCCAGCGCGGCTGGTCCGCGCCCGCGTGGCCGGCCGAATACGGTGGCCCGGACTGGAACGCGACGCAGCGGCACATCTGGGATGAGGAGTGCGCGCGCATCGGCGCGCCGACGGTGCTGCCGTTCGGCGTGTCGATGGTCGCGCCGGTGCTGATGAAATACGGCAGCGAAGCGCAGAAGCGCCATTATCTGCCGCGCATTCTCGACGGCACCGACTGGTGGTGCCAGGGCTACTCGGAGCCGGGCTCCGGATCGGATCTCGCATCGCTGCGCACGCGCGCCGAACGCCACGGCGATCACTACGTCGTCAACGGCCAGAAGACCTGGACGACACTCGGCCAGTACGCGGACATGATGTTCTGTCTCGTGCGCACCGATCCGGCGGCGAAGAAGCAGGAGGGCATCTCGTTCCTGCTGATCGACATGAAGACGCCCGGCATCACCGTGCGTCCGATCATCACGCTCGACGAGGATCACGAAGTCAACGAGGTGTTCTTCGAGGACGTGAAGGTGCCCGTCGAGAATCTCGTCGGCGATGAAAACCGCGGCTGGACCTACGCGAAATACCTGTTGGGCCACGAGCGCACCGGCATTGCACGCGTCGGCGCGTCGAAGCGCGAGCTCGCATTCCTGAAGCGCGTGGCGTCGAACCAGCGCAAGAACGGCAAGCCGTTGCTCGCCGATCCCGTGTTTGCCGCGAAGATCGCGGCGCTCGAGGTCGAGCTGATGGCGCTCGAGGTGACGGTGCTGCGCGTCGTGAGCCGCGAGACGAGCGGCAAGGGGCCGGGCCCCGAGGCATCGATGCTGAAGATCAAGGGCACCGAGGTGCAGCAGGCGCTCACCGAGCTGATGTTCGAGGCGATCGGGCCGCTCGCCGCGCCATTCGATGTCCCGTTCCTCGAGGGCGAGCGCGAACACAGCAGCGCGGGCGACGACGATGCGGCGCCGCTCGCCGCGTACTACTTCAATTACCGGAAGACTTCGATCTACGGTGGTTCGAACGAGATTCAGAAGAACATCGTCGCGCAGATGATCCTGGGGCTGTGATCAGGGAACGGAGACAACCATGGATTTCAGCTTTACCGACGAGCAGCAACAGTTCGCCGACGCGCTGCGCCGTTATCTCGGCGAGCAATACGGTTTCGACGCGCGCCAGGCCATCGTGCGCAGCGAGGCGGGCGTGTCGGATGCACAATGGAGCGCATTCGCGGAGCTGGGCCTGACCGCGCTGCCCGTGCCCGACGCACATGGCGGATTCGGCGGCGGCCCGGTCGACATGCTGGTCGCGATGCAGGAGCTCGGCCGCGCACTCGTGGTCGAGCCGTATTGGGCGACGGCGGTCGGTATCGAGGCGCTGCGCATCGCCGGGTCCGGCACGGGCGACGATGCCGCGCTGCTGGAAGCGGTCGCACAAGGGCAGAAGCGCGTTGCCGTTGCATTCCACGAACCGCGGGCGCGCTACGACCTGTACGAACTCGAAACGCATGCGCGCGAGCAGGGCGGCACGTACCGGCTGACCGGCATCAAGTCGATCGTTCAGCACGGCGCACAGGCCCATGTGTGGATCGTGCCCGCGCGCGTCGACGGCGGCGGCATCGGCCTGTTCGTCGTCGATCGCGATGCCGCGGGCGTGAAGCTCGTCGACTACCGGACGATCGACGGCCAGCGCGCCGCGACGATCGAGTTCAAGGAAACGCCCGCGCGGCAGTTGACGGGCGGCGCACGCGATGCGGCCGCACTCGAGCAGATTGCCGATTACGCGACCTTCCTGCTCTGCGCGGAAGCGGCCGGCGCACTCGACGAACTGAACCGCGCGACGGTCGAATACACGAAGACGCGCGAACAGTTCGGCGTGCCGATCGCGCGCTTCCAGGCGCTGCAGCACCGGATGGTCGACATGCTGATTCACGCCGAGCAGGCGCGTTCGCTGACCTACCTGGCCGCCGTGCGTTACGCGGGCGGCGACGCCGACGCGCGGCGCAAGGCGGTGTCGGCCGCGAAGGCGCGGGTCGGCGCGGCCGCGCGCTTCGTCGGCCAGCAGGCCGTGCAACTGCACGGCGGCATGGGCGTGACCAACGAGGTCGCCGCCGCACACCTGTTCAAGCGGCTGTCGATCATCGAGACGACCCTCGGCGACACCGATCATCACCTTGCGCGCATCGCGGCCCTGCCGGATTTCGCGCAGACCGACGCGGCATGACGGCGACGCGCGAGCGCGCTACAGGAGATAGACAGTGGGTATCAGTTACGAAGATCTGGAAGTCGGCAGTACGACCGAAATCGGCCGCTATACGTTCGAACCGGACGACATCAAGGCGTTCGCGCAACGCTACGATCCGCAGCCGTTCCACCTCGACGAGGAAGCCGGCAAGGCCTCGCCGTTCGGTGGACTGGTCGCGAGCGGCTGGCATACGTGTTCGGTGTTCATGAGCCTGCTCATCAAGAAGCTCGGGCCGGATTCGACCAGCATGGGCTCGCCCGGCATCGATTCGATCCGCTGGCTCAAGCCCGTGCGTGCCGGCGACACGATCACGATGTACCAGAAGGTCCACGACAAGCGCGTGTCGGCGAGCAAGCCCGATCGCGGCATCGTGTCGACGGAGTGGATCGGCCTCAACGGTGCCGGCGACACGGTGATCACCGTGCATACCAAGGTGATCTTCGGGCTGCGCCATCCGCAAGGAGCGGGTGCATGACGGACGTGACATTGCCGCTGATCGCGTCGACGCAAGCGCTGCTCGAGCGGGTCGGCGCGGAACCGCTCGCGAGCGGCTGGGTCGAGATCGACCAGCGCCGGGTCGACGGGTTCGCCGACGCGACCGGCGATCACCAGTGGATTCACGTCGATCCCGAGCGTGCGCGGCGCGAGTCGCCGTTCGGCGGCCCGATCGCGCACGGCTTCCTGACGCTGTCGCTGATTCCCGCGCTGATGACCGATGCGATGCGCTTCGAGCAGAAGATGGGCGTGAACTACGGACTGAACCGCGTGCGGTTCCTGAAGCCGGTGCCGGTCGGCGCGCGCGTGCGCGCGCTGTTCGCGGTGAAGGAGGCCGCGCAGGCCGCGCGGGGCGGCGTGCAGGTGACGTGGTCGGTGTCGATGCAGGTCGAGCGTCCGGATGCGCCGTTGCTCGTTTGTTCGGCGGAATTCATTACGCTGCACTACTTCTGATGCGCGCGGCGGCAGCGACGGATGCCGCTGCGTCGCAGGGCGCGCGGTGCTTCAGTGCTTCGCGTATTGCGTCGCGCCGAACAGCATCTCGCGTGCCTTGTCGTCCTGCAGCGGCTTGCGCAGCGACGCGAGTACTTCGACGCCGCGCTGCACGGCGGCACGCGCGGCAATGGCTTCATGCCAGCGCTTCACGTTCGGCAGTTCGTCGAGCACGATGCCCTGGTTTTGCCACGAACGCGTCCACGGGAACGTCGCAATGTCCGCGATCGTGTACGTGTCGCCCGCGAGATAGGCGGATTCGCCGAGGCGCTTTTCCATCACGTTGTACAGGCGCTTCGCTTCGTTCGTGTAGCGATTGACCGCGTACGCGATCTTCTCCGGCGCATACAGCCGGAAGTGATGCGCCTGGCCGAGCATCGGGCCGACGCCGCCCATCTGGAACATCAGCCATTCGAGCGTCGCGTAGCGTGCGGCTGGCTCGGTCGGCAGGAACTTGCCGGTCTTTTCCGCCAGGTAAATGAGGATCGCGCCGGATTCGAACAGCGAGATCGGCTTGCCGCCGGGGCCGTCCGCGTCGACGATCGCGGGGATCTTGTTGTTCGGGCTGATCTTCAGGAATTCGGGCTCGAACTGGTCGCCCGCACCGATATCGACCGGATGCGCACGATACGCGAGGCCTGTTTCCTCGAGCATGATGTGTACCTTGTGGCCGTTCGGGGTCGCCCAGCTGTAGACGTCGATCATCGTCAACTCCTTTATTGCATGCGCGAAAACGGCGCCGACAGGGCGCCGCGACAGGCGGTCATTAGAGCATGGATCGATGCGGGCTGCAGGCGACGGCAACGTGCGGCCACGCGCCTGCGCGCGCGTGTCGCCGAGGCGGCGGAACCGGCGTTCGAGCGGTGGCCGCGCGCCGGATCAGCGCTTGTAGCGCGGCTGGCGTTTCTCGAGAAATGCGGTAATGCCTTCGAACGCGTCCGCGTGATGCAGTGACGCGACGAAGTGATCGCGCTCGGTGCCGAGGTGCGCATCGAGCGGCTGCGCGGTCGCATCGTCGAGCAATGACTTGATGCGTGTCAGCGCGTTCGGCGAGATGCCGGCAAGCGAGTCGGCCCACGCGAGCGCGTCGGACAGCGCGGCACCGGGCGCGGCGAGCCGGTTGACGACGCCGAGCGCATGCAGGCGTTCGGCCGCGACAGGCTTGCCCTCGAACAGGATTTCGGCGGCGAGCGCACGCGGCAGCGCACGTGCGAGGAACCACGAGCCGCCGCCGTCGGGCGTGAGGCCGACGCGTGCGTACGACATCACGAACTTCGCATCGTGCGCGGCAACGATCAGGTCGCACGCGAGCGCGAGCGAGAAGCCCGCGCCGGCCGCGGCGCCTTCGACGGCCGCGATCACGGGCTTCGTCGTTGCGCGCAGCGCCGTGATCCACGCGCCGAGCTGATCGATGCTGTCGGCCTGGTAGGACGGATCCTTCGAGCGGTTGTCGAGCAGCCGGTTCAGGTTGCCACCCGCGCAAAAGAAGCGATCGGCCCCCGTGAGCACGACCGCGCGAATCGCGGGATCGCGCTCGGCGGTGGCGAGCGCTTCGACGCCGGCCGCATACATGTCGGGATGCAGCGCGTTGCGCGCGCCGGGATTGGACAGCGTGAGGACGAGCGTCGATTCGCTTTCGGGCGGACGCGAGGCCAGCAGTTCAGCACTCATGCGAGTGTGTCTCCATCGAATGGCGGGGTTGCGGCGCCGCATGTTGCGCGGGCTTGCGCGCCTACCCGTGAGGGTGATGCCGCAGCGGATGTATCGTTGTCTTGACGGACGCGAAACTGCTTTAGACTAGCACGAACGTGCTTTTCAGCGCGACGCATCCCGATGTGGCCGGCATCACTGTGGCCGCGCCTCAGCAACGAAGGAGACTCCGATGCTACAGCTGTGCGGTATTCCGTTGTCCAACTATTACAACAAGGTGAAGTTCGTCCTGCTCGAGCATGGCATCCCGTTCGAGGAATCGGCATGCGGTCTGCCGATCAACGATCCGGCACTGCTTGCCGATTCGCCGCTCGGCAAGATTCCGTTCCTGAAGACGGAAGAGGGCGCGCTGTTCGAGTCGCAGGTGATCATCGAGTATCTGGCCGCGCGTTTTCCCGACAAGGCCATTTTCCCGGCAGGGCCGTTCGCGGCCGCGAAGGTGCGCGAACTCGTCGAGACGCTCGAGCTGTATCTCGAATGGACCGCGCGCGAGGTCTATACGGAAGCGTTTTTCGGCGGCAAGGTCAGCGACGGGATGAAGGCGCACGTCGAGAAGCGCCTGCCGCGCGCGATCGATGCGTTCAAGCGGATGACGCAGTTCTCGCCGTACGTGCTCGGTGACACGTTCAGTCTTGCGGACATTGCCGCAGCGATCCACCTGCCGGTGATCGGGATGGCGACGAAGGCCGTCTTCGGCCGCGATTTCCTGCTCGACGCCGGCATCGACTGGAAGGCGCACGCTAAGCTGGTCGGCGAGCGGCCGGCCGCGCAGCGCGTGGCGGCCGATCGCAAGGCCTACGTCGAGGCGGCGAGCGCCGCGCGTTCGTAAGCGCGGTGCGGGCGCGATGTCGTGCCGCGCCCGGCTGCCGAGGCAAGCCTTACAGGCGCGCGAGCCGTTCGAGTGCGGATGCGAGCGTGCCTTCCTGCTTTGCAAAGCAGAAGCGCACGACGCCCGACTCGTGCGGCTCGTGGTAGAACGCCGACACCGGAATCGCCGCCACGCCGATTTCCGATGTGAGCCACTTCGAGAATTCCGCTTCGGGCAGATCGCTGATCGCCGAATAGTCGACGCACTGGAAGTACGTGCCGGTGCACGGCAGCAGCTTGAAGCGCGTGCGCTCGAGGCCGGCGCGGAAGAAGTCGCGCTTCTTCTGGTAGAAGCCGGCCAGCGTCAGGTACGGCGCCGGATCGCGCAGGTAGTCGGCGAGCCCGATCTGCATCGGCGTGTTCACCGTGAACACGTTGAACTGATGGACCTTGCGGAACTCCGCGGTCAGCGCGGCAGGCGCCGCGACGTAGCCGACCTTCCAGCCCGTCACGTGGTAGGTCTTCCCGAAGCTCGACACGATGAAGCTGCGCGCGGCCAGGTCCGGGTAGCGCGCGACGCTCTCGTGCCGCGCGCCGTCGTAGACCATGTGTTCGTACACTTCGTCCGACAGGATCAGCACGTTGGTGCCGCGCACGATCTCCTCGAGCCTGCGCATGTCGGCCTCGCGCCACACGGTGCCGGTCGGGTTGTGCGGCGTGTTGATCATGATCATCCGCGTCTTCGGCGTGATCGCGGCGGCCAGGCGATCGAACGGGATCGCATAGTCGGGCGCTTCCAGCGTGACGAACACGGGTTTGCCGCCGGCCAGTTCGATCGAAGGCAGATAGCTGTCGTAGGTCGGTTCGACGACGATCACTTCGTCACCGGGATGCACCGCGCACAGGATCGCCGTCAGCAGGGCCTGCGTCGCGCCGGCCGTGACCGTGATCTCGGTGGCCGGATCGTAGCGGCGGCCGTAGACCTGCGCGATCTTGTCGGCGATCGCATCGCGCAACGGCGCGACGCCGGCCATCGGCGGATACTGGTTGTGACCGTTGCGCATCGCGGCCGCGACCGCGTCGACGATGCGCGGGTCGCAGTCGAAATCCGGGAAGCCCTGGCCGAGGTTCACGGCGCCTTTCTCGGCGGCGAGCGCGCTCATCACCGTGAAGATCGTCGTGCCGACGTTCGGCAGGCGCGAGGGGAAAACGGGAGTCGTAGGCATGTCGGTAGGAGCGTTCATCGATACGGTCGCAAGCGGGTGGCGCCGGGCTCGTCAGGCCGGCGTGGTGGTGGGGGCCGACGCGGCATCGAGCGCGCAGGCTTCGGTAAATGGCGCGGGCTGCGCGATCCGGAAGCCGAAGTCGCGTGCGGTGCGCTTCGCGAGCTTGAGCAGCGCACGGTCCTTCGACACGAGCCAGTCGGCCTGCGCGGCGCGCGCGAGCTCGAGAAACTTCTGATCGTCGCGGTCCTTGCACTTCGGCAGCGGCGGCGCGTCGGCGTCGACGGGCGGCGGCTCGACGAGGCGCGTCAGGCGGGCGACGGTCGCGAGCGCGTCGGCCTTGTCGATCGCGCGCGCCTGGAACTGCGGATAGTCGAGCACGAGCTCGAGTTCGTTCAGGCAGCGGCCGTCGATCACGGCGGCCAGCGTGCCGCGTTCGAGCGCAGCCCGGATCGGGCGGGTGGCCGGGTCGTCGAATACGAGTATGTCGATCCAGACGTTCGAGTCGAGCACGACGCGATGTGCGGCATGCGGGGCGAGGGAGCGGGTCATTCGTTACAATCGGTGGTTTTCGTCTGACCGCAAGGCACGGCGTGCCAGCGAGCCTCTATGATAATCGTTCTCTCCCCAGCCAAATCCCTCGACTACGATACGCCCGCCCACGTCCCGTCTTACACGAAGCCTGCATTCGTCGACGATGCGTCGGAACTGATCGACGGCCTGCGCAAGCTGTCGCCGCAGGATATCTCGACGCTGATGGACATCTCCGATCCGCTCGCGCGGCTGAACTTCCAGCGCTACGCGGACTGGTCGCCGACCTTCACGACGGCCAATGCGAAGCAGGCGGTGCTCGCGTTCAACGGCGACGTGTACGAAGGGTTCGATGCCAAATCGCTGTCGGCCGCCGATCTCGACTATGCGCAGCAGCATGTGCGCGTGCTGTCGGGCCTGTACGGGCTGCTGCGCCCGCTCGACCTGCTGCAGCCGTACCGGCTCGAGATGGGCACGCGTTTCGCGAACGCGCGCGGCAAGGATCTGTATGCGTTCTGGGGCGACCGCATCACGCGGGCACTGAACGAGCAGCTCGAGACGCGCAGCGGCGCGGCACGTGTGCTGGTCAACTGCGCGTCGACCGAGTACTTCAAGTCGGTCAAGCCGAAACTGCTGGCCGCGCCGATCGTCACGCCGGTGTTCGAGGACTGGAAGGGCGGCCGCTACAAGATCATCAGCTTCCATGCGAAACGCGCCCGTGGCCTGATGGCGCGCTATATCGTCGAGAACCGCATCTCCGAGCCGGCCGCGCTGAAGGATTTCGCGGTGGAAGACTACGCGTTCGATGCCGCTGCGTCGAACGATTCGACTTACGTATATCGCCGGCGAATCGGCGAGTGACCGAGCCGGCCGTTCACGAGACGGCCGGTGCATGCATGAGGCCGGACACGTGGCAGACCGCCCGCTCCGGTCGCAATTGGAGAGACAGATGACCCTTTCGATCACCAGCAATTTCGACGCAGGCGCCGTCGACGTCGTGTCGTGCGATAGCCCGGACGCGATCCGGCTGCGCATACGCGGCGACAACCGCTCGGAATTCGCGCAATGGTTCTACTTTCGCCTGACGGGCGCGCGCGGCGAGCGGTGCGTGATGTCGTTCGAGAATGCAGCCGAATGCGCGTATCCGTCGGGATGGCGCAACTACAGTGCAGTCGCGAGCTACGACCGGGTCGACTGGTTCCGCGTGCCGACGACATTCGACGGCAAGACGATGACCATCGACCATGCGCCCGAGTTCGACAGCATCTACTACGCGTATTTCGAGCCGTACTCGGAAGAGCGCCATGCGGCGTTCCTCGGCGCGGTTCAGCAATTGCCGCAGGCGAGCGTCGTCGAACTCGGCCGCACGGTCGAAGGCCGTCCGATGTCGCTGCTGACGCTCGGTACGCCGGAAGTCGACGGGGCACCGAAGAAGAAGGTATGGATCATCGCGCGCCAGCACCCGGGCGAGACGATGGCCGAGTGGTTCGTCGAAGGGCTCGTCAAGCGGCTGGCCGGATGGGGCGACTGGGCGGGCGATCCGGTGGCGCGCAAGCTGTACGACCGCGCGACGTTCTACATCGTCCCGAACATGAATCCGGACGGCAGCGTGCACGGCAACTTGCGCACCAACGCGGCGGGCGCGAACCTGAATCGCGAGTGGATGGAGCCCGATGCCGAGCGCAGCCCCGAAGTGCTGGCCGTGCGCGATGCGATCCATGCGATCGGCTGCGACATGTTCTTCGACATTCACGGCGACGAAGATCTGCCGTACGTGTTCGTTGCGGGTTCGGAGATGCTGCCGAGCTTTACCGAGCAGCAGGGCAGGGAGCAGACCGCGTTCATCGAAGCGTTCAAGGTCGCGAGCCCGGATTTCCAGACCGAGCACGGCTATGCGGCGAGCAAGTACAAGGAAGACGCGCTCAAGCTCGCGTCGAAGTACATCGGCCATCAGTTCGGCTGCCTGTCGCTGACGCTCGAGATGCCGTTCAAGGACAACGCGAACTTGCCCGACGAGCGGGTCGGCTGGAATGGCGAACGGAGCGCGGCGCTTGGCGCTGCAATGCTGGCGGCAATCCTGGTGCACGTCGAGACGTTCGCGTAAGCGCATCGTCGTCGATATGAAAAAGCCGGCGCATCGCATGATGTGCCGGCTTTTTGGCTTCTGTCGTTGCCGCTCCGCCGTATCAGGACTTCTTCGCGGTTTTCTTCTTCACGGCATTCTTCTGGCCGCTGGATTTTTTCGTTGCGACGGCTTTCTTGCCGGTGCGGCCGGATGCCTTGGCCTTCACCTTGCCGCGGTGTGACTTGCCGTTGAACTTCTTCGTCGACGACGACGGACGCTCGACGCGCGGCTTCAGCGGCGGCACGGGATCGTTCCAGCTGAACGCAAGCATTTGCTGACCGACGTAGCCGCAGCGGAATTTCAGCGGTGTCGGGTCGCTGCCGTCGCTGTGGACGCCAAGGCCATCCACGGTAACGATGTTGTCGACCTTCACGCGCTGCTTGCCCTGATCGAACGAATCGTTCCACGGCGTGATCGTCGCCTTGCCGTTTTCGAACGCGTTCGGCGCGAAGTCGACGCGATCGAAGGCCGACGACGTGCTGGCGATGAAGCTGCCGTGCGCCGCACAATCGGCGACGATCGGATCGGCGTGCATCTCGTTGACGAATTTGTTGATCAGTTCGGAGCGCTGGTCGAGGAGGTCGGCGAATACCGGTGCCGGAAGCGCAAGCGACAGGCCCGCGACACAGGCCGCCAGCTTGCCGAGCGCCCGGAAAATCCGGAGCGAGGCAGGTGAGCTGTCCATCTGGTTATTGGTGAGGAGCAAATGAGGCATCGGGCACGTATAGATGCCCGATGAAGATCAGGAGTTCAATCTTAGCGTAAAAAAGTTGTGCGGCAGTAGGCGTTGCACTCTCCCGCGCTGCGCAAACGGATCGCCGCGCGCACCGCTCGCATCGGGGCCGGCGCGTTCAGGCGCGCGGGCCGCCGAGGCGATAGCGCCGAACGTCGAACGTCGTGACCCACGCCGGACGATAGACAGCGATGAGCGCGGTGGCCATGCCGGTGAACCACGCTTCGCCGAGCGCGAGCAGCGCGGTGTTCAGCAGATAGCCGGCGGGAATCACGACGGGCACGCCGTCCGCGAGCGCGAGCTGGACACCGGCCGCGGCCGCGGCGACCGAGACGATCGCGATGGCCGGTGACAGGAACCCCTGGCCGATGATGAACGATGCGAGGTTGTGCGGGAGCCACGCGATCGCGGCGCGTTGCAGCAACGCGGACACGGCGACCGGTAGCGCGCCGTAGATCAGATAGGTGAGACCGATGCCTTGCCACGGCGCATCGAAGACGATCGCGGCGACGGCCGTGACGGCACCCATCGCGATCAGCGCAAGCGTCCAGTCGAACAGCGTGACGAGCAGCGTCGCGCCGAGCAGGTGCATGACGATGCCATCTTCGAGCCACGCATTCGAGGCCCACAGCACCGTGATCGCAGTGACGAGCGCGAGCCACACGTGCTGGAGCGTTGCGTCCTGCAGCCGGACGAAGGGACGATTCCAGAGCGCGAGCACGAGCAGCGCCACGGCGGCGATCCAGCCACCGATGCCAACCCAGAGCGGAAGCGGTGTGAAAAGAAAACCCATGGGTCCATATTACTCGTTGAGCATCAAAGGTGGGAATCCGCACATGTCGACCGTCGCAATATCGAGACTGTCCGATCAGCGGTCGCGCCGAAACCGCGCCCGCGGTTCGGCCGCGAGCGGCAGGTCGCGGGTGCTGGTGTCCGCGGCAGGCAGCGGGTATGGACGGTCGTTCCGTTGCTTGCGCAGGGGGACCGGGCCGCGTTCGCCGATGACGGGCTTGCTTGCACGATCGCGGTTCGCCAGCAGCACCTCGAGATGGGGCGACAGCCAGCCGTTGTAGATCGCGACTGCGGCAGCGCGGTTTGCCGCGCCCAGCTGCTGGAAGATGCTGGCGAGGTGGATCTTCACGGTGCCTTCGCTGATGCCGAGCGTGCGGGCGATCATCTTGTTGGTGCTGCCCATATGGACGAAGCGCATGATCTGCGCCTGTCTAGGCGACAGGAGGCTGCTTGGCGGGCGGCGCGGCAGCGATCCGGCGAGCGTCTGGAAATGGGCATCGTGACGCGCCGCGGCGGCGGAAGGCAGCAGGCTGAGCGCGATCGGCGGGATGTAATGGCCGCCCAGCAGAACCATTTCGAGCGCCCGCACGATCAGGTGCGGCCGTGTGGAGTGCGGGATCACGCCCGCGACGCCGTAGTTGTAGAAGCGCTGGATGGCCTCCGGCGTGGATTCGTCGATCAGCACCGCGGCGGGCGTCGGCGAGCAGGCGCTGCAGAGCGCCTGGAGTTCGCTGTGCCGCCCGACGTCCAGCCAGTCGATGGCAACGAGGTCGAAACGCTGGGTGCGCAGCAGCCGGCGCGCCTGGAAACCATCGGGTGCATCGTTGATGCGGGCGTGACGGTCGATCTGCCGCAGCAGGGCTTTCAGTCCGTCACGCCGTTCGGCGTCTGAGTTAAGCACCAGGAACCGCATATTCAACCTCCGTAAGGTGAGTCATTGAGCTGCCGTCGGCATGGGGTGGCTCCGATAATGACAAAAACCTTACACGATGTCTGCTTGGCTGAAAGGATTAGGAAAAGTCTGAAATTTCGCGTGAGGGAAATGCGGACGAAAAAAAAGCCGCTCCGGCAGGAACCGGGAGCGGCTTCGTTGGGCAGGCTCAGCGGGCCTGCCTTGCACGATCAGTGAAAGTGCGGCTGGGCGGGCGATGCGTCTTCCGGCATTTCCGCGTGGACGATCTCGCCGAGCGGATCCGCATAGAGCGGCACGCCGCAGTCGTCGCAGTACTCGGGCTCGAAGCGGCCTGCGTGCCGGCGGACGTCGGTTACGCCGCATTCCTTCAACAGACTCACGATCTCCTCGAGCGGCCCTTCGATCGGGGCTTCGCCTTCCAGCGTCGCGCTGTCGATCGACACGTCGCCGTTCTCGCGACCGTACAGCGGCCACACGACGCCATAGATCACGTCGTTGCTGGCACGTCGCGTGAAGCCGACGCGATACTCGTCGATCCGGCGCTCGCCGAAGCCCGCGACCACCGCGCGCAGCTCTTGCGGTGCCGCACCAAGTGTGTCGAAAAGATAACGGATGGCCGTTCGGACCGTGTGCGGACGGATGCGCTCGTCCGCATCGCGGCAGGCCGAGTAGTACGCGTCCGGAAGCAGGCATTCGAACTCGCAGCCGGGCAGGGCAGCCGACAGGTTCGGGCCGCCCTGGGCAGTCCATTGCTCGAGACACTGGCCGCGTTCGATCCGGTTGCCGTGTTCTTCCTCCTGCCAGCGAAACAGCGGTGCGCCGGCCGGCGCGGCGACGACGGCGAGCAGGAAGCGTGGGTCGGCCAGGATCGGTGAGGTTTCGGGCAGGTCGCCGAAGCTGAGCTTGGCTGCGTGCTGGCCGAGCGCCGCGTGTGCGAGCTGCTGGGCGAGCCGATAGGTCTCGACGTGGTGACGCGGCAACTGGTCGATGCTGTACAGGAACGGGGCCAGCCCGACGAGCGTGCCGGTGGCGAGCACGTGCGCCTGCAGGTGCGTGCGCAGTGCGTCGGCGACGTCGCCTTTCAGCGGGCCCGACGGGATCATGTAGCGCGTCCAGGCGAGAACGGGAACGGCGACCAGCAGCGCATCGTACGGCTGGCCGTCGTGTTCGATCACCATCGATTCGCTATGCGTCTCGGCCATGTCGGCGAGCGCGCCATAGGCGTCGGGGTGGTTCTGCTGCAGATGGTCGAGTGCTGCGTCGAGCGTGGTCTGGTTGCCGTTGCGAACAATCTTGGCAAGCAGCGCATCGAGCTTCGCTTCCCAGAAGCGATCCTCGATGCGACTGCCCGAGGCGAAGAGCGCAAGCGACAGGCCGACCAGTTTGTCGGCGTCGGGGGGGAGGCGTTTGGCGATTCGCTGGCGCATATTAAATACGTATAGAAAGAGGCGAAGAACCTCACATTCTAGTCCGTTCTTTGCGCCATAAGCGGTCTCGTGCTCCGGCATGGCCGGAAGGCCGAATCGGCGGGGATGAAAGAAAAATCCATCGAACCCCTTGCGCGATTGCCGGCAGGTGCTTAGAATCACGCCTCTTTCGCGCTAACGGAAACGCAGCGCGGGAGAAGA
>NZ_QTPV01000025.1:0-106001 GCF_003857985.1 Burkholderia sp. Bp9090
CGCGGCGAGCGGGTGACGGTGTCACGCGACGTGCAGGTGGATACGCGTGCGGCGTCGGGCAAGGCCGGCCTGTGGACGATCGAGGCAGCCAATGCGGGGGTCGGCTCGGCCACCAAGCGCGGTCTCGTCATTGGAGGCGGGATCAATGGCAATAGCGGCAACGGCAACGCCGACGCCGCGATCGACGGCGACACGCTGTCGCGCAACCTGGGCACGACGAATGTGGCGCTGACCAACACGTCGGGCGACCTGACGGTGGGCGACGCGGTGACGTGGGCGAGCGACAACACGCTGGCGCTGACGTCGCGCCAGGGCAACGTCAACCTGAACCGCGCACTGAACGCGAGCGGCGCGAACGCGGGCGTGACGTTGAACGCGGCGCGTGAGATTCGACTCGCGGACAAGCTGACGTTGACGGGCGAAAACGCGCACCTCGAGCTGAACTCGGGCAGCGGCCACACGCTGACGAACGACGACGCGGTGGTCACGCTGTCGGGGCGCAATGCGTCGTTCTCGGCGAACGGCGAAGCGTATCGGGTGATTCACGATCTCGCGGGGCTGCGCGATGTCGAAAGCAACATGGACGGCCGCTACGTGCTGGGCAATCTGATCGACGGCAAGGGTGCGCAGTTCCGCAGCCTCGGCGGCGACAAGTACGGGTTCAGCGGTGTGTTCGACGGTCTGGGCAATACCGTTCGCGACCTGTCGGTCTCGAACCCGGGCGCTGCGCTCGTCGGGTTGTTCGCGGGCAATTCGGGCCGTATCGCCAACCTCACGCTCGACAAATTCAAGGTGCGGGCATCCGCACCGGTCGATGGCAGGCCTGCCATCGTCGGCGCATTGACCGGCTACAACATGGGGGGCGTCATCACGAACGTGAAGGCGAAGGACGTCCTGGTCAGCGGCAGCGGCCGCGCGATTGTCGGCGGTCTGGTCGGCAGCAACCTGAGCGGAAAGATCGATCGTGCATTCGTTTCCGGCCGTGTCCAGGGTGACAAGGATGCGCTGGCCGTCGGCGGTCTGGCTGGCGAAAACCTCACCGTCATCTGGCCGTATATCGGGGAGGCGAGCATCAGTAACAGCCAGGTCGACGTACAGGTCAGCAGCGAGTCGGCAGGCGTGACGGGCGGCCTGGTCGGTATCAACCGGGGCAACATCTCGGCGGTGAAGGTAGCAGGCAGCGTTACCGCCCTGGCCCGCGGCGCGCGCGTCGGCGGCGTCGCCGGCTACAACGACAGCGGGGTAATCAGGGCTGCTTCGTCGTCTGCGAGCGTGCGTGCCGGCCATGATGCGACGGCGGGCGGCCTCGTCGGCTACAACCGCGCGTCGATCGAGGCATCCGACGCGACCGGCGACGTCACCGTGGGTGACAAGGCCAAGGCGGGTGGCCTGGTCGGGGAAAACGACGGCAAGATCGATTCGTCGACGGCGGGCGGCAAGGTCGTTGCCGGTGCGTCGAGCGTGGTCGGCGGTCTCGTCGGCGTCAACCGGGCGACGATCCTGGCGTCGAGAGCCAGCGGCAGCGTTCAGGCCGGCAATGGCGCGGTGGCGGGCGGGCTCGTCGGGGATAACGCGGGCTCGATCAAGTCGTCCACCGCGAACAGCGACGTCTCGACCGGCGACGACAGCCAGCTGGGCGGCCTCGTCGGCCGCAACCGCAGCACGGGCACGGTGGTCGCATCGAATGCGCACGGTACGGTGAAAGGTCGCAACAACGCGAAGGCCGGTGGTCTCGTCGGCTGGAACGACGGCAAGATCGACGGTTCGTCGGCCGATGGCAAGGTGAAGGTCGGCAAGGGGAGCTTGGTGGGTGGTCTGGTCGGCGCCAACATCGGCAGCGTGAATGCTTCGTCGGCGGCCGGCAGCGTATCGATGGGCGGGGACGGCATCGCAGGCGGGCTCGTCGGCTGGAATACCGGCCGGGTGACGAGTTCCAGCGCGCGCGGGGACGTCGACATTGCCGGGTCGGGCAGCGCAGGCGGCCTGATCGGGCGCAACGAAGGCGAGGTGCAGGCGTCGAGCGCGTCGGGTAACGTCGTCGCGGGCGACGACAGCTACGTCGGCGGCCTGGTCGGCCATAACCACATGGGCGCGTCGATCAATGCATCCAGCGCATCCGGTTCGGCGAAGGGCGGCGATCGCAGTGTGGTCGGCGGTCTCGTCGGGAAAAACGACGGCAAGATCGCGTCGGGGTCGTCCACGGGGCGGGTGTCCGGCGGGCAGAATGCGTGGCTGGGCGGCCTGACAGGCGCAAACTTCGGCTCCGTCGATAATTCGAACTCGGGAAGCAGTGTTGACTACAAGGCCGGCTACACCCAGTTCTACGGCGGGCTGGCCGGTGTCAACGGCGGCCAGATGCGCGGCAATGGCGTGAACGGAGGCGCAGCCAAGGTGCCGCTCGCGGGTATCAATTTCGGCACCATCCGGAACTGATCGGTCTCGCGTAGGGAGGCGGCGGTCGTTGCAGCGACATCCGCTTCCCGGGCACGTCGTGTTGTCGCGACGTCGATCCGAGGCCCGTTCGGCATGTGTGCCGGATGGGCCGGCCGAACGGCGATGGTGTCTCGTGCACCATCGCCGGCTCGGCCTTCGTCGAAGCGAAGCTTTTCATGAGGCTTCACGCCGATCCGCGAAACCTCCCCTCTTCTGCCGACTCGGCCGGACAATCGTCGGAACGGTTCGTATTCGCTCTGTCAACGCGCAGCAGGACGGCGGCACGAACGGGACCCTCTCCCCAAGCCAACGTCCTGAAAATGCATCGTCCGAACCGTCGATCCGCCGAACGCATCGATCGATGCCATTCAAAAACGACTCGGATTTGTCGCATCAAATTTCGGTCAAGTCCGAAAATGTGATGTCGGGCGACCCAACATGTACGAAATGGTTCATGCGATGAGGACGCCCCTGCGAGCCTTTGGCATGATCGGAAATCCCTTCTTTTCAGGTGTTTTCCGAGACGATCACGGGTGCCGGCGCGACCTCGTTCCGGCCGCGTTCGCGATCGTCGCCGTGCGTCATGTCGCCGAGCCCCCTTCAATCCCTTCGTCGCTATCAGAGCATTTCGGTGTTCGGCGGCGGAATCGTCGTTACCATCCTTGTCCTGATCGCCTGCGGTCTCGGGATGGTGTCGATCGTCTCGGGCTATGTCGAAGGGGCGCGGCGCAACTACCTGAACGGCCTGGAGCAGACGCTCAACGAAATCCAGGTAAGCGAAACGTCGTTCCGTAACGGCGTCGCGAACGCGCAACTGATCTGGCAGGAGGCCAGCGATGCGCCGGCGGCGATCGTCGACGGATTCTTCATCGATGACCAACGCATCGAGACCCGGCCGTATCCGTCGCTCATCGTCGGTGTGCCGGCGCAAACCGGCAACCGGGCCGAAGTCGCGCGCTATCTGTCGCTGTCGATGCTGCTGTCGCGCATCTGCGCAGCCAGTTCGATCAATCGCGGGCGCACGCTCGAGGGCTACCACTACAGTACGCGCACGGGTGTGTTCGCGCTGATTCCCCACCGGGACCGCGACGATCCGGCGCTGGTTTCGCCGGAAAGCCGCGCAAGTGTGCTGGATGCGCTGCGCGTCGATTTCGAGCATCCGTATTCGGACATCGCCGACAAGCGTCCGCATGTGCGCTGGCTGGAGCCGTTCATCGATCCCGTGTCGGGCCAGTCACGCATCCGGATTGCTGCCGAGGCGCGCGACAACGGCACGCCGTTCGCCGTGCTCGTCACCGAATATCCGCCCGAGTACCTGCTTTCATGGCTGGCCGACTATCGCCCGGAAGGCACGTTCTATGTCAAGACGGCCGATGGCCGGCTTGTCACGATCGATCCGTCGGTGCGCGATACCGGTCGCATGGAAAGCCTGTCGAAGCTGAATCCGCGGTGGAGCGATGCGTCGTCGCCGGGCGCGCCCGTGTTCCGCGACGGTTTCCTGTTGTTTCACGGCAAGCTGGAATCGACGGGCTGGACACTTGCCTATGCGCTGTCGTGGACCGACATCGCGGCCGGCGTCGCGCGTCCGGCCGGCACGCTCGGCGTCGCGACGCTGCTCGCACTGGTGGTCATGTGGGGCCTGCTGCTGCGCTTTCATCGGCGCGAGTTCGTTCCGCTCTACGCGCGCTCGCAGCGCGTGTTCGACAGCGAAGCACTGTGCCGCAGCGTGATCGAGATGGCGCCGATCGGGCTCGGGTTGATCGCGCGCGACGACGGGCGCTTCATGCTCGTGAGCCCAGCGCTGACCGACATGGTCGCGCGCATCGGTGGTGACTATCACGCGCTGTCGAGCCAGGTGGCCGATGCATGGCAGGCGCGCGGCGATGCAGGCGGCGTACTGCACGACGACCTGATGCTGGGCGGCGTGGAAGCCGCGCATCTGCACCTCGAATTCATTGCGTGCGGCGCGCGCTACCAGGACACGGACGTGCTGATTGCCGCGGTCGCGGACATGACCGCCAAGCGGCAACTCGTGCAGCAACTGGAAGAGGCCGTGCGCGCGGCCGATTCCGCCAACGCGGCGAAATCGTCGTTTCTCGCGGCGATGAGCCACGAGATCCGTACGCCGCTGAACGTGATTCTCGGCAACCTCGAACTGCTCGAGCGCTCGGCGCTCGACGCGACCCAGCATGATCGCGTTCATACGTTGCGCACGTCGGCGACGAGCCTGCTTGCGCTCGTCAGCGACATCCTCGATTTCTCGAAGATCGAGGCCGGTGCGATGTCGGTCGAATCGATCGAGTTCGACGTGATCGCGACGGTCGAACGCGAGTTGAACGCGTTCGCGACGATCGCGAAGGCGAAACGGGTGCAGCTGTTCTGCGAGATCCACGCGAGCAGTACGCAACGGATGCGCGGCGATCCGACCCGGTTCGCGCAAGTGCTCCGCAACCTGCTGAGCAACGCGCTCAAGTTTACCGATGCAGGCCGCGTAATCGTGCGCGTCGCGGTCGTTGCCGAAGGGCACGATACGCCGGAACTGTCGGTCGAGGTCGAGGATACCGGTATCGGCATCGGCGCCGAACATCGCCGCAAGCTGTTCAACGCATTCTCGCAGGTCGACACGTCGATCACGCGGCGTTACGGCGGCACGGGGCTCGGGCTTGCGTTGTGCGACAGGCTCGTCGCCGCGATGGGCGGCCGCATCGAAGTGGCGAGCGAACCGGGCGCCGGCAGCCGTTTCACGGTGCATCTGCCGCTCGGCGTCGGCGTCGTCGCACTCGATCGGCCGCGCACGGCTCACCGACAAGGGCTGACGCTGATCGCCGCCCATCCCGGATGGCGTGATTTCGCGTTGCCGCATCTGCGCGCATGGGGGTTCGACGTCAGCGTGTACGACAGCCCGTCGAGTCTGCCGGCCGGCATTGCACGACACGGCGCGGTCGTGCTGTTCGGCGATTCCGACGCCTGGTCGTACGAGGATCTGGCCAGCCTGGGCGATTGCGCGCCGCTGATACTGGCGATACCCGACGGCCCGCTCGAACCTTATCGCGCCGGCGGCACGGTACGCATATCGAGCTATTCGCTCCGCGGCTTGCGCGCCGCGTTGGCGCTCGGCGCCGCAACGGGCGACAAAGGCACGATCGATACCGGATCGGGCGACGACCCTTGGCATGATGATTCTCCCGTTCAGGAATCGGCGCCGGCCGCCGCATCGCTCGATGCGGCTGCGGAAGGCAGTCACGCACTGCGCGTCCTCGTCGCAGACGACAAAACCGTCAACGGTTCGATTTTCAGCGAGCAATTGTCCGCACTAGGCTGCACGGCGATCGAGGTCGGATCGGGGCATGCGATGCTCGAATCGCTGGCCGGCGGTGGCTGGGACGTGTTGCTGATCGGCGACGATCTGCCCGACATGCGCGCGCACCAACTGGCTGAAGCGGCACGCGGCATTGATCCTGCGTGTGATGTGCTGGTCGTGACGTCGAATCTGTCGCCAGAAGGCATGTACCGCTTCACGACGGCCGGTGTGCGACGCGTATTGACGAAACCCATGACGCTCGGGCACCTGCGCGGCGCGCTCGCGCATGCGTGGCGGCGGCGTGCCGCGCGTTCGGCGAAAGAGCCGTGCGCGGGTGCGTGCCCGTTGGAGTCAACCAATCATGAAGCGGCTTTGCATGACAAGTAACCAACAGCATCGAACACATCGACGAGTATTCGGGATAACAGAGGCAGGGTGCCGACGTACATCGCTCGGCAGATATCAAATCAATACTGGAGGGGAACACCGTGCGCCATGTAGGGAAGATATTCCCACTGTTGCTCGATTTTGCCGCACTGTCTGAGAAATCGCGTCGGGAATTCCTGATGACGATGAACGAGTTTCTGCTGATGTCGCCGGCGCAGAAGCGTCGTGCGCTGGTCGAGTGGAAAAGCAGGGTGGACGGCAACTCGCATGACCTGCCCGACGACTTGAACCACCGATAGCGCGCTGTGTCGCGGCATCCGGTAACGGCTCCGGGTCGTCGTGAGTTTCGGCAAATCCGCGCGGTGTGGCCGTGCGGATGCGTCGTGCGTGCCGCAGTCGCGGGTGAGCATCGTCCGCCGCGTGGCGCGTGCCGATTGCAAGGCGAACCGGGATTTATCTTAAAATTGAGTCACTTTCGTCCGGTGCGCCGAATATGCGCCAGCCATCGACACGATGGCACGAGCGTGCTTCCTGTCGCTGCGGGGGCCGGACGAGTGACTAAATGCCTCGGGGAAACAGGAACATGGACGAATTCTTTGTGCGCGTGATGGTAGCGGACGATCATCCGGCATCCGCGCTCGGCATGTCGCAGGCGCTGCAAGGCAACAGCACGATCAAGCTCGTGGGCACTGTTTCGAACTCGACGGATCTGGTCGCGGCGCTCGACGCGCAGCAGAGCGACGTGCTCGTCCTCGACTACGTGATGCCGGGTGGCAAGTATGGCGACGGGCTCGTGCTGCTGTCGTTCCTGCAGCGCCGCTATCCGGCGCTGCATATCGTGACGATCACGATGATCGACAATCCGAGCGTACTGCGCGCGATTCACGGCCAGGGCGTGAGCTGCATCCTCAGCAAGTCGGATGCGATCTCGCACCTGATCGGCGCCGTGCATGCCGCGTATGTCGGTGCGAACTACATGTCGCCGTACATCAAGCAGCTCCTGCAGGACCTCGAGTCCGAGCCCGTCGCCCGCGCGCTGACGACGCGCGAGGTCGAGGTTGTCCGGTTGTTCGGCGCGGGCTACACGGTTGGAGAGATCGCCGCGCAGCTCCATCGCAGCAAGCAGACCATCAGTTCGCAAAAATCGAGTGCGATGAAGAAGCTTGGGATCGTCCGCGACGCGGATCTGATTCGCTATAACGACGAGCAAAAGCTCGCCGGCGCGTCCGACGGCGATGCGTCGTCGACGTGACGCGGGAAGCCGGTTGCCGCCCCGGATCGGCTTCGGGGCAGACGTCGCCGAAGTGACGCATCGCGTGTGGGCGCAGGCACCCCATTCGACACGACTACCCTGTTTCCCGGCGAACCGATGCACCGACATCGGCGAATGATGCGGTATGCCGGCCACGCGTAACGAGATCGACACGACATGCCCGCAAAGCTGAAAAGACTCTTTTCGCACGGCACGAAGGCCGTTCGCAAGCCATTCGAGCCAGGCCGTGTCCGGCGGCAGCAGCAGTTCCTGCTGTACGCAAGCGGGGCCGCGATCACGGCGTTCATCCTGGTGTGCGCGACGCTGGTCTTGCGGCTTGACGTGCAGGAGTCCCTCGAGCGTTTTCGCGTCGAGTTCACGGCACGCAGGGCCGAACTCGTTGCCGAGGTGGAGATCATGCGCGCGCTGCGCAATC
The DNA here is from genome assembly GCF_003857985.1 of Burkholderia sp. Bp9090. Classification (NCBI taxonomy): domain Bacteria; kingdom Pseudomonadati; phylum Pseudomonadota; class Betaproteobacteria; order Burkholderiales; family Burkholderiaceae; genus Burkholderia; species Burkholderia sp. Bp9090. The sequence continues at coordinate 7,810 of NZ_QTPV01000025.1, forward strand.
GCTATGTCGAGGACATGGAACTGCAGTGGGCCAGCGTTTCTGAAAATTCGTCGGGCCTGCCCGGGCTGCTCGCCGGCAAGCACGGCAAGCAGACGTTCATCGGGCGGAAAGGACGAATTGCGATTGCCGCGTTCGCCGACATTCCGCCGGCCGCATCGGGGAGCAGTCACTTGCCTTACCTCGCGCGCTACCTCGACGGTGTCGAGGTGACGGGCGTCCTGCCGCCGCCGCAACCGGCCGATCCGGGCGGCTCCGCTTATCTGATCGATCCGGACGGCGATTTCATCGTGGCGGCGGGGCATCCGCTGGTGAAGCGGGCGCTTGCGCTGCCGGCCGGTTTCGATGTGAGGGCACTGGTCAAGCAACTGCTGCCGACGACGAACGATACGGCCGTATCGACGGCGGATGCGGCTGTATCCACTGCGCCCGCCGTTCGTCGAAACGCGATAGCGCTGGAACGTCGATTCGATCCGGTGCTCGGACGCTCCGTGCTGCGGATGGTGCAATGGGTGCGTGGCGCAAACGGCAAGCCGGTCGTCTGGTTCGCCATCAACAGCCTGCCGCTGATAGAGGGAATACTGCGCTCGCCGGGCGCCGGCAGGGAATACGCGCTCATTGATTCCGGTGGAAATATCCTGCTCGGCGGGCAACCCGACGGCACGATGGTGACCCGTGCACTCGAGCTTGCGCGCCACGACGCCGGCGAGCGTGCGGCCGCCCATCGCGTCGGCGTGAACTTCGTCGTGAGCGACAGGGTGCCGAGATCGGACGAGGTGGTGATGGCGACCATCTCATGGCGTGCCGTTCTGAGCGACGTTGCCATGCGCGCGAGCTTGACCGTCGCGCCCGCGCTGCTCGCGATCGCGCTGTTGTGGATGGCAATCGTGGCGTTCGACAGGCGGGCGCTGCGTCCGGCGAATCGACGCGCGATTCGCCTGATCGAAAGCGAGGCGCTCAACCGGACGCTGATCCGTACGGCGCCGGCCGGGCTCGTGCTGCTGTCGTTCGTCGACGGCGAAGCGATCATGCGCAACGACGCGCTGATCGCCTACGAGCGGGACGTGTCGGGCGAGCCGCTCGGCAAGCGGTTGTGGCGCGCGTACCGGGACGGCGCGCCCGCCGGCAACACGCGTGCGCGTGTGACGCGGGAGCTGGCTGTCGAGCGCGCGGGGCACGGCACCGTCTATCTCGACGCGCACATCGTGCGCACCAAGTATCGCGGCATCGACGTGCTGCTGTGCACGCTGCTAGACATCACGGCCCGCAAGCAGGCGGAGGAGAAGTTGCGCGAGGCGCGTGAGGCCGCCGAGCACGCGAACAAGGCGAAGTCGACGTTCCTCGCGACGATGAGCCACGAGATCCGCACACCGCTCAACGCGATCGTCGGCAACCTGGAGCTGATGGAGCGTGCAGCACTGCCGTCACAGGAACGGCGGCGCCTGAAGACCATCATGTCGTCGTCCGATGCGCTGCTGAGCGTGATCAACGACGTGCTCGACCTGTCGAAGGCAGAGTCGAACCAGATGGTGCTCGAAAGCATCCCGTTCGACCTGCGCCGCGTCGTGAACGACGTGGCCGCGATCTTCCGTCCGCTCGCGGATGCGAAAAACCTCGAGCTGACGTGCCGCCTGGCCCCGGATCTCGCCGATGGCTACATCGGAGATTCGACCCGGTTGCGACAACTGGTTTCGAATCTCGTCAGCAATGCGATCAAGTTTACGAAGCGCGGCGGCGTGACGATCGACGTGCGGCTCGCGCAGGCCGGTTCGGCCGGCCGCGGCGTCGAAATCGCCGTCAGCGACACGGGTATCGGCATTCCAGAAGACAGCATGCCGACCCTGTTCGACGTCTATATCCAGACCGATGCGTCGATCTACCGGCGTTTTGGCGGCACGGGGCTCGGGCTGCCGCTGTGCCGGCGCATCGTGACGCTGATGGGCGGCGAGTTGAGTGTCCACAGCCGGCTCGGCGAAGGCACGGTATTCGTGGCCGAACTGCCGCTGCCCGAAGCGCCGTCCGGCTGGCGGGACGATGCGCCGGAACCCGGGACGTTCGCGGATGCCGCGCGCGGGTACGAAGCGCAAGTGGAATCCGAAGGGGGCATAGAGGCTGCAGCGCCTGCGGAGTCCGACGATCACGAACCGCTGCAAGTGCTCGTTGCCGAGGATCATCCGGCAAGCCGCGCGTTGCTGCGCGACCAGATCGATGCGCTGGGCTACGACGCGACGATCGTTTCCAACGGCATCGAGGCGATGCGCGCCTTCTTCGAGCGGCCATACGACGTCGTGCTGACAGATCTCGGCATGCCGGAACTCGACGGGTTCGCGCTCGCGAACTTCCTGCGCGAGCAGGGCGCCCGCGTGCCGGTGATCGCGATGACGGCACATGCGACCGACGAGGATCGTCGGCGTTGCGCACAGGCCGGCGCGGTGGAGGTCGTGCTCAAGCCGCTGTCGATCGAGACGCTCGACGCGGCGTTGCGGCGGCATGCAGGGCGCGATGCGGTGTCGCCCGCGCCTGCGCACGGGCAAGTGCAAGCGCCCGTCGCGCCAGCGATGACCGACGAGGTGCGGCGCACGCTGCACTATGCAACGCTGCGGTCGCTCGCGACGATTCGTGACGCGCTTGCGAACGGCGACGCCGATACGTTGCGCATCGAACTGCATTCGATGCGCGGCGGTTTCGCGTTGGCGGGCGATGTCGAGGCTCGCGACGCGTGCGCAAGCGCGGAGCACGCGATGCGGGATGGCGGCCCGGAAGCATTGAAACGCGTGTGGAATTCGACCGAGGAGGCCGTCCGGCGGGCACTCGGACGGCTGTCGGCAGACGGCGAGCCGGGCTCGCGCGTCGCGGGAAAATAATCCGAAGTATTGAGCGTCGGTTCGCGGATCACGGCCGCCGTGCCGTGCATCGCTGCTGAACATCCCGAGACACGCCGCGCAGACGCAGATGCAGATGCGCTTCGGTCTGCCCGTGCCGAAACCAGGTTGATGCCACGCTGATTCACGCTGAGCGAGCCGCGCGCGCTTTTGCCGTCGATGGCGACCGCTTCATCGGCCGGCACCCGACAGACCCCTCGCATCCAGCGAACGAAACAGGCTTCGAACTCCGGCGGATCGAGCGCCGCGAATACCCGACCGAACGTATCGCGCGATGGAATCCCGCGCTCCAGCGGTACGCACCGGCGTATCCAGTCGAGCTTCGATTCGCCCCCGATCCGGATCGCGACCCGGCCATCCGACACCGACAGCGTCCGGCTTCAGTTACGTGTCTACCGTCGTATTCCGCGCGTGTGGAGCGGGCATACGAACGCCGGCGCGGCGTCGGTCGTTTAAAGCAGACGTCGCAGTTCGGGCACGGAAGTGATTGGCGCAAGGCTTGCGCAGTTGGCCATGTGAGCGACCGAAGCAAGGGTTTTGCGGGTGACTTCGGCCTCGAATTGTCAGATCCGTCTAACAATCAACGATCTAAAAAGATGGATTTTGGATTTTCGTACAAGTACGAACCGAATTGACTGGTTGATTAAAATTCGTCCTATATCACGCCCCGCACGAGTCATAGAAAATAGCGTCAGTGGAATTGATCTTCCACACATCGAATTTCGATTAATTCATCGCAATTCGATTCCTTAAACGCAATTTTCAAATAGAGATCATTCGATGAAACTCAGCAAACTCGTTCTGGCACTGGGCGTAACTGGCGCACTGTTCGGCATCGCACATACGGCACAAGCCGAACCTGTGTCGAAGAAAATCACGCTGACCGCACAGATCAACGACGGCATCTTCGTGTCGAAGCCGGATGGCTCGACCTGGTACAGCACGGAAGAACTCGAAGCCAACGACTACACGCAGACGAAGTTCTCGAAGACGCTGCCGGTTCGCGTGTGGACGAAGAACCCCGAATTCAACATTTCGCTGGCGCAGCCGCTGAAGATGTCGAGCGGCTACTACGAAATGAAGAACGCCAAGGTTCAACTGACCAGCCAGGCGGGCGACGCCGAAGTCAAGTTCGGCGCGCAGCAGAAGATCACGCAAACGACCGCGGGCAACGGCGGCTTCGACGAAATCCACAACCTGAAGATCAACGTCGAATCGCCGACGCAAGTCGGCAGCCAGACCACCAACGGCAGCTACAGCGGCGACCTCGTGATGGTGTTCGAGCCGGTCGCGGCAGCGGCTCCGTAAGCCAGGTAAGCGGGCTGACGAGAAGCCCCGCCAGGGGCTTCTTTTTTACGCCGCTTCAAGAGTAAATCGCGTGTCCATCCTTCCAAATCCGCCATAAGAGATAACGTGTTCGCCGATCAAGTTCCCTTCCGATTCAACAAGCTGTGGCTGGGTGCGTTTCTTTTTATTTCGTCGCACTCATTCGCAGAACTTAAGGTCTCGTACGGAGTGCCTGAAGGGTTCAGCGCGGCCGAGATGGACGACAGCGCGAACTATGTAGCGACGTTCAAAGGACGGACGCTACCGGGGTTCATCGGTTTTTCGCCGGAGGATGGCGCCCTCACGTTCGATGCGGGCAAGTATGAGGAAAACGGCGTTTCCGCGGAGGATGTCCGCACCTTAACGAACGTCGTTTCGAAACTGGATTACAAGCGTTGCAGCAAGGGCTGCGACGTCGAGGTCGACGGTTACTACGTTACCGTCGACAAGATGAAGCGGTCGATTTCGATTCGCGACAAGCGCGAAGATTATGTCGCGCCGCAGACGAGCCTTGGCATCGTCAACAATCAGTCACTGGACTTGCGCGCCGCGTCGGATGGCTACCGGGCCGTGAACTTCAACGGCAACACCTGGGTCGGCCTGCCGTCGCAGAGCTTCGGCTACGTGAGCTGGTACGCGAACCAGACGTCGTCGCGCTACGGTAGCGGCGGCACGCGCGGCGTATCGTCGTATTACCTGCAGAAGAACTTTGCCGGCACGTATGTGCGGGCAGGCAAGCAGAACAACATCGACTATGCGTCGGGGTCGGTCAGTACGCTGCTTTCGCCGAGCTTCGACCAGTTCGTGACGGTCGGCAGCCAGACACACCTGCAGGTCAACAACAATGCCGGGTCGCTGATTCTCTATGCGACCGCGGAAGGGAATTACGAGTTTTACCGCGGCGGCCGCCTGATCATGAAGCGGCCGGCCGCGATCGGCCGCAACGAGATCAGCTTCGCCGATCTTCCGGGCGGCTACTACTCGGTGGAAGTGCGTCTCGTCGACCGAAACGGCAACGTGGTTGCCCGCGAAACCCGCGAAATCAACAACCTCAACTTCGGGGCAGCGGGCGGCGGCAATTCGTGGCATGTGACGGCCGGCAAGGACATGGACGAAGGCGGGTTTCTGGTCGAGGCCGGCCTGAGTCGAAACCTGAAGCAGTTCTATGTGAACGCGTCGATGCTGGCGGGGCGCGACGGGAAATGGGCCGCGGAAGTGAACGTGACGCGCCCGACGCAAATCGCCGGCATCGACGTCGCACCCACGCTCGGCGTGCTGAGCGGGGAGCGGGGCGTCGGCGGTTACGCGAACATTTCGCTGGCGAGCGAAGCGTTCGGCAGCCTGATGGTGAGCCGTTACCAGAACACCGACGTGTCGCGCTTCTATCGGGGGCAGCCGAGCACGGCGGTGTCTTACAGCCGCACCATCCGCAAGGCAACCGTCGGCTACAACTACCAGCAGTCGAATTCCGGTTCGGCCCATCAGGCGGAAGTGCGCTGGAACTATCGCCCGAACGGCCTGTGGAGCACCTTCGCACTGGGTGTGCAGAAGGGCGGGTTCCAGCGCGGCAACGGCGGCTATGGCGTGTACTTCAACATGACCATGATGCTGGACAAGGTGCAGGCGAGCTTCAGCGCCGCGCATTCCGGCGGGCAGACGCAGTTGAGCGGCGACGTCCGCAAGGATTTCCAGGACAGCTTCGGCACGTCGTCGATCGGGTTGAACGCGAACCGCATCGGCAACGACTACGGCGTCAATGTATACGGCAGCCGTTCCGGCACGCGCGGCGACGCGTCGCTGAACCTCGGCCACAGCAGCGCAGGCAGCAACGTCGACTTCAACTACCGCGGCATGGTGGCGGCGAACAAGGATGGCGTCGCGCTCGGGCGCTACAGCCCGAGCGGCAGCGCAATGCTGCTGACGACGCCGAAGCTCGACGGCATGAAATACGGCTTCAACGTCGAGGGTGCCCCGGTTGCGGGCGGCAGTACCTATGCGGTGCCGCTGAACGCATACAACGATGTCGCGTTCGCCCGTGTGCAGAGCAGCAGCCAGGATCTCGACATGAACATCGAGGTGCCGGCAAACGTCGTCCGCGCGCATCCGGGGCAGGTGTATTCGGCGAAGGCGCGGGTCGACATCAACATGATCTACAGCGGCTTCCTGACGGACGCCGACGGCAAGCCCATCGACGGGAAAGTAGTGGAAACCGGCGATACGGTCCACCGGAACGGACTGTTCTCGATCGTCAGCAAGAAGATGCTGAGCGTGGTCACGGTGCAGCGCGACGATCGCCGCTACAACTGCGACCTGAGGGACGCGAAGGGCAGCAATTACAGCTGCAAGCTCACGACCGATACGAATGCAGGAGAGGAAACGAAATGAACATGAATTTGCGAACCATGCTGCCCGCGCTGTGCGGGCTGCTGCTGGCAACGATCCAGCCGGCCCATGCCGAAGGCGAGCTGATGGTGATGCCCGCGACGACCAAGGTGTTCAACGCGCACGAGCAGAAGGTGACGGTGAAGAACATGGGCGATGCGCCGCTCTATCTGAACGTGTCGGTGCAAAAGGTCACGAACCCGGGCAAGACGCCGGAAAACAAGGTCGCGTTGGGCGATCTCGAGCATCCCGGCCTGCTGGCCAGCCCGGACAAGTTGACGCTCGGCCCGGGGCAGACGCGCGCGATCGTCCTGAAGTCGCTCGCGGAGCCGCAGCAGGAAGCGCTTTACCGGTTGTACATCTTGCCGGTACGGTCGCTCAAGGTCGATGACGCGCCTCAAGACAAGATCACGGCGCCGATGTCGGTCGCGATCGGTTACGGCGTGCTCGTGCGGCATATGCCGCCGCCGGGCAAGCAGCAGTCGGGCTGGACGCACCGCTGCGAGGGTGGCGGGATGACGCTGGAGAGCACGGGCAATATTCGCCAGATTTTCAACGACGTGAAGGTCGGCCAGTCGGCTTCCCCGCAGACTGTTGCAGTGTTCCCCGGCACGCCGCAGCATTTTGAGACCAAGCGGATGTCGTTGCGCGTCGATGAAAAGCCGATGACGCTGGAATGCCCGTGATGAAACACATGCGGCGTTGGGTGCTGGGCATGCTCGTCGCGCTGTGCTGTACCAGCAGCATGGCGGCGGGGATTTTGAAGTTGTCCCGCACGGAACTGACGCTGTCGCCGGACGAGCCGGTGCCCGAATTGTGGGCCGAAAACGTCGGGGATACGCCGTTATACCTCGATGTGACGCAGCAGCTGGTGACGAATCCGGGAGAAATGCCGGAACGTCTGTTGCCGGTTTCTGAAGCGCCGAGCCCAACGCTGCTGGTATCCCCAACCCGTCTTGCCTTGGCGCCGGGGCAGAAATATCGAGTGATGCTGAAAGAACTCGGCACACCGACGCGGGCGCAGGTATGGCGTCTGACGTTCCGGCCGAGAGAGCGGATTGTTGTAGATGCGGCTGACATATCGGGGACGCAGGCACCGCTTGTCATCAGCGTTGGATATGGCGTCGTGATTTATCAGATGCCTCATCAGAGGTAACCGGAGCCGGATTGTCGTGGTCCGCTATCGCGGGTTGAGGAAGAGCACCGCACAACTCGTGACGTTGTTTGCGTTGTCCAATCCGTGGATAGCGGGCGGCAAGCTGTTCGCTGCTGGGGCCGACCGCGTTCCTGACAGGCGCTTATGCCTTGGGCTCGACCTGCGAATGTGGTTCGGTGAGGCCGGCGAGGTTCTCTTTGCTCTGATCGGCTGACGTCGCATCGCATGGCTCCCTGTTAAAACGGCAACCACTCTTGATTCGAGCTTATGCAGAGTATCCGAAGAGAATTTCAAGAGCACAGCCGGTACCTATGGTGGCGTGTTGTCGATGAGGTTCGAACCGGTAGTCAAGGCGCCGTGACAGGGATGTATCAGGCGGTCGTGCTTCTATGAAGCTAACGAAAGATCGAATAACACGAGTGATGATATGAACGGGATGATTAGAGGCGTAAAGATCGGTGGGTGGCGCAATCTATCCAGGGTCGGAGTGGCGTTGTGTCTGACGGCTATTTCTAAACTCGCGACTGCTGCTTTGCTATTAACCGATTTAAGTAATGGCTATAGTAATTGTTATTGGATTGACCAAGGGGATGGGACAAGCATTATTGATGTGAACATCGACTATAAGTCTGTTAGTGGGCATGTGGGGCAGTGGAGTTTTACTTCGCGAGCGTTACTGATTTCTTGGTATGATAAAAATGGGGTTGCTGGTCCGAGTACCAACATTATCGATAAAAGCAAAGTCACCATGGGGGGGAGCGCAGCCACACAAGTTTACAACAACCCGTCTTATTCTATGTACTATGGGGGATGGTATAACCGCAATCCCTTTATCGCGAGAGTTAGGATCCGGATCAATAACGACCAGGTTGCTAGCTGGCCGGCTATTGCCGTTTGGGCTGGGCATTACACGAACGGGGATGATTTTGCGGAAATCACTGGGGCTGCCTATATAGCGCGTGGTGACCAAGGCGGAAGCTGCCGGGTCATCAAGGATCCGGGCACGGCGCCACCCATGCCGATTGCGATGACCATGTCGGCTCCGGACTGGAATCTGGGTGAGCTGCCCGAGGGGAATGGAGAGAAGGTTTTCCCGAACAGTTCGGATCAGCTTTGTTTTACCTATTCGGGTGCGGCGGTGAGCGGCAAGCAGTTCGTCATCAACGCCGGCAGTGCCAATGGCGTTGTCAACAACCGCTATCGCCTCAAAAACCTGAAGGACGCAACGCAACTCATACCCTATAGCTTGACGCTGGATAGCGGCACGTCGAATGTGTCGTTGCCGAATGCGAGCAACAAGGCGCTATCGCTCAATAGCTCGGGCAGAACCTGCTTTGTTCCGACCTTCAAGACCACGGTCGACCCGTCCGTGAAAAGCGGCGATTACAGTGATGTACTGACGTTCACTGTCATCACCAAATCGTAGGAGACCTCGTGAAAACGTCCACACTCTGTAACGCGCTGATTGCGCTGCTGTTCGTGCCCGCCGTCGCGCTGCCGCAGACCGTGAACCTCTCGGGAAAGACCACGAGCAAGATCACGGCGAAAGTGGTCAAACCAGACTTGCTGACCGTGACCGACGACAAGGGCGGCTGGTTCGATAACGGTCTGGAAATGCAGCAGCTCGGTGGCTGGACGACGCCGTATGAAGTGCAGGCGCGGTTGAAAGTCGTATCGACGAGCGGTACGTTCCAGGTTCGCATGGACGACCCGCTGACGATTCGCAACCAGTCCAACGCCACCCAGGTGTTCCGGTCGCCGAAGGTGCTTCTCGGCAACGAAGGTGCGGAACCGAAGGCGCTGTCGGTCGGCCAGAACGTGCAGTTCCAGAACCCGGCGCCACCCGTGGCCGGTACGGACTCGGTGGGCTACTACGGTCTCGCCATTTCGGCCTATCCGCCGGAAGGCGATTTCAAGAGCACGGTGGGTACATACACCGGTGTGTTGTCGATGACATTCGAGCCGGTCGTCAAGGCGCCTTGACGAGCGATCGTCACGGCCGGCACGCCCCAATCTTTTACTGAATGACAGACACATGCACATGAAGCAGCTTTCTTCCGTATTCTTCGGCGTTTGCGCGGCGGGCTGCCTGTCCATGGCCGCGCCATCGTTCGCCGCAATTGACCTGATGCCGAAAGAAGTGAAGGTCGACGCGAAGGCGACGACCGTGCAAGTGGTCAACAACAGCGATCGGCCCGAGTACGTGAGCATTTCGCTGTCGCGACTGCTGAACCCGGGCGTGCCGCTGGAAGACGAGCGGCTCGAACCGGTTGGCGAATCGACGCATCCGTCCATCTATGCGTATCCGTTCCGCATGACGCTTTCGCCTGGCCAGACGAAGACGATCACGCTCAAGCCATTGCGCGCGGTCGAGACGGAGACCGTTTACCGGCTCGACGTCAAGCCGGTCGTCAAGGTGCTGGCGACCGAGAAAAAGGCGGCGACTGCCAATATCGTCGTCAATCTCGGATTCAGCGGATTGGTTCGCCAGTTGCCCGAGAAGGAGCGCCAGACGCTTTCCGTCACGTGCGAAGCCGACGGCGCGCGCGTAACCGCGACAGGTACCGTGCGCTACGCCGTAACGGGCGCCGAGGCGGACGGCCATAAACTCGACGATTTCAATGTCTATCCGGGCGTGCCGCTGCCCGTGCACGGGCGCGTCGTGAAGATTCCGGGGTATCCGGCGTGTGAAGGCCACGCGGGATAATTCGGCGTTTCGATGCGAAATGGACAACCGCTCCATTCGCATATCGCCTGCATTCCCCGAATGACATGGCGTGTACCCCTGGACGCTGATGCACGAGCCGACCGACAGGCTCGCAATCGTTGCCGAGCGTGATATGGAGGCCAGGTTTCCTGATGGTTCGGAAACCTGGTGACGCTTCCATGAGTTTCCCCTTTCTCCTGCGGTAGCCGCTGAATCCCTCGATGTTGCCCGCGTGTGATCTCGCGCCGGCGTGACCTCGCCGGCGACACGCATCCCGGTTCTTGCGATACGCAGTACAGCGATTCGCGCGCGACCCATCCCTCTCGCACCATGCATGCCACCTCCGGCCAGCGATTACGCTGACGGCTCAACCGGCCCGCGTGCACGCCGGAGCCTCCGGTTCAGCACCGTCAGCATCGGCTTTTCGATCCAGACATGGCAGACATAGCCCGACAGGCAGACCACGCCTAGCACGGCGCACGTGGCGGCAAAGCCCGCCCACGTGTGGAGATCGGCGCGCAGCCCGATGAGCTTGCCCGCCGTGCCGATGACATAGGGGTGAATCAGATAGATCGAATAGCTGGCAGAACCGAGCGCCACCACGGTGCGGTTCGCGATCGTCCAACCCCACTTGTCGAGCGCGACCAGCGCGACGTTCAGCACGAACGCGGGGCCGCCCCACAGCATGACCCGCGCGAACCCTTCGGGCGTGCCATAGCGCATCTGCAGCAGCGGGATTGCCGCGATGGCGGCAACGGCGACGGCAGCCCATAGGGGCGCGGCGATCCGCTTCACGATGCCGGTTTGCAGCACGCCGTGCGCCACGACGCCAAGACCGAACTCCAGCACGAATGGTTGACCGAGATGGCCGACGACGGTCGCGCCGCGTGGGTCGACAGCCGCTACGCATGCGCACAGCAACGTGAGCGTCAGCGCGGCGAACGCGGTCGCACGACGTGCGCGCATGCATCCGAGCGCGGCCGCGACGACGAGATAGAACAGCATCTCGTACTCGAGTGTCCAGCCGTTGAGATTCAGCGGCCCCCAATGGCCGTTTTCCTTTACGTACGGGATGAACAGCAGCGACTTGACGAGATAGTCGGGCGCCGCCGTCGTCGTGTTCAGCCAGTGAGGACGCAGCAGCGCGATCGCGTAGATGCCGAGCGTCGTCACCCAGTAGAGCGGCACGATCCGGATCAGGCGCTTGACGAGAAAGTCGCGCCCCTCGTATGGCGCGACGCACGACATGATGAAGCCGCTGATCACGAAGAAGACGTCGACGCCGGCCTGCCCGGACGGCAGCACGTGCAAGTGATAGGCGACCACCGCGAGCGCGGCGAGCGCCCGTGCGGACTGGATGTTCAGGTAGATGGGCTGGCGCCGGATGTTTGCGCTCATCTGTACCTCCGGACCGTGCGCCGCGAAGGCGAGATGGCGGACGGAGGCACGTGCGCTTCGTCACCGCTTGCGGCGCCGTTATCGGCGCCCGGCACGAACGCCGACCGACCTGCCCTGCGTGCCGCGATGGGCCTACATGCTTGGCGGGCGGTGGGATGTGTCGCGAGCGCTTCGGCGTCTTCGAATGACGGTCGACGTGATTTGCCGTCGAGATGGCCGGCGATTTTCGCGGAGGAGGGTTTGAATCAGGACAGCAAATCGTGAAAATGACGGGGGGCGAGGCCGTCATCGATCGCGTTGAACGCGGGCACGGGTGTCCCGGCCGGTGCGGGCGGGACGGCGATCCTGCATACACCCGCGCTCATTGGCGAGATGCATGTGCGTGCCGCGCATCGAGGCGCGGCATCATTGCCCCGTCTGTCGCTCAGCCCTTCGCGACGACGTCGATGCGCAGCGCTTCGCCGCCGGCGGCGATCCCGAGCAGGCGATCGACGTTCGGGTGTGCGCCGGGGCGGTTGCGCGCATCGGCGGTGTGCTCGGCGAACACGGCCAGGCCATGCTCGGCCGCCTTCGCGTCGAGCGTGCCGAATGCCTGCTTCAGGTAGTGGTACACGGCGAGCGAACCCTGTTTGCCGGGCTGGTTCTCGATGGTGGCGACCACGTCGCCGTTCGCGCCGACGAGATCGATGCGTGCGATGCCGTCGATGGCCGGCAATTGCGCGAGGTTGTCCTTGAATACTGGGGTAGCTTGAATCACTGAAAACACTCCGTCGGTTCGGTCATGGGCCAATGAGGGTGGCCGGCCGTATCTTATCCGATCGGCTGTGGCGTACCGGCCGGCGCGGCCGGCGCGGCCGGCGCGGCCGCGTCGCGCGAGCGCTCGATGTCGGGGCTGCGATACGCGCGCTCGGGAATCTCGGCGAGCCGCGACGCGTGTACCTGATGCGGCGCGAGTCCATAGAACTTCTGGAAGCTCATGATCAGCGGCGACCATTTGTCGGGATCGATGCGGTCCGGATGGCCGTCCATCAGCAGGTCGGGATGCACGTGCACGCGCTGGATGCGCAGCTCGAACAGCGTGATCTTGCCGCGCAGGTCGGGTGTTTCGTCTGCGAGGCCGTGCGCGGCCGCGACGACCGCTTCCAGGTGAACCGGGCATTCGAGCGCGCGCGGCGGCGACACGGTTTGCGATGCCGCCTCGGTAAGCCCGGCCGTGCCGAACTTGTCGGGTTCGTAAACATAACCCTTGGCCCGCTTTCCGTCGGGCACCGGACAGGTGCCTGTCGTGCGCGCGATCCGGTCGACCGCGTGCGCCTGCGCCGGCGACGGCAGGTTCAGCACGCATTCGCCGGTGCGCAGCAGGTTGCGGGTGGTCTGCGAGCTGGCGGCGATGCCGATCACGCCGCGCCAGCCGAGCCAGAACGCGGACGAGATCGGCGCAAGATTTGCTGTGCCGTCCTCGTTCAGCGTGCTGATCAGCACGACGGGCGTGCCGAAATAGAGGATGTTCGGTTCGGTGACGCGATGCGGAGCGTTCATGGTCGAGGCCTTCGTTTCGTTGAGGGGTCAGTCCGCATGCTGATCCCGTCGCGGCCGCGCGGCGCTCCGATTCTTGTCGTGTCATCAGCAGGGGCGGCGGCGCGATGGAGGAACGGGAATTGCGCGTCATGCGCAGGCGGCGGGCGGAAGGCGTCGGCCATTGCGACGGAGGGTTTGCGCGTCCGCGCGCCGGCATCGCGCCGGCTTTTCCGCTACAGTAGGACATCGCCGATCGCACCCGCCGACCCGGCGCGATCACGTTCCAGAATCGCACATGAGGGCACCGATGCACACCCCGCAACGCTATTCCGAAGAAGCGCCCACGCGCGCGGAAGTCGACGCACTCGCCGGCGCGACCGTCATCGAATTCGGCGCGAACTGGTGCGGGATCTGCGCGGGCGCGCAACCCGCGATCGTGGCGTCGTTCGCGGCGCACCCCGCCGTGCGCCACCTGAAGATCGAGGACGGCCCGGGCCGCCCGCTCGGCCGTTCGTTCCGCGTGAAGCTGTGGCCGACCCTGGTGTTCCTGCGCGACGGCGTCGAGGTCGCACGCGTCGTGCGCCCCGCCGATGCACGGCAGATCGAAGCCGACGGCTTCGCCGCGCTGGCCTGAAGGCATCGCCATGCAACAGGCCATCACGCACATCGCCGTCGACACGCGCGGCAGCGGCCTCGTCGAATTCACGCCGCAGGTGCGCGCGTTCGTCGACCAGCAGTCGATTCGCACCGGCCTGCTCACCGTGTTCTGCCGCCATACGTCCGCCTCGCTGCTGATCCAGGAGAACGCGGATCCGTCGGTGCAGCGCGATCTCGAACGCTACTTCGCGACGCTCGCGCCCGAGGACGACACGCGTTACGAGCACGACACCGAAGGCGCCGACGACATGCCCGCCCATTTGCGTACGGCACTCACGCAGGTGCAGCTGTCGATCCCGGTCGAGCACGGACGCATGGTGCTCGGCACGTGGCAGGGCATCTATCTGTTCGAGCATCGTCGCGCCCCGCATCGTCGCGATATCGTGCTGCATCTGATCGGCGAGTAGGCGCGGAACCGCGCCACGGGCGGTCAGAGGGTCCGCCCGTCACGCGTCGCGGCCACGCTCAGCCGAGCAGCTTCTCGACCAGCGCGCCAAGTTCGCGCAGGTGAACAGGCTTCGGCAGGAATTCGTCGAACACCCGCTGGTTCTCGCGCAGCGCGGCCGATTCATATGCGCTGACACCGACAATGGACGGAAACTTTCCGTCGTCGTCCGGTTGCGCGACCATCCGGATGCGGTGCGCGACTTCGAAGCCGCTCAGGTCGGGCAACTCGAGATCGAGCACGACGAGGTCGTAATGCGTGTCGCCGAAACGGGCGACGCCTTCCTGGCCGGTGCCGCACAGATCGGCGTCGAGGCCGAGCGCCGACAGCATCGCGCCGAGCGTTTCGCGCGCGTTGTCGTTGTCGTCGACCACGAGCGCGCGGCGGTTGCGGTGCGTGGCGGCGGCCGGCCACGCCGGCGCGTCGCCGGCCGTTTCGCCGGCATCCGGCACCTCGACAGGCAGCGTCACGACGAACTCGCTGCCCTCGCCGACGACGCTGCGCACGTCCACGTGGCCGCGCAGCGTCGTCACGATCTCGCGCACGACGGCGAGCCCCATCCCGATGCCGTCCACATGCAGGCCGACCGCGTCGTTCGCGCGGTAGAACGGCTCGAAGATCTTCGACAGATGCTGCTTCGCGATGCCGGCGCCGGTATCGCGCACGACGAGTTTCAACTGCCGCCCGGCCGGCGCGTCGACGAGCGCGATCGACACGTCGATCGATCCGTCGACCGTGTACTTCACCGAATTCTCGATCAGGTTCGACAACACCTGACGCAACAGCTTGCGATCGGAGCGGATCGCGAGGTCGCGAGGCTCGACGCGCTGTGCGACGGCGATCCGCTTGGCCGCGATCTTCTCGCGCAGCGGATCGAGCACCTCGGCGAGCAGCGACGCCATGTCGACCGTTTCGGTTTCGGCGAGGCGCTTGGTCGAGCGCAGCTTGATGTAGTCGGTCAGATCCTTGACCAGCGCTTCGAGCGACGACGCGGAATTTTGCAGCCGCCGGATCGTCTTCAGGTTCGCGTCGGATTGCGGCCGCGCGAGCAGGATCTCGATCGATCCGCAGATCGCCTGCAGCGGTGTGCGCAGTTCATGGCTGACCATCCCGAGGAACGCGTTCTTCGCCTCGATCATCTCGAACGCGCGATCCGATGCCTTGCGCTCCGCATCGAGCGCCGCGTCCTGTCGTTCGAGCAGGTCTTCGCGCGTGCGCATCGTATAGAACAGCAGCAGGAACAGCGCGCACAGGATCACGCCGAGGATGATGCCGAGCGACAGGATCGCCCGCTGCTTTTCCTTCAGCTGATGGAACGTGAAGTCGCGCTGCGCCATCTCGATCGCGCGGAAGTAGTTCGCGAGGCCGTTGACCTTCGGCCAGTACGCGTTGACGTCGTCGATCACGTGTGGCGCATCGTTCCGCGCATCGCGCAGCAGCGGCACGTCGTGCTTCAGGCGCGCCATGAATGCGCCGAGCACCGCGATTTCGGCACGCGCGCGCGGGATGCGCAGCCAGTATTCGGACACTTCGGACGGCCGCTGCAGGAACCCGAACGACACCGACAGGCTGTCGAGCTGCATCTGAACGTGGTCGAAGTCGTCGTCCACGTGCGTCGAGTAGAGGATCAGTTGCCGGTCGAAGCGCGCATACGCGTTCCGGTATTGCGCGGCGGTCCAGAACACGCCTTCGCGCGGCCCCTCGAGCACACCCTCGTTGACCGACGTCGCGAGCAGGTCCCACAGCAGGAATGCCCACGCGGCGAATCCCAGGATCCACAGCGATCCCAGGACCAGGATGATTTTTCTGTTCTTCCACCGCCCGCGCATCATGCCGTGCGCTTACTTCACGGTCAGGCCGATGATCTGCCACGCGAACTTGGCTTCGCCGAGCGGCGTCTTCAGCTCGTCGGGGTACTGGTCGCGCGGATACATGATCCACAGCGGGCCGTAGTTGTCGTTGCCGAGCACCTTGCCGTTCATCGTGCGCGCGAGGATCACGCCGTACTTGTCGGCATCGGACACGGGGATCGTGAACGTGTATTCGTCGATGCAGCGGAACTCGATCTGCGTGCCGTGCGCGTCGACGGTCTTCAGCACGTCGGACAGGCGCGGGCCGGTGAAGGTCGCCTTCGGTGTCCAGCTCGTCGACGTGACGATCGTGTGCTGCGGCAGCGCCATCAGCGCCTGCTCGGTAAAGACGAACACCGTCTTGCCGGGCTGGTTGCTGCGGCCGATCTTGCCGTCGACGGTGAACGTGAACGACGCGGCCCAGCTCGCGGCGGCGATGCCGAGCAGGCCGGCGGTGAGCAGGCTCTTGATCCAGATGGTCGAAATTCGCATGTCGGTCCCTTCGTTCGTGTGCGCGTGGTGATGGGTTTTCGGGGGCTCTCAATTCGCGGCGGCGACCGCGGCCGGCGCCGGCTGCGTGAGCTTCAGTTCGCGGGCGACTTCGGCGAACAGGATCGGCAGGCGCACCGGCTTCTCCTCGCAGCGCGCGTTGTAGTGCGACACGATGTGCGCGATTTCGTCCTCGCTCGCCTCGCCGGTGGAGATCTTGCCGGTCAGCAGGAAGATCGGCGCGCCGCCGTTTTCGCTCGACCGGATGCCGCGCACGAGCTCGGCCGCGGTCTCGTCGCCGAGCATCCAGTCGAGGATGTAGGCGTCGAAATCCTCGAGCTCCAGCGCCTTGCGGAACGACGCGCCGTCGTAGTACGGAATCGCGTTCACGCCTTTTTCGAGGAAGTATTCGCATACGGTTTCGGCGACGTCCTGCGAATCGTCGACCACCGCGATCCGCGCCGCGTAGACGGTCGGCTGGCTCGAGCGCAGTTCGATCACGTCGACCGGATAGAGGCGGCCTTCGCGCGCGTGCTGGCGTTCGGTGACGATCCATTCTCCCTGCCACTGCAGCGCGACGAAATCCGTGTCGATCTGGCTGCTGGCCTTCGCCGAGATCGCCGCACGGCAGCGAAAGCGGCGCGACTCGATCACGAGCGTCGCATCGATCATCTCGGCGGCGGCCGGTTGCGTGCCCTTGTCGTCGAGCAGGATCGCGGGCGGCACGCCGAAGTGCGTCGCGATGTCCTGCAACTGCGACAGGTTCCACGGGATCAGGCCTTTCATCTTGCGCGTGACGACCGAGAAACTGAGGCCGAGCACGTTCGCGATCGTGGTGTTGTGACTGCGCGGCGGAATGCCGTTGCGCGTCAGCAGATCGTGCACCTTGGTGGCGGTGATGAGATCGACGTTGGCCTGCTCGCTATTGGGCATCTCGATGGGGTCTCCTGGGTTTGAGCGACGAAGAGCATATTCAAAAGTGACGCAATACGCAAACTTTGAAAATGCGAATCACCTTGACATGCCATTTTTCTCCATTATTATTGCTCACCGCGTCACTATTGTTTGTCGCGTCAGGTTTGGGGGCCGGTGTCGACACATTCGGCCCGGCGAAACGCGGCAGCCAGCGCGTGACTGAACGATTCGAAGAGAGCCACAGAGAGCCTGAGAGAGCCTTGGACTGCGTGTCGGCGTGGGTGAATTGTATTCGCCTCGCCGCGCGCAAGCCGGGTACGCGCCCGCGCGGGCGGGATAGCGCGAAGCAGTGCGGCGCAAATAAAACATGAGGAAAGTGGAAACGGTTCGCCGTTTGCCGGCGCCGCGGCTGCTGCTGTCGGCCGCGTGCGCGCAGGGGCTGTCCGTCATTGGCAGCACGATGTCGTGGATCCACGTGAAGGACCAGACGCAGTCGTCGACCTTCACGTACCGGTCGGTCGCGATTCAGCTCGGATCGAGGCGGCTTTCCAGTGGGAATCGACAGGAGGCGGCCCACCTGCGAGGCAGTGCCGACCTCACGCAGGCCTCGCCGGTCTGCTGCGTCGCCAGATCAGCCTTCCCGAAAAATCCCGCTATACGCGCTCAATGCCGGTACCCCGCCAAGGTGCGCATACAGCACCTTCGACCCTGGCTCGAATTCCCCGCGCCGCACCTTGTCGATCATTCCGTGCATCGATTTCCCTTCATAGACGGGATCGGTCAGCACGCCTTCCAGTCGCGCACACAGACGAATCGCGTCCAGCGTGCCATCGTTCGGCAGTCCGTATTCCGGCCCGGCATAGCGCGTGTCGAGCACGACGTCCTTCTCTTCGATATCGCGTCCCAGGCCGACCAGTTCGGCCGTATGCCGCGCGATGCGCGTGATCTGTTCGCGCGTCTGCTCCGGCTTCGCCGACGCATCGATGCCGATCACGCGATCCGCGCGCCCGTCGGCCGCGAAGCCGACGACCATCCCCGCCTGCGTGCTGCCCGTGACCGAGCAGACCACGATGTAATCGAACTTGAAGCCAAGCTGTGCTTCCTGCTCGCGCACTTCTTCCGCGAAGCCGACGAACCCGAGTCCGCCGAGCGGATGCTCGGAACACCCGGCCGGAATCGGATACGGCTTGCCGCCCGCCTGCCGCACGCTCTCCATCGCTTCTTCCCAGCTGCGGCGAATGCCGATGTCGAAACCGTCGGCGACGAGCCGCACATCGGCGCCCATCATTCGTGACAGCTGGATGTTTCCGACGCGGTCGTACACCGGATCCTCGTAGTTGACCCAATGTTCCTGCACGAGCACGCACTTCATCCCGAGATGCGCGGCGACGGCCGCGACCTGGCGTGTCTGGTTCGACTGCACGCCGCCGATCGACACGAGCGTGTCGGCGCCTTGCGCAAGCGCGTCGGGGATCAGGTATTCGAGCTTGCGCGTCTTGTTGCCGCCGAACGCGAGGCCGCTGTTGCAGTCCTCGCGCTTCGCGTACAGCTCGACCTTGCCGCCGAGATGCGCGCTCAGGCGCTTGAGCGGCTGGATCGGCGTCGGGCCGAACGTGAGCGGATAACGGGGGAAACGTTGCAGGTTCATCGACAGTCTCCGAAAGACGGTGGGCAGGAAATCGGATCGGTCGCGTGCGGCCGGTGCGCCGTGTCCCGATGCAAAGATGATAGGCAGGACGCCGGGAAATGAGCTTGCGAAATAAATGATGAACGCCTACGTTATCGATGTAGAAAAGCAGAAGCAGATAATTTTGGTTCGCAGAATCAATCGGAGACGCAATGAAATTAGATCGCAGCAGCGCCGCCCCCGCCGATGCCGCGCCGGCGCTCGATCGCATCGACCGCGCGATCCTGCGGCAGCTGCAGCAGGACGCGTCGATCTCGAACGTGAGCCTCGCCGCGAAGGTGAAGCTGAGCGCGCCGGCATGCCTGCGGCGCGTCGAGCGGCTGAAGGATATGGGGTTGATCCGCGGCATCGTCGCGTTGCTCGATCCGAAGCCGCTCGGTGCCGGGATGCTGGTCGTGATCGGCTTCGTGCTCGATCGTTCGACGCCGGAGGCGTTCGCCGAATTCGAGAAGGCCGCGCAGAAGGTGTCAGGGTGCGTCGAGTGCCACGTGGTGACCGGCGAATTCGACTACTTCATGCTGGTCCGCACGCGCGACAACGAGAGCTTCAATCGCTTGCACGCCGAACAGCTGCTGTACCTGCCCGGCGTGCGGCAGGTGCGCTCGTTCATGGTGCTCAAGGAGATTTTGTCGACGCATGCGCTGCCGGTTTAGTGCAGCGGGATGTGGATGGCGTACTCACTTCGCTTCGACTCCTATCGCTTGCGCTGTCTGGGGTCGATGCCGTTTTGCTCGAGTAGCTTTCGCAGTCGTGCGTTATCGCCCCACAACGTTGCGAACGCGATCACTATCATCAGGGTGGGAAACCATTCGCCGGTCGCGGCGATGATGGTCCATCCTACGGCGGTGCAAATCAGCGCCGTGACGATGAGAAGCAAATGATCCACAATCCACTTCATCGTGTACTCCGGATTGCAGTGTTTGCCTTCAACCCGAGCCTATGCGGCCGGGCGCGAGAACTTCAGGATGCCGCAGGATTTGCGCCATGATCAATGGATGAACCGCAAGGCGATGGCGCGCGCCCCATTGCGCAACCGCCAAGGACAGGTCGGTTCCCCGTTTGCCGATGCAGCATCTGTCGCGACCATCAGGCTACCAATGACCGCGCCCAGATAGACGCTGCCGAGGATCGCCCCGCTACATGGCGCGCTCAGCGTTGCCACGGCGCCGCGCCCGGCTGCTGCCGCACCGTCTTGCCGAGCCGTTCGCGCGCAGTATCCAGCGCCGCCGCATCGAGTTCCCCGTCATCAGCCAGCGCCTTCAGCGCGGCGAGCACGATGCTCGCGCGATCGACTTCGAAGAACGCGCGCAGCGCGTCGCGCGTGTCGCTGCGGCCGAACCCGTCGGTGCCGAGCGTCACGTAGCGGCGCGGCACGTACGCGCGGATCAGTTCGGGCACCGCACGCACGTAATCGGTCGCGGCGATTACCGGGCCCTGCGTTCCATCAAGCATCCGCATGACATACGACGATGCCGATCCGTCGCCGAGCCGAGACAGCCGTTCGGCTTCCATCCCGTCGCGCTGCAACTCGCTGAAACTCGTGACGCTCCACACGGCTGCATCGATATTCCAGTCGTCCTTCAGCATCCGCTGCGCGGCGAGCACCTCGCCGAGAATCGCGCCCGCGCCGAACAACTGCACGCGCGCGGTCGCGTTCACTGCGGACGGCAGCCGATGCATGCCCTTCAGGATGCCTTCGCGTCGTGCGGCCGGATCGTCGTCGGGCATCGACGGCTGCGCATAGTTCTCGTTCATGACGGTCACGTAATAGAACACGTCGCGCTGCTGTTCGACCATCTCGCGCATGCCGGCATCGATGATCGTTGCGACTTCGTACGCGAACGCCGGGTCGTAAGCGCGGCAGTTCGGAATCGTCGACGCCGTGAGATGGCTGCTGCCGTCCTGGTGCTGCAGGCCCTCGCCGCCGAGCGTCGTGCGGCCCGACGTCGCGCCGACGAGGAAGCCGCGCGAGCGCTGGTCGGCAGCGGCCCAGATCAGGTCACCGATCCGCTGGAAGCCGAACATCGAGTAGTAGATGTAGAACGGCAGCATCGGCAAGTCGTGCACGCTGTACGCGGTCGCGGCGGCGATCCACGACGACACCGCGCCGGCTTCCGAAATCCCTTCCTCGAGAATCTGGCCGCGCGTGTCCTCGCGGTAGTAGAGCATCGAGCCGAGATCCTCCGGTTCGTAGCGCTGGCCGAGCGGCGAGTAGATGCCGACCTGCCGGAACAGGCTCGCCATGCCGAACGTGCGCGCCTCGTCGGCCACGATCGGCACCACGTGCGGACCGATGTCGCGATCCTTGATCAACGCGGCGAGCATCCGCACGAGCGCCATCGTCGTCGACATCTCGCGGCCGGCCGCCTCCAGCGCGAACGCACCCCAGGCCGGCATCGAAGGGACGGTCAGCCCCTTCGATGCCGCCATCCGCCTTCTGGGCAGATAGCCTCCCAGGGCAGCCCGGCGGGCATGCAGGTAACGCATTTCCGGGCTGTCTTCCGCTGGCTTGTAAAACTTCAAATGCTCGACGTCGTGGTCCGACAGCGGCAACCGGAAACGGTCGCGGAACGCCTTCAGGTCGTCGACGTCGAGCTTCTTCTGCTGGTGAGTGGTCATCCGCCCCTGGCCGGCCGTGCCCATTCCATAACCCTTCATCGTTTTCGCGAGGATCACGGTCGGCTGGCCGCGATGGGCGAGCGCGCGCGCATACGCGGCGTGCAGCTTGCGCGCATCGTGACCGCCGCGGCGCAGGCGGTCGATTTCCGCGTCGGTGAGCTGGGCGGCGAGCGCTTCGAGCGCCGGGTCGCCGCTGAAGAAGCGCGCGCGGTTGTACGCGCCGTCGTTCGCGGAGAAGGTCTGGAACTGGCCGTCGACGGTGTCGGCGAACGCGCGCGCGAGGGCGCCCGCGTGATCGCGCGCGAACAGCGGATCCCAGTCGGAGCCCCACAGCACCTTGATCGTGTTCCAGCCGGCGCCGGCGAACAGCGCTTCGAGCTCGTCGATCACGCGGCCGTTGCCGCGCACCGGGCCGTCGAGCCGCTGCAGGTTGCAGTTGATCACGAACACGAGGTTGTCGAGCCCTTCGCGCGCGGCGAGCGACAGCGCGCCGAGCGATTCGGGCTCGTCCATCTCGCCGTCGCCGAAGAAGCCCCACACGGTGCGGCCGGCGGTGTTCGCGAGCCCGCGATGCTGCAGGTAGCGCATGAAGCGCGCCTGGTAGATCGCGTTGATCGGGCCGATGCCCATCGAGCCGGTCGGGAACTGCCAGAAATCAGGCATCAGCCACGGGTGCGGATACGAACACAGCCCGGGCCCGGCGATTTCACGACGGTAGTGCTTCAGGTGATCTTCGGTGAGGAAGCCTTCGAGATACGCGCGCGCATACACGCCCGGCGACGAATGCGGCTGGAAGTACACGAGGTCGCCGCCCGGGCCGCTTTCATGGCCTGCGTCGGCCGGCGCCGCACGGAAGAAATGGTTGAAGCCGACTTCGAACAGGTCCGACGCCGACGCGTAGCTCGCGATGTGGCCGCCGAGTTCGCCGTATGCGCGGTTCGCGCGCACGACCATCGCGAGCGCGTTCCAGCGCAGCGCGGCGGACAGCCGTTCCTCGAGCTCGGCGTCGCCCGGATACGGCGGCTGTTCGTGCGCGGCGATCGTGTTCAGGTACGGCGTGACGGGGCCGCGCGGCGCCGCGAGCCCGCGGGTGTGCGCATGCGCGGCGAGCCGGCCGAGCAGGTACTGCGCGCGTTCCTTGCCGACGTGCGCGACGACGGCGTCGAGCGCTTCCAGCCATTCGGCGGTTTCTTCCGGGTCGGCGTCGGCGTGAGCCGCGCCCGCGCGCCGTGTGGCGTCGATTCCGTTCGACAGGTCCGTCATCGCAGGTCTCCCCGCGCGCCGGTTCGGAGCGGCGCGCAATCAGTGGCAATCGGTCGGATCATGCTACCCGCCGATCCGCAAAATATGCGTCTGATTTCATTGGGATTTCGCTCACGGATAGTGTAAATATTCCGGTTGTGGCCACTCTTCCGGAATATTTCGACCATGAGCGCAAACCCGCGTCGGCTCGACCGCATCGACATCGGCATCCTGAACCAGCTGCAGCAGAACGCGCGCATCACGAACGCGGAGCTCGCGCGCGCGGTGAACCTGTCCGCCACGCCGTGCTTCAATCGCGTGCGCGCGCTGGAGAAGCTCGGGTTGTTCCGCCAGCAGGTCACGCTGCTCGATCCCGAGCCGCTCGGGCTGCGGATCAACGTGTTCATCCAGGTCAGCCTCGAGAAGCAGGTCGAGGATGCGCTGCAGCGTTTCGAGGAGGCGATCTCGCAGCGGCCCGAGGTGATGGAGTGTTACCTGATGTCGGGCGACGCCGACTATCTGCTGCGCGTCGTGATGCCCGACATGCGCACGCTGGAGCGCTTCATCATCGAGCGGCTGACAACGATTCCCGGCGTGTCGAACATCCGGTCGAGCTTCGCGCTGAAGCAGGTGCGCTACAAGACCGCGCTGCCGCTGCCGGCGGCCGGGCTGACGCTCGTCGATCCGGACGAGTCGGCGTCCGACTGGGGCTGAGCGCGGGGCGCCGGTGCCCCGTCCGGTTTCAGGTTTCAGACGAAACGGCGACAACGCGCCGACGATTGCCCGACGCCGTTGAAAGGGGCGGACTGCCGCAGATCCGGTCGCTGCGCGTCGCTGCGCCTTGCCGCGCGGGGCGCCCGCGTCTTCACGACGCCGCGCGGCACGATCGCGTATGCTCGTTCGGTCAGCGGCGAAGGCGGCTGCCGGAGTCGATTCAATCGTGTGACGACCGATCAACGAGCGAGGGCATGATGGCTAGACAGACGATGGCGGAATACCTGGCGAAGACGCTGGCGGCAGCGGGCGTCGAGCGCATCTGGGGCGTGACGGGAGACAGCCTGAACGGCCTGTCGTTCAGCCTGGGTCAGATCGGCTCGATCCGCTGGATGCATACGCGGCACGAGGAAAGCGCGGCGTTCGCCGCGGGCGCGGATGCGGCGTCGACCGGACGGCTCGCGGTGTGCGCGGGCAGCTGCGGCCCCGGCAACCTGCACCTGATCAACGGGCTGTACGACTGCCACCGCAATCACCAGCCGGTGCTCGCGATCGCCGCGCACATTCCGTCGACCGAGATCGGCCTCGGCTACTTCCAGGAAACCCATCCGCAGGACCTGTTCCGCGAATGCAGCCATTTCGCGGAACTCGTGACGAACGCGTCGCAGTTCCCGCGCGTGCTCGCGCGCGCGATGCGCACCGCGATCGAGGAGCGCGGCGTCGCGGTGATCGTGCTGCCGGGCGACATCGCGCTCGGCGACGGCCCGGAAGAAGCGCCCGCGTGGAGCGACTCGGCGCCGCCGTCGATCCTGCCGGCGGACGCCGATCTCGACCGGCTCGCGGCGCTGCTCAATGGGTCGGACGCGGTCACGCTGCTGTGCGGCAGCGGCACGCAGGGCGCGCACGACGAAGTGGTCGCGCTGGCCGACACGCTCGGCGCGCCGGTCGTGCATGCGCTGCGCGGCAAGCCGTTCGTCGAATGGGACAACCCGTTCGACGTCGGGATGACCGGGCTGATCGGCTTCAGCTCCGGCTATCACGCGATGGAATCGTGCGACACGCTGCTGATGCTCGGCACGGACTTCCCGTACCGGCCGTTCTATCCGACGAATGCGAAGGTCGCGCAGATCGACTGGAAGGGCTCGCAGCTCGGCCATCGCGCGCCGCTCGCGCTCGGGCTCGTCGGCACCGTGAAGGAAACGATCGCCGCGCTGCTGCCGCGCCTCACGCGCAAGACGCAGCGGCGCTTCCTCGAGAACGCGCTGAAGCACTACGCGGCCGCGCGCAACGGCCTCGACGATCTCGCGGTGGCCGAGCCGCCGGGCCGCGCGATCCATCCGCAATACCTGACGAAGATCGTCGACGAAGTCGCGGCGGAAGACGCGATCTTCACGGCCGACGTCGGCACGCCGACGCTGTGGGCCGCGCGCTACCTGACGATGAACGGCAAGCGCCAGCTGCACGGTTCGTTCAATCACGGCTCGATGGCGAACGCGATGCCGCAGGCGCTCGGCGCGCAGGGCGCGCACCCTGGGCGGCAGGTCGTGTCGCTGTCGGGCGACGGCGGGCTGTCGATGCTGCTCGGCGATCTTCTGACCGCGCGCCAGCTCGACCTGCCGATCAAGATCGTCGTCTACAACAACAGCTTGCTCGGCTTCGTGTCGATGGAGCTGAAGGCGGCCGGCTATCTCGACACGAACGTCGACCTGAGCCCGACCGACTTCGCGGCGATCGCGAAGGGCGCGGGGATCTTCAGCGTGCGCGTCGAGCATTCGGAGAACGTCGAGCACGCGCTGCGCACCGCATTCGCGCACGACGGGCCGGCGGTCGTCGACGTCGTGACGTCGAAGTACGAACTGGCGATGCCGCCGAAGATCGAGTTCGCGCATGCGAAGGGCTTCAGCCTGTTCATGCTGCGCGCGATCCTCAGCGGGCGCGGCGACGAGATCGTCGAGCTGGCGCGGACCAATCTGCGGTGAGGCGGCGGGGCGGCGCGAACCGTCGAGCGGCGAACCGTCGGCGATCGAGACGGCCCTGCGGCAGGTCACGATCGTCGGCGCGCGGTATCCCGCGCAGCTTCGGCGGCGCGTCGACCGCCGAGCGGGAAGCCGTCGATTGCACGGCCGGCAGTGGCGGCGCAATCAGGGACAATCTTCACGTCGCCTTAAGTTTGCATTTCCTAGAATCGATGGAGCGCCGCGGGTGCGTGGCGGACCGATTTGTTCAGGAGGATGCACGTGAAAGAGCCCCGTGGCGTCGTAGCCCTGTTACAGGCAGTCATTGGCACGCCGAAGCTGATGGCGCAACCGCGCAAGGTTGGCCGATGATCTGGCCGAACGCGTTGCGTGTCTCGGCACTGTTCGTGCGAGAGTGGGTCGGCCGCCCGGCCGCGGTGGGCGCGTTGTGCCCGAGTTCGCGGCATCTGGCGCGCGTGATGGCCGATGCGGTGCCGGACGGCGACGGGCTCGTCGTCGAGCTCGGCGGCGGCACCGGTGCGATCACCGCCGCGTTGCTCGAACGCGGCGTCGCGCCGGGGCGCCTCGTCGTGGTCGAGCGGGCGCCGGCGTTCGTGCAGCACCTGCGGCGGCGCTTTCCCGGGATTTCGATCGTATCGGGCGACGCGCGGCAGCTCGAGCGGCTGCTGCCGCCCGATGCGCGTGTCGACGCGATCGTGTCCTGCCTGCCGCTGCGCACGTTGCCGCGCGAGGACGTGACGGCGATCGTCGGTCAGTGCGAGCGCGTGCTGTCGGTCGACGGCGTGATGATCCAGTTCACCTACGACCTGCGCGTGCCCGAGCGTCACCCGCTGCGCGATCCGGCATTCGTTGCCGATGCCAGCCGGATCGTGTGGGCAAATATTCCGCCCGCGCGCATCGTCACGATGCGCAGGGCCGCCATCGGACAGGTGGCGTGATGCCCGCATCCTGACACGCTTCCTTTCATCGACCCTGCGGAGGCCGTCGGTCACGGCTCATGTTGCGGCGTCCGGCACGCGCGCCGCAGGCCGCGATGCGGCCTGCCGGATGAAGCGGTCGGGCGGCGTCGCGTAGCCGCTTCATCACGCACGATCTCGACGACGCATCGCGGATCGGCGACCGGATCGCGATCCTGCGCGACGGCACGCCGGACGACATCCTGTCGCGTCCGGCGGACGATGATGTGCGGCGGTTCGTCGAGAAGCAGAGGAATGCGAACCGATCTGGCGGGAGCGGGCCAGCGAAGCACGGGGGCGTTTCGCCTGCGTTTTGAGCGGCAGCCTGCCGGTACCCGCACGCGGTTGCACCGCAGGCAGCCCGTGGGTCACGTGCGGCGCACCTCGGGGGGATGTGCGTCGCCATTCCACGGCCCTTGCCATCAGGAATCCTCGTTCCGGCCGATAACCGGACTCGCGCGCGCCCGCGCTCGCCGCAGACAGGATCCGAGGAAAAAGCGCCGAATCATAGTCGAAACATTTCTAAATGGCGCTCCATGCGTGATTTTGATGCCTCATCGGAATGAATTCGGCGGGCGTCCTTGCCGGGCCTGCGTTTGCGATTGGGACTGAATATCCGGTGCTACGGGCATACCCGTATGGGCCGGCCGCGGCCGTTCAAAAGTGAAACATTCCGCGCTCGCAAGGTCCTTCTTCGGAAGAGCGGACAAGCGTTTGAATACAGAGAGAAATCCATCCGCGGGTCGAGGGTGTCCCGGCCCCGTGCCGATCGACACGTTTCAGACCTGAAACATAAATCGCATGCCGGAATCGGGCGAGGCGGGTTATGTCGCGCAAAGCACCCAACCGGCTCCCTGTCGTCAGGCAGCTGGCTGGGATTGGCATCGCCGATGCGTGTTGTCCTCCGGATTGGTGCAGTTGGCCAAGCCGTTCCTCGTTACTTCAGGAGGATTTCATGCGCAAAACTCTATTGGCGTCTGCTGCGCTTCTCGCCTTGGGATGCAGCGGCTACGCAATGGCGAATCCATGCAGCAGCGATACCAGTTCGACATGCAGTCAGAAAGCCGATGACGGATCGAACACTCTCAGCAACGCAGTCAGCTCAACCCAGACCAGCTCCACCGGGTCCAATGCGAATGAAGTTTCGCCTGGCGCGAGTGTCTACCAGGATTCGTACAACAGCACCAAGATCGTCGCGATCAGCAAACTCGACGGGTACGTGAGCAATGTCCAGGTCTGGGGCATCGGCAACAACGCGACCAACTCGGGCAGCGCGGCCGGCGGAAGCGGCGGCAAGGGCGGCAACGGGTATGGCTACGGCGGCATCGGTGGTAATGGCGGAAGCGGCGGTGCAGGCGGCGCCGGCGGCAAAGGCGGCAGCGCGCATAACGGCAGCGCCACGGCGGGCAACGCCAGCAACGGCAGCGCGACGGCCGGCACCGGCAACGGCGGCGGCGGCGGAGCCGGCGGCTCGCCTGACGCCAGCGGCGGGGGCGGCGGCAATGCCACTGCGAGCGGCGGCTCCGGCTCCGGCACGGGCGGCGGCGCGATCGCGGCCTCGGTCGGCGTAGGCGGTTCCGGCAAGGGCAGCGGCACAGGCTGGGGCGGCGGCACCGGCACAGCCAATCCCGGCTCCGCATGGGCCAGGAATCATGGCAGCGGAAGCGCGTCGGCATCGGCCGGCAGCGGCACCGGCACCGGCACGGGTACCGGCACCGGCTCGGGCAGTGGCTCAGGCGGCGCAGGGTCGGCGGGTACGTCGACCGCTTCGGGCGGATCGGGCGCAGGCATCGGCGGCGCGGGTGCGGCCGCGGGCGGCACCGGCGGCGCGGCGGCGGCCACGGCGGGCAACGGCGGTGCCGGCGGCGCGGGCACGGGCGGCGGCGCGACGAACGGCGGCGCGACGACGACGGCCAGCAACGGCGGCGCAACCGCAGGTAGCGGCGCGGTGGGCGCGATGGGCGGCGCGGGCGGCGCAGGCGGCACCGGCAACGGCGGTGTCGGTAACGGCGCGGTCGGCGGCGCGGGTGGCGCAGGCGGAGCCAATGCGGTCAACGCGGGGACGTTCAACATGTCCAACGCGATGGCGAGCGTCGGCCAGACCGCCGCGGGCATCATGGTCGCCAACCAGAACAGCGGCATGGCGTCGTTGGTTCAGCAGGCTGTGACCGTGCAGGCGAACCTGTCCGTAGGACGTTAGCCGGCCGGCCGGTCCTGGCGAGCCGGATGCATTGACGCGGGCGCAGGGGAGCCCGCGACTTGCGTTCCATCGCCGATGGACAGGACCGCCGGCGAGGGCGGGATGGCTGAACGGCCGTCTCGCTCTCGCTGGCGCAGGCCGGGCTGATTTCCGTCGATCGACGGTCACGCGGATTCCGCTCCCTGTGCGCCGGTTTCGGGCCGGCTCGCGCAGGGACCAAGGAGACAGCCATGCGAATCCGAACGGCACTTTTGCTGGTGATATTGCCTGCGGCGCTGCTGCCGGGCCTGACGGCCCATGCCACGGCTGACGGGTCGCGAACCGTTGCGGCGGAGGCCACCGCCGATGTTGCGCCGGCAGCCGCAGCTTCCCCACCCGCCGCGCGCGCGGATCACGCCGATCCGGCCGCGGCCGTCGCGCCCCCTGCGGCAGCCATACCCGCTGCGACCGACACCGCGACCGCTCAAGCGGGCAGCTTCGGTGTCGCGATGACGCCTGACCAGCTCGACGAGCATCGGGGCGGCGATGCGCTGATCGGCCAAAACTATCTGACCGGCGCGGTGACCGACAACGTGGCGAACCGCGTGTCGACCGGCTCGAATTCGATCGCCGACGGCTCGTTCGCCAATGCGAGCGGCCTGCCTACGGTCATCCAGAATACCGGCGCCAACGTGCTGATTCAGAACGCGACGGTGCTCAACGTGCGCTTCGGGAACTGAGCGATGAGACCGGTTGCCGCAGCATGCATCGCGGCGCTCGCTTACGCGCTGTCCGTCCCGGTTGCATGGGCGGACGAGATGACGGTCGTCGATCCGGCGGGCGCCGGCTATGCGATGCACGTCACGAGTCTCAAGGAGGCCCGCTTCAAGCGCACCGTCAAGCAGCAGTTCGATTTCAGTTGCGGGTCGGCTGCCGTCGCGACGCTGCTGACTTATCAGTACGACTATCCGATGACCGAGCAGACCGCCTTCGCCCAGATGTGGGAGAACGGCAATCAGGAGAAGATTCGCCAGCAGGGCTTCTCGCTGCTCGACATCCGGCGGTTTCTCGACGCGCACGGCTTCGTCGCGGACGGGTTCGAGCTGCCGTTGCAGACGCTCGCCAGGACGCACACGCCGGCGATCGTGTTGATCACCGAGCACGGCTATCACCATTTCGTGGTCGTGAAGGGGCTGCGTGACGGGCGTGTGCTCGTCGGCGATCCTGCCACCGGCACGCGCCCGATGTCGCTGGCGAGCTTCGAGCAGAAGTGGGAAGACCATGTGATTTTCGTGATTCACAACCGGCCCGAGCTGGCGGTGTTCAACGACCCGCGTGACTGGCGCGTCGCGCCCAGCGCGCCGCTCTACACCGGTATCGCGCGCGACGGCCTGTACAACGTCGTGATGCCGAAGCACGGCCCGAACGACTTTTGAGGACCGTCATGAGATCCCAGACCAGGAACATCGCCGGCATCGCCGTGATGGTGTGCGGCGGGGTGACGTCCGTGAGTGCGGCGGCGATGCAGGACGACGCGCTGACCGCGGCCGACGCGCCGGTCGCGCAGACGAGCGGCGTCGTCGAGGCATCCGCCGCGAACGCGGGCGTCGATATGGCGCCTGTGGAGTCGCGGGCCGGCGAGGTGCCGATCCTGCGTGCCGCGCCGCTCGCGATGGCGGAGTGCGCGGCATGGCCGCCGGCCGTGGAGGCGGGCGGCGCGCAGGAACGGAACTGGCCGGCAGCCGGCGCGATCGCGCTCAGCGACGCGCGCCTCGATGCGATGCGCGGCGGCTTCGATATGCCGAGCGGTCTGAAGGTTTCGTTCGGCGTGTCGCGTGTCGCGTTCGTGAACGGCAATCTGGTCACGACGACCAGCTTCAACATCCCGGACATCAGTCATATCACCGCGCAACAGGCGCAGGCGCTGGCGGCCGCGAACGCGGGCGCGCTGATCCAGGTCGGCGCCGGCAACGCCGCGCAGCCCGCCGCGCTGCCGGCGCTGACCGGCGCGGTGATCCAGAACACGTTGAACAACCAGCAGATCCAGGCGGTGACGACGATCAACACGACCGTCAACACACTGTCGACGTTCAAGAACCTGAACGTGATGTCGACGCTGAACAATGCGTTGATCGGCGTGTTGCCGGGGCGATGAAGGCTCGGTGAGCGACCGATGAATGGCAGATGAGCGCGCACTGGCGCGCCGGGGCCCGCGTGCGGCGCGCGGCCCGCCGCACGCGCACGCTGGCGATCAGAATGCAATCGGCACGCGCAGCGTCATGACCACGTCCGGCGTGTCGCGTGTGAGGCCGGCGCCGATCGAGAGATTCAGCGTGGTCTTCGGCGACAACCGGTACGAGTAACCGAGGAGCAGTGAGCCGAGGATCACGCGCACCGAACTGGGCACCGTCTGGCCGTTCTGTTTCGTCGGCAGTACGATGCTCTGGTCGTAGCCGAGGCTCACCGACGCTTTCTCGTTCAGCGCGAGGCCCATGCCGATATTGAAACCCCAGATGTCGCCGGGCTGCACCTTGCCGATGAAGTCCTTCTGTCCATCGCGAATCGTGAGGCTGAGATTGTCGCGGCTGAAGCTGTGCAGATAGCTCAGGTTGCCGAAGAACACCACCGGGTCGGACGGAAAGAGCCACGTGAGGCCAGGCTGGATCGCGTAGAAGCCGGAGCCCGTCGGCTGCTCGAGCGGCAGGCCGGTGCCGGTGGCATTGCCGACGCAGCGCGTGACGCAGTCGGTGACGACGTCGAACGGGCTCTTGCCGGTGGCGCTCTTGAAGCGCAGCCAGCCGATGTAATAGAACTTGTCGGGGCCGCCGGTATTGAACTGGTAGCGCAGCGTCATTTCGACGTCGCCGAGGCCCTTGCCGTGGCTGTTGAACGCGTTGTCCTGGGCGGTGCCGGTGAAGATCTCGCGGCTGATCGTGTCGTTCGTCGAGTACACATAGGGGACGCGGACTTCGACTTCCATCCGGTTGGTGATCCCGTAGCGCACCGCGACCGCGCCCGTCAGCGTGGTCGTCTTGACTTCCCGCACGTCGACCAGGCCGATCAGCAGCGCCGGGATGATCGTGTAGCCGACGAGTGCGACGCGGTTCGACGACGAATAGCTGAACTGGAACGACGGCTCGACGACGAACTTGTTCTTCGGCGTCAGCACGCCGGGCTGATCGAAGATCGGCGCGACAGGCGGCGGTGCGGTTTCCGCCACCGGCGCCTGGCCGACTGGCCGGCTCGGCGGCGCGGCGGACCCGGCCGACGATTGCACGTTGCCGGGGGCGTTGCCGGCCGCGCCGGGCGCGCCGCCCGGGGAGCCGGTATCGGCCTGCGTCGCCGCGTCGCCGGAGCCGCCGGCATCGCCGGTGCCCGCGCCACGCCGGGCCGCGAGTTCGCGGTTGTCCAGCGCCCGGCTCAGGCGCGAGAGATTGGCTTCCTCGTCGGCCAGTTTGCGCTTGAGTGCACTCAGTTCCTGCAGATGGCGATCGACTTCCTGGCGCAGCGCGGAAATGTTCTCCTGCGTCGATTGGGCGTCCAGCGACTGCGCCTGCGCCTGGGCCTGAAAGAGCAGCACGCTTGCATAGCTGATGGCATGGATGCAGCGAAATGGCATGCGCTTCACGGTGCGTCTCCACGATCGGGCCTGCGGTTCCCCGGTGCACACCGACGGCTGGCCGGCGCGCGTGTTGCCCCGGATCGCCTCGCGTCACATCGCACGCGAGCCAGAGGATGTTTCTCCGGCGGCAACGACATGCGTGATCGAACGCAATGAAACTTCGGCAGCGAGGCCGCGCGCCGACACTCGATTGTCAATGTGCACGACGTCACGTCCCGCCGGCCGAACGACGCGGGGGCAGACCTCACGAGGCTAGTGCAGGCGGGCATCGAAAGCCAACCAGACAAACCCTTGCCCGCGTACGGTGGACGACGGACGTCACGGTTCTCCCTGTTTCACGGGGGCTTGCGTCAAAACCGAATGCACGTTTCGAGCCCGTGCGCGCAGGCTGCGCGGCGGATTCATGGCAGTGTTTTCCCGTGTTCCGGCGGGCGTTGTTCCGACCAGACGATGCAAGGGGCCGACCGCCGTTGCCGGAGAGGCGATCGCGCGGAAGTCGCGCGTTCCCTTCCATCCGTGGGGCGCGTCGGTTGCGCGGGAAACGATTCGACGCGAGCGCGATCGTGCCGCGGCTCGTCGGCCCGCACGGGTTGAACGCGATCAGGTATCGGGAATACGGCTCGGGCTTGATGGCCGCGCGATACGTCGCGCTCGTCGTGCGGCATGGGCGGTGCCGGACGTCGAGGTGGCACGCAGCGTACCGGCGAATCGTGGGCGGTTGTCCTGTCAGCGTTGACCGGGCACACGCACGACCTGCGCCGAATCACGTTGCCTCGCGTCGTCGCGGCGCGAAACAAAAAACCCGCCGGCAGGCTGGTGCTTGCGGGCGGGCGAAGACACCTCGGGCCGAGCGGCGCGGGTGTCGCGTGAAGAACGGAGAACCGGGTTGCGTCAGAACTTGTGGCGCAGCGCGAGACGCACGGCCACCTGGTTCGACGTCGACGACGGCGCGTCGGTGCCGGGGATGAACGCATTGTCGAGGATCGAGTTCGTCTTGTCGCCGGCGATGTGCTGGTACGCGGCCTGCACGTACACGTCGGTACGCTTCGACAGGTTGTAGTCGGCCATCAGTCCGACCGAGTGGACCTTCGGCTTCGCGTCGCCGGTCGATGCGTCGTACTTCTCGAGCGACAACACGTACTGCGCGCCGACCATGAACGCCGGCGTGATCTGGTACGAACCGTTCACCTCGAAGTTCTGGTACTTGATCGCGCTGACCGTCGCACCCGGTGCGATGATCGCGCCCGGCGTGCCGAGGTAGCCGTTGCCGGTCGGGTTCTTGTAGTTCGAGTTCGTGTACGCGAAGCCGACCGTCGCGGGTCCGAACGTGTAGTTGATGCCCGCGCCGAACACGCGCATGCGCTCGGCGATGTAGCTCGCGTCGTTCGCGGTGATCGCACCGGCCGAGCCGTCGCCCGGACGGTTCGCCTGCAGGTAGGCGGCGCCGATCAGCAGGCCGTTGTTCTGGTATTGCGCGCCGAAGCTGTACGCGCGGTTGTCCGAGAAGTTCGTGCTGTTGCTGAAGCTGTATGCACCGCCGAACTGGAAGCCGCCGAAGTTCGGGCTCGCGTACTTCACCGTGTTGTCGAGGCGGAACGAGTTGTCGGTGTTGTCGTTGTCGAACGGGTGCGCGAGCAGGTAGCCGCCCCAGTTGCCGTTGGCCGTGGTCGGCGCGAGATAGTCGACGACGGAGTCGTACTGGCGGCCGAACGTCAGCGTGCCGTACTGCGTCTGGCTCAGGCCGACGTATGCCTGGCGGCCGAACATGCGGCCGCCCTGGTTGAGCCGGCCGGTGTTCACGTCGAAGCCGTTCTCGAGCTGGAAGATCGCCTTCATGCCGCCGCCGAGATCCTCGCTGCCCTTCAGGCCCCAGCGGCTGCCTTGCGCGTAGCCGCTCGCCATCTCGTAGACGTGGCCGGTGCCGACGTTGTTCGTGTAGTTCAGGCCTTCGTCGATCACGCCGTACAGCGTGACGCTGCTTTGCGCGAACGCGGGGGCTGCGAAGGTTGCCGTTACGGCGAGCGCCGTCAGGGTCTTTTTCATTGAGAGATCTCCGGGATATCCAGCTTCTTGTATCGGTTGTCGTGAGCGCGTCCGGCGAGGCGCGCCCCGTCATCCGGGGCGACCCGGCGCAGCGCGCGCGGCGCCGGAAGCGCGCGATGCGCGGCGGCGCGGCGACCGGCTGGGTCGGGTCGTGTCTCCTCCGATGACACCGCGCATTCTTCCCAAGCCGAAACGGATTCGAAAGCGAGTAATTTCGATGGATGGGATCGGGTTCGCCAATGGGGCGCGGCGGGTCGTTTCGACGGTCGAAACGGTGTGCGCGGCGCCGCGCTTCAACGCGGGGCGAGCGGTGCCCGAACAAGGCTCGACGCAGCCCGTTCCGGGCCGCGCGCGGGCCCGGTGAATCGGCTGAGAGGCCCGTCCGGCGGGCCATGCGAGGCACCCGACGATCGATTGGCGCTGCCGATTGCAATGATCGGAATTACTCGTTTCCCTAAACATATTGGTGGCTCGACCATGCAGCCTGACCGGACGTGGCTGGCTTCGCGATTTGCCGGTCGCCGCGCATGCCGCGACGCACAAACAACAGATTCGATTTGGAGACGACCCACCATGCAGATTCGACGACTGAAAACGGTCCTTCTCGCCGCCGCGGCGATCCTGTCCGCGCCCGCGGCCCATGCGGCCGGCGGCGCGTGCGCCGACGGCAAGACGGTCCATTTCGCGGGCATCACGTGGGAGAGCGGGTCGTTTGCGACCGAAGTGCTGCGGCAGATCATGGAGAAGGGCTACGGCTGCAAGACGGACGTCGTGCCGGGCAGCACGGCGGCCACCGAAACGGCGCTCGCGCGCAACGACCTGCAGATCTGGGCCGAGCAGTGGACGGGCCGCAGCGAGATCACCGCGAAGGCCGTTTCGTCGGGCGCCGTGAAGCTGATCGGCGACACGCTGCCGGGCGGCACGACCGAAGGCTGGTTCGTGCCCGACTACGTGGTGAAGGGCGATCCGGCGCGCAACATCAAGCCGGTCGCGCCCGGGCTCGTGTCGGTCGACGATCTGCCGAAGTTCAGGCAGGTGTTCGCCGACGAGGAGGAGCCGGACAAGGGCCGCTTCCTGAACTGCCCGACGGGCTGGGACTGCGAGCGCGTGAACACGCGCCTGCTGAAGGTGCTGAAGCTCGACCAGTCGTACACGAACTTCCACCCGGGCACCGGTGCGGCGCTCGACGCGGCGATCGCGTCCGCGTACCAGCGCGGCGCGCCGATCGTGTTCTATTACTGGGGCCCGGCCGCGCTGATGGCGAAATACAAGTTCACCGCGCTGAAGATGCCGGCCTATAACGAAGCATGCTGGAAGACGTTGCGCGACGAGAGCAGCACGCACCAGTGCGCGTCGTCGTACATGGTGTCGCGGCTGACGGTCGGCGTGTCGAAGCCGTTCGCCGATGCGAATCCCGATCTCGTCGGCGTATTCGGGAAGGTGCGTTTCCCGATGGACTTCCTGAACCAGACGATCCTCGAGATGACGACGAGGAAGATCGACGGCGCGGCGATGGCCACGCAGTTCCTGAAGACCCGCCAGGACATGTGGAAGCAGTGGGTGCCGGCCGACGTCGCGCAGAAGATCGCCGGCAGCCTGAAGGGCGCGTAACCTGCGCGCGGCGGCGGGCCCGCGCCCGCCGCCGCCGTCACGCGCCTTCGCGGCGCGACGGAGAATCAACATGAACGGCTTCTTTCTGCACCTGTCGATCGCCGACTGGGTGAACAGCGCGCTCGAGACGTTCGTCGCGCAATACGGCGACAGCTTCCATCACTTCAGCGCGCTCGTGTTGCGCTACCTGCTCGTGCCGCTCGAAGGCGCGCTGCGCGTCGCGCCGCCGTGGCTCGTGCTGCTGGTCGTCGGCGCGATCGCGTGGAACGCGACGCGCCGCATCGGCCTCGGCGCGCTCTTCATGCTGCTGCTCTACGCGATCGGCTGCTTCGGCCTGTGGGACAAGCTGATGCAGACGCTCGCGCTGATGCTCGTCGCGACGGTGCTGTCGGTTGCGATCGGCGTGCCGGCCGGCATCCTCGCGTCGCGCAGCGCATGGCTGCGCCGGATGCTGCTGCCCGTGCTCGACGTGATGCAGACGCTGCCGAGCTTCGTGTACCTGATCCCGGTGCTGATGCTGTTCGGCCTCGGCAAGGTGCCCGCGATCCTCGCGACGATCATCTACGCGCTGCCGCCGCTGATCCGCCTGACCGATCTCGGCATCCGCCAGGTCGATCCGGACGTGACGGAAGCCGCGCGTGCGTTCGGCACGACGCGCTGGCAATTGCTCGTCAACGTGCAGCTGCCGCTCGCGCGGCCGAGCATCATGGCCGGCATCAACCAGACGACGATGATGGCGCTGTCGATGGTCGTGATCGCGTCGATGATCGGCTCGCGCGGGCTCGGCGAGGACGTGCTCGCGGGCATCCAGACGCTCGACGTCGGCAAGGGCACGCAGGCCGGCCTCGCGATCGTGATCCTCGCGATCGTGATCGACCGGATCAGCCAGGGTTTCGGCCAGGAGCGGCGCGCGCGCCGCCGGCTCGCACAGCAGCGCCGGCAGAAGGGCGCGTCACGCGTGCCGTACCGGCTGCCGCGCAAGGCGGAGTCGGCGGGCGTCGATTCGAATCAGGCGACGCAATCGTCGCGCGCATAGGAACGGAGCCAGACATGGCGACCATCGACGTCAAACACGTGTACAAGCTGTTCGGGCCGCAGGCCGCGCATGCGCGCGTGCTCGACCTGCTGCGCTCGGGCAAGCGCAAGGCCGACGTGCTGGCCGAAACGGGCTGCAACGTCGGGCTCAACGACGTGAGCCTCGGCATCGAGTCGGGCGAGATCTTCGTGATCATGGGGCTGTCGGGTTCCGGGAAATCGACGCTCGTGCGGCACTTCAACCGGCTGATCGAGCCGACGGCCGGCGAGATCGTGATCGACGGCAGCGACGTGATCAAGCTCGACGCGCACGGCCTGCGCGAGCTGCGCCGCTTCAAGGTCAGCATGGTGTTCCAGAACTTCGGGCTGCTGCCGCACCAGACCGTGCTCGACAACGCCGCGTATGCACTGCGCACGCGCGGCGAGAAGCGCCACGACGCGGCCGAGGCCGCGCGCAACTGGCTGACGAAGGTCGGGCTCGACGGCTACGGCGATCATTATCCGGACGAGCTGTCGGGCGGGATGCGGCAGCGTGTCGGGCTGGCGCGCGCGCTGGCGGCCGATACCGACGTGCTGCTGATGGACGAGGCGTTCTCCGCGCTCGATCCGCTGATCCGCACCGAGATGCAGGATCAGCTGCTCGAACTGCAGGCGACGCTGTCGAAGACGATCGTGTTCATCACGCACGATCTCGACGAGGCGCTGCGCATCGGCGACCGGATCGCGATCCTGCGCGACGGCACGCTCGTGCAGGTCGGCACGCCGGACGACATCCTGTCGCGTCCGGCGGACGATTACGTGAAGCGGTTCGTCGAGAAGCGCACGAGCGTGAACTGACGCGTCGTGCCCGGTCAGGCCGCGCGGTGCGCGGCCGTCGTCAGCACGATCTTGCCGACGTGCACACCGGAGTCGATCAGCACGTGCGCGCCGCGCGCGTCGTCGAGCGGGAAGGTGCGGAACACCTGCGGCCTGACCGTGCCGGCTTCGACGTGCGGCCACAGGTGCCGTTCGAGTTCGGCGATGAGCGCGCCTTTCTCCTCCGGCGTGCGCGAGCGCAGCGTCGAACCGATGTGCGTGAGGCGCTTGGTCATCATCGGCCACACGTCGAGTTCCTTCGCCGGCCCGTTCAGCGCGCTGACCTGCAGGATCCGCCCGTTCATCGCCGCGGCCCGGTAATTGTGCGCGACGTAGTCGCCCGCGATGATGTCGAGGATCACGTCCACGCCCTTGCCGGCGGTGATCCTGTCGACTTCGGCGACGAAATCTTCTTCCCGGTAATGCACCGCGTGATCCGCGCCGAGCCGCAGGCTCGCGGCGCGATGCGCTTCCGAGCCGACCGTCGTGATGACGGTCGACGCGCCCATCGCCTTCGCGATCATCGTCGCGGTGGTGCCGATGCCCGACGCGCCGCCGTGGATCAGCACCGATTCGCCCGCCTGCAGCCGCCCGCGCTGGATCAGGTTCAGCCAGACCGTCAGGAACGTTTCCGGCAGCGCCGCGGCTTCGATCATGTCGAGGCCGGGCGGCAGCTTCATCGTCGTGAGGTGATGGGCGACCGCGTATTCCGCATAACCACCGCCCGTCACCAGCGCGCTGACCCGGTCGCCCGGCGCGAAGCCGTGCACGGCTGCGCCGGTCGCGACGACTTCGCCCGCGATTTCCAGGCCCGGGATGTCGGATGCGCCGGGCGGCGGGTTGTAGTGCCCCTTGCGTTGCAGCACGTCCGGGCCGTTCACGCCGGCGGCGTGAACCCGGATCAGCACTTCGTCGGCCTTCGGCCGCGGCACGGGGCGACGTGCGGTCGCCAGGACTTCGGGGCCGCCGGGGCGCGTGATTTCGACTGCCGCCATGTCGGCGGGAACGGGGGAGAGCGTATCGGACATGTTTGCCTCGAAAAGACTGGTGAGTGGTCGGTGAAAAAAGTATAGGCTTGGGCCTTGATGAATTCGCGCAGCGATTTTCACGACCACAGATGCAAATTTGCATCACACCGGAGAAACCGCTTGAACTGGGACGACGCACGCATTTTTCTCGCGATCTACCGCGAACGCAGCCTGCGCGGCGCCGCGCGGGCGGTCGGGCTCGACCAGGCGACGGTCGGCAGGCGGCTCGCGGCGCTCGAGCGCGCGCTCGGCGCGACGCTGTTCCTGCGCACGTCGGCCGGGTACGTGCCGACCGCGGTGGGCGAGGTCGCGCTGCGCAACGTGGAGAAGATGGAGCAATCGGCGATCGACCTGGTGCGGCAGACCCAGGGCGTCGACCGGCGTCTTGCCGGCGACGTGCGCGTGACGACGACCGATACGATCGGGCTCGAATTCGTGATGCGCGCGATGCGCGACCTGCACGACGAGCATCCGGACGTGCGCGTGCTGCTCAATACGTCGACGCAGGTGGAGAACCTCGCCAAGCGCGAGGCGGACATCGCGATCCGCACGATCAAGCCCGACAATCCCGATCTGCTCACGCGCCGGCTTGCCGCGTGGCCGACGGGGTTGTACGCGTCGGAGGAATACCTGGAGCGGCATGGCGAACCGGTGCCCGGCACCGGCTTCGAAGGACATGACCTCGTGTGCTTCCTGCCGCACCTGAATGCACGCGGCCCGCTCACGGTGGTCGGCGAGCCGGTGCGCGCGGGGCGGATCGTGTCGGGGCTGAATTCGAATCTGATGTTGCGCGCGGCGGCGCGCGCCGGGCTCGGGCTCGCCGAGCTCCCGGTGCCGATCGCGGAGCGCGACGCGCTGGTGCGCGTGTGGCCGGCGCGTACGTCGGCGCGTCCTTACGAAGTCTGGATGGTGACGCACAAGGACTTGCGGCATACCGCGCGGATGAGCGCGATGATCGATCACATCGTGCGGGTGTTCGACGAGGTGGGCGTGCGGAGCGGGGCGCGGGATTGGAGGTGAATTGAAGTACGAGATGCGGTTCACTGTAGTGTGTCGACGATCTGCGGGATCGGCCCGGGCGGGTGTGACCTGTTCGATGCCGGCGAACCGGCCTTCGGGGCGTGAAAAACGAACGGCGGTAGTGATTTTCCGATGAACGAGAGGGCTCGATGAACCGATTCAGCGTGGACGGAAAAGCGCTTGGCGATTGGGCGAAGTTTCACGACTACTTCGCGAGTGAATTCGGATTTCCGGGTTACTACGGCCGGAACATGGATGCATGGAACGATTGCATGAGCGACTATTGCTACGAGCACGGCATAGTGTCGCTGCGGATCGACGATGTGGGAGCGTTGAAGGATCGCAATCCGGAGATATTCGCCGCGCTCGTCGAGTGCAGCGCGTTCATCAACTGGCGAGCAACGAAGGAAGGGGGCGACCCGTTGATCGTGTTGTCCTATTGGGCGTAGTCGTGGCGTTGACGTTGCGTTGAGTTGAGTCGCATCGTGAAGCCGATCGCCGGGCCGGCACGCAACCGCATCGCGCGCGCCTGCCCGCATCGTCGAGAACGCAGCCGCCTTAATGCGTGACCGTTTCCCGTTCGCTTGCTCTCACGGCAGCCGCGTCGCCACGCCCCGCATCCGCCAGAACCAGATCCGCGCCTTTCTCCGCGACCATCATCGTCGGCGCGTTGATGTTGCCCGACGTGATGTTCGGGAACACCGATGCATCGACGATCCGCAGCGCCTGCAGCCCGTGCACGCGCAACGACGCATCGACCACCGACGTCGCGGCGTCCGGCCCCATCGCGCACGAGCCGCACAGGTGGTAGATCGAACCCGACTGCTCGCGGAAATACTGCAGCATCGCTTCGTCGGAATCGACCTGCGGCCCCGGCGAGATTTCCTCGACGGTCATCGACTTCAGCGCCGGCGCGCGCATCAGCGCACGAATCACCTTGCTGCCCTGCACGGCCTCGTCGAGATCCTTCTGCGTGGTCAGCGCATTGATGTGGATCTTCGCGGCATCTTCCGCGCGGTTCGAGGCGATCTCGATCGTGCCGCGGCTCGTCGGCCGGCACGGGTTGAACGCGATCAGGAATCCGGAGTAAGGCTCGGGCTTGATGCTCGCGCGGTCGCTCTTCGGGATCCGGTACGACAGCGGGTTGAAGTAAAGCTGGATGTTCGGCTCCTGCGCATCGGCCGTGCCGCGGAAGAAGCCGCCCGCCTGGTTCACGCTCATCGCGAGCGGGCCGCGCTTCGTCAGCAGGTAGCGCAAGCCGATCTTCATCTTGCCGAGCAGCGTGCCCATCTCGTCGTTCAGCGTCGGCCGGTTCGCCTTGAAATAGAAGCTCACGCACAGGTGGTCCTGCAGGTTGCGGCCGACGGCCGGCAGCGCATGCACGAGCGGCACGCGCCGGCGCGCGAGCAGCGCCGGATCGCCGACGCCCGACAGTTGCAGCAGCTTCGGCGTATCGACCGCGCCGGCCGCGAGGATCACCTCGCGCGCGGCGACGAGCGTTTCGTCGCCGTGCCCGCCCGCGATGACCACGCCGGTCGCGCGCGTGCCGTCGAACGTCACGCGCCGCACGAGCACGCCCGAGCGCAGCGTGAGGTTCGCGCGGCCCAGCGCGGGACGCAGGTACGCGAAGCTGCTTGAACAGCGTTCGCCGTGCTTCGTGTTCAGGTCGTAGATGCCCGCGCCCTCGAACTGCGCGCCGTTGAAATCGTCGGTGCGCGGCAGGTTCAGTTCGCCGCAGCCCTTCAGGAACTCGTGGACGATCGGATGCACGTCGACCTTCATCGACGTGATGTGGATCGGCCCCGTCGCGCCGTGATGCTGCGGATCGGTCGCGCCGGCCGCGTGGGTTTCGAGCTTGCGGAAGTACGGCAGCACGTCGTCGTACGCCCAGCCCGGATTGCCGGCGGCCGCCCAGTCGTCGTAGTCGCTGCGCTGGCCGCGCACGTAGACCATCGCGTTGATCGAGCCCGAGCCGCCGACCACCTTGCCGCGCGGGCAGTACAGCTTGCGATCGGCGAGCTGCGCCTCGGGCTCGCTGTAGTACATCCAGTTGTAGCGGCGGTTGTAGTAGGTCTTCGTGAAGCCGACGGGCACCTTGAACCAGAACGACGCGTCGCGCTCGCCCGCTTCGAGCAGCAGCACCGAGTGCCGGCCCGATTCGCTCAGGCGGTTCGCGAGGATGCAGCCGGCCGAGCCCGCGCCGACGATGATGTAGTCGTAGCTCATGTCTGTCCTTTGCGCTCAGCCCTTCGCGGGAGCGAGATCCTTCACGTCGACGGGGCGTTCGCCCATCTGCAGGTGCAGCCGTTCGCCGGTGTACGGCGTGTGGCGCCTCACGACGTCCATGTCGAGTTCGATGCCGAGGCCCGGCTCGTTGGACGGGACGATGTAGCCGTCTTCCCAGCGGATCGGCGTCTTCACGACTTCGGCGTGGAAACCGCCCCACGTCATGATGCTTTCCTGGATCAGGAAGTTCGGCGTGCAGGTCGCGAGCTGGATGCTCGCGGCCGCGCCCACCGGCCCGTTGTACAGGTGCGGTGCGATCTGCGCGTAGTGCACTTCGGCGAGCGTCGCGATCTTCTTCGCTTCGAGCAGGCCGCCCACACGCGCGACGTTCAACTGCAGGATCGATGCGCCGCCCGCCTGCAGCAGCTTGTGGAATTCGTACTTGGTGGTCAGGCGCTCGCCGGTCGCGATCGGAATCGACGTGTGCTTCGCGACTTGCGCGATCGCCTCTTCCTGGCCGGGGGGCACCGGCTCCTCGAACCACAGCGGATCGTATTTCTCGAGCCGCTTCGCGAGCCGGATCGCCGACGACGGCACCATCTGCCCGTGCGTGCCGAACAGCAGGTCGGCCTTGCTGCCGACGGCTTCGCGCACCTTGCGGCAGAACGTCTCGCAGCGGTCGAGCACTTCGAGCGACAGCTGGTGGCCCGAGTAGGCCGTGTACGGGCCGGCCGGGTCGAACTTGACGGCCGTGAAGCCGAGCTTCACGTTCTGCGCCGCGCATTCGGCCGCGAGGTCGGGATCGTCGTAGTCGTATTCGCCTTTCGCGTTCTTCGGGTACAGGTACGTGTACGAGCGCAGCCGCTCGTGGATCTTCCCGCCGAGCAGTTCGTACACGGGCTTGCCGGCGGCCTTGCCGATGATGTCCCAGCACGCCATTTCAAGGCCGCTGACGACACCCATCATCGTGAGATCCGGTCGCTGCGTGAAGCCGCTCGAATAGGCCTGGCGGAACAGCCGTTCGACGTGATGCGGGTCGCGGTTCAGCAGGTGGCGTTCGAACACGTCGTCGATGATCGGCGCCATCGCCTTCGGGCCGAACGTCGCCGAGTAGATCTCGCCGACGCCTTCGATGCCGTCGTCGGTCTTCAGCTTCACGAAGATCCAGTACATCCCGCCGACATGCGGCGGCGGCACGGCGACGATATGGGTTTCGAGCGAAACGATCTTCATGCGGACTCCTGGATACGGGAAAGGCGGTTGAGGCGGTATTTGAGGAACGCGGCCGCGCCCGCGCCGCAGAGCGCGATCGCAGCGATGTAGCCGAAATAGAGCTGGTAGCCGTGCGCGCCCGGCCAGGTATGCGTCACGTAGCCGTTGATCAGCGGCACGAACACGTCGGGCGAATAGCCGAGCACCGAGATCAGGCCGATCGCGAGGCCCGCGCAATGGGTCGGCACCTTGCAGTCGTCGAGCAGCGACCAGTACAGGCCGCGGATCGCATAGGTGAGGATGCCGATGAACAGCACGAGCACGACGAGCATCGACTGCGGGCTGT
Source organism: Burkholderia sp. Bp9090 (assembly GCF_003857985.1). NCBI lineage: Bacteria > Pseudomonadati > Pseudomonadota > Betaproteobacteria > Burkholderiales > Burkholderiaceae > Burkholderia > Burkholderia sp. Bp9090. The sequence goes on from NZ_QTPV01000025.1 coordinate 51,903, forward strand.
GCGCGGGCGCGGCGATCAGCCCGACGAGCGACAGCGCGGCGAGCACCAGCGCCCAGAACAGCACCGACACCTTCGAGACGCGGTCGCCGAGGAAGCCGCCGCCGATGCCGCCGACGGGGCGCATCCACAGCTTGAGCGTCGTGATGAAGCCGGCCGCCGTCGCGCTGAGCCCGAAATTGCCTTCGTGCAGGTAGGCCGAGAAGCTGTAGGTCGCCCAGAACACCTGGTAGCCGCAGAACACGATCGCGGCGACGAGCCACAGCTCGGGGATCGCCGCGAGCGTCTTCAGGTCGGTCAGCACGCTGCCTTTTCGGCGTTCCGTCACGGCCTTGCGATCGCCCGCGCCCGCCGGATCCTTCACCAGCGCGAGCAGCACGCCGAGCGCGATGCAGAAGAACGCGTACAGATGCACGACGAGCGTGAAGCCGGCCGCTTCGGTGCCGCCGCGCGCCTGCGTCACGTAGGCGAACAGCGTGATCGCGATCGTCGCGAGCAGCGCCTCGACGAGCCCGCGGCCGCCGTCGAGCAGCCCGAAGAAACGGCCCTGTTCGTCGGGGCCCGCGATCATGTTCACGCGCTTGATCACGGCGGCCCAGAACGTGAGGCCGGTGGTCAGCCCCCAGCCGCCGAAGATCAGCACGAGCGTGTCGAACGACGGCCCGGTCGCGTAGACGAGCCCGAGCGCGCCCGTCGCGAGCAGCGAGAAGCAGATCAGCCAGCGCGGCGACAGGCGGTCGGCCAGCCAGCCGCTCGGCAGGTAGCTGACGAGGAAGATCGTGCCGAGCGACGAATACAGGTAACCGAGCTGCACGTCGTCGATATGGAAAAACTGCAGCATCGTCGGCTGGTACACCTGCCGCAGATACAGCATCGGGTAGATCGCGCCGGCGGCAATCACGAGCAGCAGCAGTTGCAGGTAGCGTTGCGCGCGGGAATGCTGCGACGCGTGAGCGTCGTCGTGCAGCACGAGCGACGCGGCGGGCGTCGACGGTTGAGTCGGCATGATGTCTTCCTCCATCAGGCATCCTTGAGGCGGACGTCTGCAGGTTTTTTATGTTCTGGTGGGTCAGGGCGGCGCGCGGCGGGGTGTCGTCGCGCGCGCGCCGGAAACGGTGCTTGCGTGTGGCGGTGTCAGTACTTCATGACGACGAGGCGCGTCTGCGTGAATTCGAGCATCCCGTGCTTGCCGTCGTCGCCGCCGAGGCCCGAGCGCTTCCAGCCGGCGTGGAAGCCCTGGTACGGATCGGCCGGCGTGCGGTTCACGTACAGCTCGCCGGCCTCGATCGCGTTCGCGACGGTCATCGCGGTGCGGTAGCGCTCGGTATAGAGCACCGACGACAGGCCGAACTGGTGGGCGTTCGCCTGCGCGATCGCTTCGTCGATCGTCGTGTAGCGCAGCACGGGCATGATCGGGCCGAAGGTTTCCTCCTGCACGATCTCCATGTCCTGCCGCACGCCGGTGAGCAGCGTGGCCGGGTAGAAGAAGCCGGGGCCGGCGGGGATCGCGCCGCCGGTTTCGAGCGTCGCACCCGCCGCGATCGCACGTTCGACCATCCCGTGGATGTGCGCGCGCGCCGATGCGCTGACGAGCGGGCCCATCCGCGTGGCGTCCTGCGCACGGTCGCCGATGCGCACGGCGGCCATCTTCTCCTTCAGCAGCGCGACGAAACGGTCGTGCACGCTGTCGTGCACGTACACGCGCTCGATCGCCGTGCAGAGCTGGCCGCAATGGGTCGTCTTCGACGCGACGAGCGCGGCGGCCGCGCGTTCGAGGTCGGCGTCGGGCTCGATGATCGCGGGCGTCTTGCCGCCGAGTTCGAGCGACGGCTTCGCGATGTTCGCCTTGCAGTAATCGAGCACCTTGCGGCCCGCGTTCACGCTGCCGGTCAGCGTGATCATCCCGACTGCCGGGTGCGTGCACAGCGCTTCGGCCGTCGCGTGATCCATCGTCAGGATGTTGAAGACGCCCGGCGGGAAGCCCGCTTCGTCGGCCGCCTTCGCGATCTCGAACGCGGACACCGGCGTGTGGTTGCTCGGCCGCACGACCACGGTATTGCCGGCGATCAGCGCGGGCGCGACCTTGCGCAGCAGCGTGTAGACGGGATAGTTGAACGGGATCAGGCATGCGACGACGCCGATCGGCTCGCGCTGCAGGAACAGGTTCTCGTCGGGCGTGTCGCTCGGGATGATCTCGCCCTCGATCCGGCGCGCCCACTCGGCGTGATAGCGCGTGATCTGGCCCGCGTAGACGGCTTCGTTCGACGCGTCCTCGATGCTCTTGCCGGATTCCTGCGCGAGCGCCGCGCCGATCTCCGGAGCGCGCGCGTTCAGCGCGTCGGCTAAGCGGTGCAGGTACACGGCGCGCTCGGCGCTCGGCAGCTTGCGCCACGCCTTCTGCGCGGCGGCCGCGGCGTCGACGGCGGCGAGCGCGTCGGCCGGCGTCGCGGCCGGCACGTGCGCGAACGGCGCTTCGGTGGCGGGATTGTGGACCACGATGAACGCGTCGCTTTCCGGGGCGACGAAACGGCCGTTCACGTAGTTGCGTTCGGTGCGCATGAAGTGACTCCTCCGATGAATGCGGGCGGATCGCTTCGGGTGGCGACACGCGCGGTACGGGACAGAGGCCATTCTCTTCATGCGTTTAGCGCACGACAAACGACTTATTTTCGCGTCGAGCATGAGAAAAACGCACGTTACTCGTTCGATCGGCCGGAATCGCGCGTCCGGCAAGGCTGCCGTGGCGGGGGCCGGGAGCGGGACGGGCGGCGGCGGGGCCGCATTTTTCGACTGATCCGGATGCGCGCGCGAGCGGGAGCCGGTAAGGTGTCGGCCGCGGTTGACGCTTCGGCGCGGCGCGGGGCGGTCGGCTACGCTTGGGGCGCGGATCGTGTGCTAGGCCAGCGGCACTTGCGGCAGCGGCGACGACGGTTCGAGATGGCGCTTCGCGAGCCACACTTCCTGCTGCAGCCAGTCGCGGAACTGGACGATGTGCGGCAGGTTCGTCTGCTCGGGCCGCGTGACGAACCAGTACGACTGGTGGCCGTCGACGTGTACGTTGAGCACCTGCATCAGCTGCCCGGTCGCCAGTTCGCGCGCGACCATGTGGCGATCGGCGATCGTGATCCCGAGGCCGTCGATCGCCGCGCGGATCGCGTGGTCGAGCAGGTCGAATTCGTAGCCGCCGCGCGTGTCGACGTCGGCGATGCCGGCGGCCTTCAGCCAGTGCTGCCAGGTCAGGTAGCGCTGGTCGTCGGTGGCGAGCACGTGCAGCAGCGTGAAGCGGTTCAGGTCGATCGGCGCGCCGTCCTGTCGCAGCCGCGCATACAGCGCGGGCGCGCAGACGGCGATATGCTGCTCCTGCATCAGCAGTGCGTTGTCGAAACCGTCCCATTCGCCGTCGCCGAAGCGGATCGCGCAGTCGAGCACGCGCGATTCGCCGAGACTGTCGTGGATGCGGGTCGTGAGGCTCAGCTCGAATTCGGGATGCGCGTCGCGCAGCCGGCCGAGCCGCGGCATCAGCCAGCGCGCGGCGAAGGTGGGCGGCACGTTCGCGCGCAGGCGGTTCAGGTGGGTTTTTTCCTGCAGGCTGCGAACGGTCAGCTCGATCTTGTCGAACGATTGCTGCAGCGCGCGCAGCAACACGCGGCCGGCCGCCGTCAGTTCGAGCTGGTGATGGCGGCGCTCGAGCAGGGTTTCGCCGAGCTGGCCCTCGAGTTGGCGAACCTGACGGCTCACCGCGCTCTGCGTCACGTTGAGCAGCTCGGCCGCGCGTGTGAAGCTGCCGGTGCGGCCGGCCATCTCGAAGGCTTTCAGCGCGTTCAGCGCCGGCATCTTGCGTCTCACGGGGCGGTGTCGTGTCTGGTGCGGGATGCTTATTGTAGGCGGGCGGCGCGGGCGCGGGGACGATCAATGGATGCGACGGAGCGCGCGGGTCTCCGGGGCTTTTACGGCGCGGCGGTTGGCGCGCCTCGTTGCGACCTGCCCGCAGGATGGTCGGCGGCGCCGGCCCGCAACAGCACGAACGATACGAACGATACGAACGAAAGGGACACACATCATGCGACGCCTGCCATCGTTGATCGCGCTGCGATTTTTCGAGGAGACCGCGCGTCACCTGAGCTTCAACCGTGCGGCGGTTTCGCTGTGCGTGACGCAGGGGGCGGTGAGCCGGCAGATCCGGCTGCTCGAGGAGGCGCTCGGCGCGCGGCTGTTCGAGCGCGATCACAAGGGCGTGCGCCTGACCGATGCCGGCCAGCGGTTGCTGCCGTTCATCGGGCAGGCGTTCGATACGATCGAACGCGGCGTCGACGAAGTCGCCGCCACGCGGCCGGGTGCGAAGCGGCGCCTGACGGTGTCGCTGCCGCCGACGTTCGCGACGCAGTGGTTTTCGCCGCGGCTCGGCACGCTCGCGCAGGCGCTGCCCGACGTCGAGCTGTCGATCCGCACCGAGCCGGCCGACGACTGCCATTGCCACATCCGCTTCGGGCGCGCGGCGCGCGCGGGGATGCAGTCGGAGCTGCTGATGATGGAACGGCATGCGCTCGTCGGCGCGCCGCGTTATCGCGGCGATGCGCTCGACGTGCTGCTCGGCCGGCTGCCGTCGCTGCATGTGCTGCACGAAGGCAAGCGCCTGACGCTATGGGCCGACTGGTGCGAGCAGGCCGGCGTGCCGGTGGCGCGGATCGCCGACGGCATCGAGTTTTCCACGCTCGAACAGGCGATCCGCGCGGCGCGCAAGGGCGCGGGGCTCGCGGTGGTCGACCTGAACATGATCGAGGAGGAGATGGCCGAGGGCAGCCTCGTGCGGCTGTCGCCGGTGCAGCCGATCGGACCGTTCGGCTATTGGCTCGATGTCGAGCCGGAGAGTATCGCGGTCGAGCACGTGGTTGCGTTTGCCGCGTGGTTGCGGGGGCAGGCGGGGCGGCGGGGGTAGGGCGTGGTCGGGGCGACATGATCGTGTGCCGATACCCGTTGTCACGAGGTCGTGCGGATCGCCCCGGTCGCTGTCGTCGATTCTGTCAGAGAGTGTCACCAGCCGAGGAATACAAATCGGGGTCCAGGCCGAAGTGCATGAACGTTTCGCGGCCCCCGATGGCTCTGGCCTCGGCTTCCGAAATGATGGGTAACTTGCACTTCGACGGATCGATGCGTCCCACGTTGAAGACGGTTCTCGGCAGCGGCGCGGCGGGCGTGCTGATCGGCGGTGCGGCCAGTTCGGCGGAGGACGCACGCGCGAGATTGCGACGGAGTTCGTATGCGAGGAACTCTTCAAGGAGTCGTCGCATTTCCGCGCGCCGGACGACACGATTCCCGTTCGTCGTGCGCCTGCGTGCCGCTGACGGCCGCGCAATCCGGAATCGGGTTATCGGGCTATGCTTTTCTGGCATCGTAAATCCCCTTCTTGATCAAGTAATCGCGTAGCGCCAGCACGGATGCGCCATGCGATGCAACGTCGAATGTCATCCACCGATGTGATCCGGCGGCTCGCCAGAAGTCTCGTCCGATTCGAGTCGTATAAAGCATGCGTAGTGATCGAAGCGAGCCATCGGCCAGCCCGACCGGGTATCCCCGAAAGAACTGGAACAGCGCGGCTTCGTCTGCGTGCGCGCCAGGAATGGAAGCGTCGAAGCCGAACCTCGGCCACGCGTAGTATCCGTAGAGCCGCTGGCCGCCCGACTCCGGCGGCGCTTTGCGGCCGCCGATCGCGAAGGCGGTGATCCGGGCGATGCCCAACGTATCACATGCTCGAACGATTCTCCAGAGCATAGCCGCGCCGAGCCCGGCGGCTGCGCTGTCGACCAGATCGATTGAGCGAAGTTCGAGTACCTGCGAGTCGCCAGTTTGGAAGACGGATATCCGGTTTTCCGATTGGATCAACGTCGGGTGTGTGACGGAGAACGTCAGTCTGCCCGCACTGTCGAGATAGGCCTGTACGTCCGATCCGGACGGTGCGCCGCATAACGAAGCGAGCAACCCGTCAGGAACTTCGTCATCCATACCAAGCAATGCGGAGATGTCCAGATCGTTACGCTCGATCGCCAAGTGACCGTCGAAAAATGCCTTCTCGTACGGCAACGTATGACTGAGATCGACGGGTTGGGTAGACATGGCGGCCGGAAGAATGGAAAACCCCAGCATATCGCCGCGAATCCGCCGCGCCGAGTCCGCCGAACGGCCAACCGCGAGACGGAACGCCCGCCGTCCCGCCGGCCTTACGACCAGTCGAACGTCAGCAGCGCCGCGCGGCCGACCGGCTCGTATGGCCTGTTGCCCGGTGTAATGCGCGTCCAGTTCCTTGCGAGAGCCTGCGCCGTACGTGTCGGGCGGGTTCTCCGGATAGAAGTAGCGCGGGTCGCCGAGCAACGTATAGCGGTTGTTTTCGTCGAGCCGGAACCCGATCCAGTTCGCGCGCAGATAGTCGTTGTGGTGCGCGGCCGTGTCCTGTCCGACGACCCCGTCATAAGGTTCGACCGGGCTGAGCGGGCAGATTCAGCCTTCCCAATACGGATCGATCGCCGACAGGTCGATCGACACGAGCGGATGCAAATGGCGCGCGAGTGCGGCCTGGTGCGCGGCGAGGACGTCGGTGTCCGACGCATAGACCTTCAGGCCGGGTTGTGGCGTGACGATGTCTTCGATCATGATCGGTGTCCGCATGGTGAGCGTTCGGCAAGGCTTCACGAGTGAAGGCGAAAACCGGATGAATGCCGGCGCCGCAGCAGCCTGTCGGAATCAGGTTCCGTTCATCCGGCCGATCGGATGTGAAAGCATTCGCGCTGCCCCTCTGGAGATCGTCTTCTTGATAATAGTTGATAACCGGGATACGCTTCATGGATCGAATTCAATCCGTTCGGGAGGTCGACATGATCAGTGCGGAACTGGGCCAGCAACTGGAGGCTTATGTCGCGAAGCTGGTCGAATCGGGGCGTTACGGGTCCAAGAGCGAAGTGCTGCGCGAAGGCGTGCGCCTGATCCAGGATCGCGAGGCGCAACTGAACGCGCTGGACGCGGTGATCGCGCGCAGCCTGGCCGATGCGCAAGCAGGGCGCGGCGCCGAGGCGGCGGAAGTCTTCGATCGTCTCGAGGCGAAGTATCGGGCGCAGGCGGATCGGCAGGCCTGATCGTGCGCCTGTCCGATTTTGCGATTGCCGAACTCGAAGCGGTCGCCGATTACATTGCACGCGACAACCCGCAACGCGCCGTGACGTTCGTGCGGGAGATTCGCGACAAGTGCATGAGTCTGGCCGCGATGCCGCTGGCGTTTCCGCTGGTGCCGCGCTTCGAGCGTTACGGCGTGCGGCACCGCGTGTACGGCAACTACCAGGTCTTCTATCGAGTCGTCGGCGATCCGCCGACGCGGATCGACATCCTTCACGTCCTGCACGGCGCGCGGGACTACGCGTCGATTCTGTTCTGAGCGAACGCGAGCATCTCATCGCGCCCGGAATGAGCGAGCCCGCCCACGACCGGGTGCGACAGAATCGCGCTCGGTGTCGCCGGCGCGCATCGGCGGCGAGTCGAGGCAAAAGCCTCGCGCGCGATGAAGCCGGCGGCCACGCAGCCCGTCACCCTCGTCAATGCCCCGACGCTTCCTCCAGCGTCAGATGCTTCGTCTCCGGCGCCCACGCGATGGACACGATCATCCCCACCAGCAACACGCCCGCGAGCGCGAACATCGTCGCGTGAAAGCCGAGCGTCGCGATGCCGGCCGGCAGCAGGAACGTGCCGATCGCCGAACCGAGCCGGCTGCACGCGATCGCGAGGCCCACGCCGCTCGCGCGCACTTCGGTCGGGAAGCACTCGGGCGGGAACACGCCGACGAGGTTGCTGAACGCCGACATCGTCAGCGTGAAGATCGCGAACGCGACGATCATCGCGACGGCCGCCGCCGACGGCAGCACCGCGAGCGCGACGAGCGACGCGCACGTCACCGCGAACGAGCCGATCAGGAAGCCGCGTCGCGACAGCCGGATCGTCAGCCAGATGCCGATCAGCGCGCCCAGCACGAGAAACGCGTTCAGCAGCAGGTCCGCACCGAAGCCTTCGGCGAGGCCGATCGTCTTCAGGATCGTCGGCAGGAACGTGTAGATCGCGAAATACGGAATCACGAGGCACACGAAGAACGCGCAGTTGAAAAGCGTGCGGCGGATCAGATCACGCCGGAACAGTCGCGCGAAGCCGGCATTCGCCTGCGGTTCGGCCGAACCGTCGAGCATCACGTGCGGCCCGAAATGTTTCGCGACGATGGCGCGCGCTTCCTGCACGCGGCCCTTGCCGAGCAGCCAGCGCGGCGATTCGGGCGTGCCGATCCGCAGCACCAGCACGATCAGCGCAGGCAATGCAGCCGACGCGAGCAGCCAGCGCCATGCGTCGGGCGCGGCGTCGCCGTACGCGAGGCCGAGCACGTTCGCGGCGACATAGCCGAGCGTCCAGATCACGCTGAACGAGCCGAGCAGCGCACCGCGATGCTTGCGCGGCGAGAATTCGGCGAGGATCGCGTGGCCGACGGTGAAGTCGCCGCCCATCCCGAAGCCGATCAGCACGCGCAGCACGCACAGTTCGAGCGGCGACGTGACGAAGAACTGCGCGAACGCGGCCGCCGTGATGATCACGAAGCTCGTCAGGAAGATCTTCTGCCGGCCCATCCGGTCGGACAGCCAGCCGAACACGAGGCTGCCGAAGAAGATGCCGATCAGCGCCGAGCTGCCGATCATCCCCATCCAGAACGCGTCGATCGGCATCTGCCTGCCGAGCGCGGCGAGCGCATAACCGATCGTGCCGAGCGTGTAGCCTTCGGTGAAATGCGCGCCGAACGTGAGGCCGGCGATCTTCACGTGGAAACGGTTGAGCGGCACGTCGTCGAGCGCGACGGGGCGGTGCGGCGCCTCGGCGCCACGCGACAGCGGCAACGCGCGCGCGGTGCCGGATTGAACGTTGGCTGGGGTCAAGCTGCCTCCTGGGTTGTCATGCGCGATGCAGCGGCCTGCGCGGGCAGGAATGCCCGTGAGCACCGTGCAAGGCGCCGCGCGCCCGGGCGGCGCGCGGCGCGGGTCGACCGCGGGGAGCGGTCAGCGGCCGAGGCCGGCCATCAGCGTGTACTTGAGCTCCACGTATTCGTCGAGGCCGTACTTCGAGCCTTCGCGGCCGAGCCCCGATTGCTTGACGCCGCCGAACGGCGCGACTTCGGTCGAGATGATCCCGTCGTTGACGCCGACCATCCCGCTCTCGAGCGCACCCGACACGCGCCACGCGCGGCCGAGGTCGCGCGTGTAGAAGTATGCGGACAGCCCGAACGGCGTGTCGTTGGCCGCGGCGACGGCCTCGTCCTCGGTCGTGAAGCGGAAGCAGCCGGCGACGGGACCGAAGGTTTCCTCTTCGGCGATCAGCATGTCGGGCGTCATGCCGGTCAGCACGGTCGGCTCGTAGAACGTGCCGCCGAGCGCGTGGCGCTTGCCGCCGGTGAGCGCGTGCGCGCCCTTCGCGGTTGCATCGGCCACGTGCCGCTCGACCTTGCCGAGCGCCGCCTCGTTGATCAGCGGCCCCTGGTCGACTTCACCGGCGAGCGCGTTGCCGACGCGCAGCGTGCGCACGGCGTCCGCCAGCTTGCGCGTGAACGCGTCGTACACGCCGTCCTGCACGAGAAAGCGGTTCACGCATACGCAGGTCTGGCCCGTGTTGCGGAACTTCGACGCGATCGCGCCCGTGACCGCCGCATCGAGATCGGCATCGTCGAACACGATGAACGGCGCGTTGCCGCCGAGTTCGAGCGACAGCTTCTTCAGCGTGTCGGCCGACTGCTTCGCGAGCAGCTTGCCGACCCGCGTCGAGCCCGTGAACGACAGCTTGCGCACGACGGACGAGCTCGTCAGCGTCTCGCCGATCGCGACCGCGTCGCCCGACACGACGTTGAACACGCCGGCCGGCACGCCCGCGCGCTCGGCCAGCACTGCGAGCGCGAACGCCGACAGCGGCGTTTCCTCGGACGGCTTCAGCACCATCGTGCAGCCGGCCGCGAGCGCGGGGCCGGCCTTGCGCGTGATCATCGCGAGCGGAAAGTTCCACGGCGTGATCGCCGCGACGACGCCGACCGGCTCGCGCGTGACCACGATCTGCGAATCCGGCTTCGGGCTCGGGATCACGTCGCCGTACATGCGCTTCGCTTCTTCCGCGAACCATTCGAGAAAGCTCGCCGCGTACGCGACTTCGCCGCGCGCTTCCGCGAGCGGCTTGCCTTGCTCGCGCGTCAGCAGCTCGGCGAGCGCATCGCGATGCTCGAGCATCAGCTCGCCCCAGCGCTTCACGCGTGCGCCGCGCTCCTTCGCGGTCAGCGCGCGCCACGCGGGAAACGCGTGCGCGGCCGCGTCGATGGCGCGCTGCGTGTCGTCGGCGCCGCCTTTCGCGACTTTCGCGATCGTCTCGCCGGTCGCGGGGTTCAGCACCGGATAGGTCGCATCGCTCGCGCCATGCGATTCGTGCCATTCGCCGCCGATGTAATGGCCGGTCCTCAGAAATTCGTTCATGGTGTGTCGTTCCTTCAGTGCATCGGAGCCGCAGCCCTTCAGTCCGTTGCGAAGCTGCCCTGCGCCGGACGCGACGCGCGCGCGATGCGCTTGCCGGCCGTGTAGTCGTTGATCAGGTCGCACGGCGTGTAGTTGCGTTCCAGTTCGTACAGTTCTTCCCCGGTGAGCTGCGTTTCGAGCGCGCCGAGCGCGCTGTCGAACTGCGCGACGGAATCCGCACCGACCAGCACGCTCGCGACGCCGGGGCGGCTCAGCACCCACGCCTGCGCGATCTGCGCGGGCGGTACGCCGCGGCGCTTCGCGACCTTCGCGACCGATTCCGCGATCGCGAGCGACGCAGCGTCGCCATACATCTGCGCGGTGAAGAAGTCGGTCTGGTTGCGCGTGGATTGCGGCTCGCAGGTCAGCAGGCCGCGCGCGAGCGGGCTGAACACCGACACGCCAACGCCCTGGTCGATGCAGTACGGCACCATCTCGCGCTCTTCCTCGCGATACGCGAGGTTCAGCTGCAGCTGCATGTTGATCGGCTTGTCCCAGCCGTTTCGTTCGCAGGCCTGCATGATCTTCGCGAACTGCCACGTGTACATCGTCGATACGCCGATATAGCGCGCCTTGCCCGCGCGCACGATGTCGTGCAGCGCGCTCATGGTTTCCTCGACGGGCGTGTTCACGTCGAAGAAGTGCAGCATGAAGATGTCGACGTAATCCATCCCGAGCCGCTTCAGCGACCCGTCGATGCCGTCGAGCACGTGCTTGCGCGAATGGCCGCCCGCGTTCGGATAACTGCCCATGTCGTAGCCGACCTTGGTCGTCACGACGAGCTCCTCGCGGCGCGCGTTGCGCTTCAGGATGCGACCGACCACTTCCTCGCCGACGCCCGTCGAATAGAAGTCCGCGAGATCGATGAAGTTGACGCCGGCGTCGAGCGCGCGGCGCACGATCGGCTCGCTCTGCGCTTCGTCGAAGATCCAGGGCTTCCATTCGGGGGTGCCCATGTTCATCGTGCCGAGACACAGGCGGGACACCTTCAGGCCGGACTGGCCGAGGCGGACGTATTCCATGTTTCCTCCAGGTGCGGCCTTGTGTCGGCCGCTTGTCGTCGTCAGTTTTTCTTCGGGGTGTAGAACGGGTTCGACACGTCGCGCGCGGCGGCGAATACCGCATCGCGATGCGGCAGCCCTTCCATCGCGGCGACGATCGCGTTGCGGCACGCGCGATAGTTGTTCTCGAACACGGCATCGAGATCGTCGGTCTGCGGGTTCACCCAGTTCGCCGACACGACGACCCAGTCGTTTTCCGCCTCGGGCGGCAGCGTGCCGTTCTCGAGCGCTTCGGCCACGGCCTTCGCGATGCCGGCCTGCGACGCGCCCCACGTGGCGTTACCGTGGAAATCGCTGGCGATCTGCGCCTTGTTGACGTACAGCGTGAGCGGCTTGGTCGGCACGCCCGGCTGCGCGATCACGACGAACGGCGCATGGCCGGCCGACGGCGTCGCGAGGGCGGTGGCGAACGCCTGGCCCGCCGGGCCGTTGCGCGGGCCGACCAGCACGTTGATGTGCGCGAGGTTGACGCCGGGGCCTTCGAAGCCTTCGCCGATGTAAAGCTGCCTGGGTTGGGATGCGGTCATTGCGGTGTCTCGTCGATGAGGTTGGGAGTGAGGCGATTGTGGTGGGCCGCGACGCGGCCGGTGAATCGATGTTTTCTGATCGGGCTATGAGTTTTCGTCGTCTCCGGGAATGCCCTGGGCCCGGCGCGCGGAGGCCCGCCGGGCGGGCCTCGGCCGGCGTCGTGACGGCGGGCGGGGCGGGATCGGCGGGTGGGCATTCGCGAACCGGCTCCGGGTTTGTCATACCCGGGCAGGGGTTGGAGGGCCAGGCGCTTCCGGACAACAATCGGCGTGCTCCGAGCCCTATCTTTCGTCTTCCCTTCTTTTTTCGAAAGCGAGTAATTCCGATGGCTGCCATTCAAAGGCCCGATTGGTCGAAGCTCAGTTCGCTCGATCCCGAACTGATCCGCGCATTCGTCGCCGTCGTCGAGAGCGGCGGCTTCACCGCTGCGGCCCGGCAACTGCATCGCACGCAATCGACGATCAGCCTGCGCATCCGCACGCTCGAGGAGCGGCTCGACACGCACCTGTTCATGCGCAACAGCCGGCGGCTCGAACTGTCGCGCGACGGCGAGAATTTCCTGATCCATGCGCGCCGCATCATCCAGGTGCAGAACGACGCGATCCTTGCGCTGAAGCAGGCGAGCAGCGACCGCGGCGTCGTGCGCTTCGGGCTGCCCGAGGACTATGCGGAGCTTTGGTTGCCCGACCTGCTGAAGTCGTTCTATGCGATGCGGCCGGGCGCACGCTTCCACGTGCATTGCCGCACCTCGCTCGAACTGCTCGAACGGCTGCAGGCCGGCGAGCTCGACGTCGCGCTCGTCGTGCGGCACGGGCCGAACGCGGGCGGGCGGCTGCTCGGCCGGCACGAGGTCGTGTGGGCCGCGCACCGCGATTTCGCGCTCGGCCCGCAGGCGTCGGTGCCGCTCGCGCTGTTTCCGGAGACGTGCTGCTACCGGCAGCGCGGGCTGCAGGCGCTCGCGACGGCCGAGCGGCCGTATCACGTCGTCTATACGAGCCAGAGCCCGACCGGCATCAAGATCGCGGTGAACCACGGCGCGGCCGTGACGATGATCGACCGCTGCACGCTGCCCGAGAACTGGCGCGTGCTCGACGAGACCGACGGGCTGCCGCCGCTGCCGGCGGCCGATCTCGAACTGCATCGCTCGCCGGGCATCTGCGATCCGCTGACCGACGATCTGGTTTCGCTGATCGAATCGATGGTCGACGAGCGGCGGCGCGCGTCGCTCGAAGCGTTCGCTTAGCGGGGCGGGGTGGCGCAAACGCGGGTGAGATTGAAGCGAACCGCGGCGCGCGGCCGCAACGCGCGCATGACGACCGCGCGGCCCGTCGCAGCTCGGTGTCGTGTTATGTCCCCCGTGCCGTTTTTTGCACGGGCGGCCCGTTTTTTTGCACGACGTTTATCCGGTCTCTTCTAAGCTGGGGACGTGTCGAACAGCCGGGACGGCCTCCGTCCGCTCCATGACCTTCATTCATCCCGTTCCCGCCTGCGATGTCGCCGGCCGCCAGTTGCGCGCCGGCGCACCCAGCAATGTCATTCCGTTCCCGCCGCCGCGCCCGCGCCTGCAGTTGCCCGTCACCTTGACGGCCGATTCCGGCGAACGCGCGCACGCCCGGCTCGCGGCGCTGCTGCATTCCCCGCTCGGCGTGTATGTCGTCAGCGCGCGTGCCGTGCGCGACGTGGTCCACGTGCACTTCGACATCGCGCCGGAAGACCTGGATTTCACCCTGCACATGCTGATCGCGCAGCAGGCCGATGCGGTGATCGGGCCGGTCGCGCGCCGGTTGCATGTCGGGCCGAGCCCACGGTGAAGCTGGGAACGGTTGTTGCTCGTGGTTTGTCGTTCGTTCCTTGATGGCTTGTCCGATCCGCCGCCCGGTCGCCGGTCGCCGCGTCGTCCGCCCGCAGGCGGCGAACCGGCGCGCGATGCTGCGTGCGCGGCGCCGATCACGAATACGGAGGAGTCATGGATCTATTGGAAGCCGTACCTGTCGCGCGGCCGGCGAGCGGCCGGTTACGGACGGCGTCGCTGCCGTCCGGCCAGCAACTCGCGCGTCAGCTCGTGACGACGGTGCGCGTGGCCGAAATGCTGCTGCATCAGGCGATCGTCGTGCCCGACCGGCACCAGTGGTCGGTGGACACCGAGCGGGTCGACGCGGCCGGCGGGCCGCTCGAGGCCTGGGAGAGCTTCGTGACCTGGCGGATCGGCAAGGTGTTCGCAGCGTCGGTGAGCCCCGCCGCGCGCGTCAACGATCGCGACCAGGTCGCGGTCGAGATCCGGCTCTGCCTGCCCGAGCAGGACTACGTGGCCGGGCGGCGCGTGAGCACCTTCGGCCGCCGCCACGGCAACCGCTTCGGCGCGACGCTGTCGGTCGTGTCGGGCGCGCAGTGGGGCTGGCAACGCGCGGAGCACGTCGCGCCGGAACACACGCAGGTATGCGGCGATACGCTGGAAGCGCTCGTCGATCGGGTGGCCGCGAACGTCAATGCGGCGCTGGGCGCGGCCGGGTTCGGCGCGACGCGCTGATCACGCGTCGCCGGTCTGCCCGGTTTGCCGCTGCAGGTCTTCCATCAGCTGTTCCGCGAGAAAGTCGCACGGCGGGCGCTTCGATTTCGTGCTGCGCGCGAGGATCAGTTCGAGCGGCGGCAAATCGGGCAGCCCGTGCGAGCGGCCGAGCATCGACAGTTGCGCGGGAATCGCGCAGCGCGCGAGCGGCGCGACCGCGAGGCCGGCCTCGACCATGCTGAGCAGACCGAGCAGGCTCGGGCTTTCATACGAAGTGCGGAACGGCAGCTTCGCGCGTTCGAGGCTGCGGATCGCGTTCTCGCGCGCGACGCTGCCCGGCATGAACACCGCGATCGGCAGCGGCCGTTCTTCCCATACGCGCGGCCCGTTCGTCATCGCGGCCCATGCCATCGGCTCGTGGCGGATGAAGTCGCCGGACAGCCCCTTGATGCGCGTGCCGCACACGAGATCGACCGTGCCGTCCTTCAGGAGCGGCGCGAGCGCGCTGCTCGGCAGCCCGATCACCTGGATCTCGACCTTCGGATAGGTCGCCGAAAATTTCTTCAGCACCGACGGCAGCAGCGACGACGCATAGTCGTCCGGCACGCCGATGACCACCTTACCCGTCACTTCCGGCCGCACCACGGCCGCCCACGCCTCGTCGCGCAGCGCCAGCATTCGTCTGGCGAATCCCAGCAGCACCTCGCCTTCGCGCGTCAGCACGATGCTGCGCGGCTTGCGCACGAACAGCGGCCGGCCGATCGCGTCTTCCAGGCTCTTGATCTGCATGCTCACGGCCGATTGCGAGCGGTTCACCGCTTCGGCGGCGCGGGTCATGTTGCCGGTTTCCGCGACGGCGACGACGGTGGCCAGCACGTCGTGATCGAGCATCTTCATCGGTATCAGGAAAACTGAACGTAACGATCAGCATTATGCGTTTTTATTGTCGCTGTGTGTCTGCCATAGTGGCATCGAGCCGGCCGCATCGTTCGATGCGGTGCGGCGATCACGCCGGCGTGCCCGGCACGCAGCGCCGAACAGGGAAGAGTGGTGTACCGATGATGGATCATCCATTGCGTGCCGCACTGGCCGCGGAATTGCATGCGCGGCCGTTCCTGCGGCTCGCCGAGGCCGTGTCGCTCACGCACTACGCGATCTACGCGGACGGCCAGCCCGACATCCACGAAACGCTGCTGCACGCGCTGTGCCGCGACACCGGCATTGCCGCGCCGCAGGACGGCGCGACCCACTACGCGGTGCAATCGCCGGGCGGCTGGTACCTGAAGTGGGAGCGCCACACCGAATTCTCGACCTTCACGTTCGTCGCGCCGCGCCGCGACACCGGCTATTTCGACGATCTCGCGATCGAAGGGATCCCGGCCGCCTGGTTCGCACGGCTCGCGGGCATCCGCTTCGTCGCGGTGCGCATGGAGTTGCTGTCGGGCGATGCCGCGCGGCTCGTGTGCGGCGACCTGCGCCGCTGGATCGACGGGCCCGCGCTCGTCGGCAGCAATGTGCTCGGCGGCGGCAAGGTGTTCTGCGACTGGCATGTGCGCGACGACGGCTTCATGCGCTTTCTCGTCGTCGACGAGGATTTCCGCGAGGAGCAGGGCGGCCGCCTGCTGCAACGCCTCCATGAAATCGAGACGTACCGGATGATGGCGCTGCTCGCGTTGCCGGTCGCACGGCGCATGAGCCGCGAGCTCGACGAGATCCACGCGGCGCTGCATGCGCTGATGCAGCGGATGGACGCGGGCGGCGCCGACGGCGACGACGCGGCCTTGCTCGTGAAGCTCACGCATCTCGCGGTGCGGGTCGAAGCGCTGTCGGGGTCCGGCGGCCGCTTCAGCGCGTCGCGTGCTTACGAAAAGCTCGTGCTGGCGCGCATCCACGAGCTGCGCGAGGAGCGCATCGAAGGGATGCCGACGATCGCGGAGTTCATGGAGCGGCGCTTCGCGCCGGCGATGGAAACCTGCCGCAGCGTGTGGGCGCGTCACGAGCAGATCGCCGCGCGGATCGCGCGCGCGGTCGACCTGCTGCGCACGCGTGTGAATCTCGCGCAGGAAAAGGACGTCACGCGCTTGCTGGCGGGCATGGAGCGCACCGCGCGCAACCAGCTGCATCTGCAGCACGCGGTCGAAGGGCTGTCGGTGGCGGCCATTTCGTACTACGTGCTGTCGCTCGCGACCGCGGCGTTCAAGGCGCTGCACGTGATGAACCTGCCGGTCGATCCCGAACTGGCGGAAGGCCTGTTGATCGCGCCGGTCGTGTTCGCGGTGATTCACATCACGCGGCGCACGCGCGCGCAGCTCGCGCGGTCGGAGGCCGCGCATGGCGGCGCAGCCGTGCAAGCGGCGGCGTTGAAACAGGCAAATTGAATCAGAACATCGACGACATATCGAAAGGAGTGGAGATGACTTTTACGCAATCGCAAGCGGTTTTTTTCACCGGCTACGACGCATTCGACGAACCCGTTCGGGATGACGCCGGCGCGCCGGAAGAGGTGCGCGTGACGTCGTATCAGGCCGTGCTGCAGGAGCCGATGACGTCGCTCGTCGGCAGCACGATCGATCGGCCGGATGTCGCGGCGGTGGCGATTCTCGGGTACAACTGACGCCTGGTCGTTCCGCGCCGCGTCGATTCACGACGTCCGCCGTGGGCGCTGCAGGCCCGGCGGCCCCTTCACGTACACCTTCACGCCATGAACGCGCATCCCGCCGTTTCGCTTCAACTGACCGACATCGAGCAGCCGGCCGCGCGCGACCTCATCAGCCGCAAGCTCGGCGAGTTCAACCACGCGATGACGGGCCGATCCGACACGGCGGCGCTCGACGTCTACGTGACCGATCCCGCGACCGGCGAGGTCGTGGGCGGCCTCACCGGCCGGACGTCGCTGGGCCTCTTCTTCATCGACCTCTTTTACCTGCCGGAATCGCTGCGTGGCGGCGGTTTCGGCAGCCGGCTGCTGCGCGAGGCCGAAGCGGAAGCGAAGCGGCGCGGGTGTGCCCGCGCGGTGCTGTACACGATTACGTTCCAGGCGCCGGACTTCTACCGGAAGCACGGTTACGAGGCGTTCGGCGAGGTGCCGTGCGAGCCGGAAGGGACGGCGCGCGTGTTCATGGTCAAGACGCTTTGAGCGAGGTAGCCTGACGTCACCGCGCCGGCGCCGCTACCGAAGACCGGCGGGATCGCAGCATGTGCTGCATCGACGGCGACGGGTAGCGCGACGCCGTCCACGCCGACCCGGAGGCATATCGTGACAACGCCACTCGATCAATACGCCAGACAGTACGTGCGATTCGAAGACGAACGCACGCGGCCTGTCCGCGACCTGCTGGCCGCCGTGCCGGACACGCCGATCCATACCGCGCTCGACATCGGCTGCGGGCCCGGCAATTCGACCGAAGCGCTGATCGCGCGTGCACCCGACGCGACGGTGCGCGGGATCGACGCGTCGCCGGACATGATCGCGGCCGCGCGCAAGCGCCTGCCCGCGCTGCGTTTCGATCTCGCGGATGTCTCCACGTGGGACGATCCGGGCGGCTACGACCTGATCCTGTCGAACGCGGTGCTGCAATGGGTGCCGGCGCACGACACGCTGTTTCCGTCGCTCGTCGGCCGGCTCGCGCCGGGCGGCCATCTCGCGGTGCAGATGCCCGACAACCTCGACGAACCCGCGCACCGGCTGATGCGCGCGGTCGCCGCGGGCGGGCCCTGGGCGGACAAGCTCAAAGGCGCGGCGCGCACCGAGCGGTTCGACGCGCGGTATTACTACGCGCTGCTGTCGCCGTCGTGTTCGCGGGTGGATGTCTGGCGCACGACCTACTACCATCCGCTGCGCGGCGGCGCCGACGCGGTCGTCGAATGGTTCAAGGGCAGCGCGCTGCGGCCGTTCCTCGCGGCACTCGATGAAGGCGAACGCGACGCGTTCGTCGCGCGCTATCGCGATGCGCTCGCCGGTCCGGATGGCTACCCGTTGCTCGACGACGGCACCGTGCTGCTGCCGTTCCCGCGCCTGTTCATCGTCGCGACGCGGAAGTAAGGCGAAAGCAGGGGCGCAAGCAGGACCGGAGCGGGCGGCGGCGGGTCGTCGGTCAGGACAGCGGCCGCATCGATTCCGGATCGACCGTCCGGCTCTTCGCGCTTTGCCCGTCGCGCAGATCCTTGTACCAGAAGAGGGCGACTTCCCCGTCGTTCGCGCCGTCGGCGTACAGGAAGCGGTCGTGGCCGCCCACGACGAAGCCCGCCCGCGCGTACGTGCAGCAGGCCGCGACGTTGTTCGCCTGCGTTTCGAGCCGCATGAAGCCGAATCCGCGGCTGCGCGCCCACGCTTCCGCGGCCGCGAGCAGGAACTGGCCGATCCCCTGCCGCCGGCAACTGCGATCGACCGCGAGTTCCGCGATCTCCGCCATCCCGTTCCAGCTTTCGGTGATCGCGACGAATCCCGCGAGGCGCCCGCCCGCGCTCGCGCGGAACAGCGCGGTGCCGCCGGACGCCTCGCGCGCCCAGCCGGCCGGATCGAAGCCGTAGTCCTTGCGCTGCACGGGCAGCGCGCGCAAATCGAGCAGATCCTGGTACGGCGCATTCAGCTCCCACGCGATCTCGAACGAAAAGTCGCATCCGTTCAGTTCGTCGGCGGGCAGATCGACCGCCTGTTCGATGCTGATGTGCTCGGCTCGGTCCATGTGTCGGTGTCCTGTCTTCAGCGGGATTGCCTGGTCTTCCCCCGGGGCGGCCGCCGCCGCCTTGCAGCGAGAGCCGGATCGCACCCGTACCTGTTTTGAATTGATGCGCTCGCACGATGTCTCTTCCCGCGGCGGCGCTCAACGCCCGATTATGCGGGATATCGGCGCGGACTCATCCGCATCTCGTCTCGTGGCGGAGCGCCGATCCCGGCCATGCCGCGTATTCGTCGGCGCATTGCTTCATTTGGCAGGGCGATGCGACCACGCAACGGATTGCTCATACGGAATCCACACGGCCCGATTGCCGGAGACCCTCATGGGGGCCGCCTCGCGGTTCGACTATGCTGAATTGTCCGCGGCCGGAATTCCGCGCCGCGACGCGGCGAACCTGCGATGACGGGAGGGGGCGATGAGCGAGCAAGACAACGTGCAACTCGTGCAGCAGGCATACGCGGCGTTCGGCCGCGCGGATATCGAGGGCATTCTGCAGACGCTGTCCTACAGCGTCGACTGGTTCATCCCGGGGCCGGCCGACGTCGTTCCGTTCGTCGGCAGACGACATGGGCCGCAGGCGGTCGCGGCGTTCTTCGCGGCGCTTGCGTCGACGCAGACCGCGGAACGCTTCGAGCCGCTCGAGTTCATCGCGAGCGGCAACCGGGTCGTCGTGCTCGGCACGCAACGCTGGCGTGTCCATTCGACCGGGCGCACTTACGAGGACGACTGGGTGCACCTGCTCACGATCGAAAGCGGGAAGATCGCGGCGTTCGTCGAGTATCACGATACGGAGGCCGAAGCGGCCGCGCATCGACGGTGACGGTGCTGAAGATGCGCCGGGCCGCTGTGCCCGGCGGCTTCGGCATCCCGCGCGGCCGGCATGGCCCGCGGTGCCGCGCCGGCCCGCCGGGGATGGTGCCGCCGGCGGCCTGAACGGCCGCGCAGGTCAATCGATCGCGCGCATCGCGTGGCGCAGTTCCTGGTAGCTGCGCAGGCCCGTCACGCCGAGTTCGCGGCCGATCCCGCTGAGCCCGAAGCCGCCCCAGCACACATGCGGGTAGATGAGTTGCGGCGCGTTGATCCACACGAGTCCGGCACGCACGCGTGCCTGAAACTGCTTCGCGACTTCCGCGTCGCGCGTCACGACGGTCGCGACGAGCCCGTAGCGCGTGTCGTTCGCGAGCGCGATCGCCTCGTCGTCGGTACGGAACGACTTCACGCACGCGATCGGGCCGAACACCTCGTCGGTCCACAGCAGGTTGTCGGCGGGCGGCTCCGCGACCACGACGGGCGCCATGAAGAAGCCGTTGCCGCCGGCTTCGGCGACGCGCCCGCTGAACGCGACGCGCGCGCCCGCCGCGACGCCTTGCGCGAGCATCGCCTCGACGCGCGTGCGGTGCGCGGCCGAGATCATCGGCCCCATCGCGACCTCCGCGGTGGCAGGCGGCGCGACGACGAGCGCGCGCACGGCCGTCTCGAACGCGGCCATGAAGCTGCGATAGAGGCTGTCGTGCACGAGGATGCGCGCGGTGGCCGAGCACATCTGGCCCGCGTTCGTGAAGGCGCCGGCGACCGCGAGCGACACCGCGGCGTCGAGATCGGCGTCGTCGCGCACGATCAGCGACGACTTGCCGCCGAGTTCGAGCGTCACGCGCTTCATGTCCTCGGCCGCGGCCCGCATGACCTTGCGGCCGGCGGCCGTGCTGCCGGTAAACGAGATCTTGTCGATCAGCGGATGCGAGGTCAGCGCCGCGCCGACCTCGGCGCCGCCGTTCACGACGTTGACGACGCCGTCCGGCACGCCGGCTTCGGCGATCAGGTCGAGCAGCGCGTGCTCGGCCGGCGACGTCAGTTCGGACGGCTTCAGCACGACCGTGCAGCCGGCCGCGAGCGCGGGCGCGAGCTTCCACGCGGTCGTGACCATCGGGAAGTTCCACGGCACGATCAGCGCGGCGACGCCGAGCGCGTCGTGGAAGCGCTCGGCCGCGACGGTGTCGCTCGGCAACGCGACGGGCTCGGCCTCGAACAGCGCCGGGTTCCCGCACAGCGTCGCGTAATACGCGAACGTCGCGGCGACATCGCCGACGTCGGCTTCGGCCTCGAAAGGCGGCTTGCCGCTCACCTGCATCTGCAGCGCCGCGAGCCGCTCGCGGTCGGCTTCGACGCGCTCGGCGATCGTCGCGAGCAGGCGGCCGCGCTCGGCGGGCGGCGTGTCGCGCCAGCCGGCGAACGCGTCGCGCGCGGCGCGGACCGCGGCGTCGACGTGCGCGGCCGTCGCGAATTCCTGCCAGCCGATCGTCGCGCCGGTCGACGCATCGAAGATCGGCGCGCCGGCTTCGTCGGAATGCGTGCGCACGGGCTGGCCGGCGATGCGCGCGGCGGGCAGCACGATGGCCGCGGCGGAAGGGGAAAGCTCGGCGGTGGACATGAACGTGTTCCTGTCGATCGGATTAGCGGTAGGCGACGCCCGGCATCACGCAGAGCATCTCGAATGCGAGGTTCGCGCCGACGAGCGCGGTGGTGCCGGTCGGATCGTACGGCGGCGACACTTCGACGAGATCCGCGCCGACGATGTTCAGCCCCTTCATCCCGCGAATGATCTCGAGACCCTGCTGCACCGACAGGCCGCCGATTTCCGGCGTGCCGGTGCCGGGCGCGAACGACGGATCGAGACCGTCGATGTCGAAGCTGAGATACACCGGCGTGTCGCCGACGCGTTCGCGCACCTGCGCCATCAGCGGCGCGAGCGACCGGTTCCAGCATTCCTCCGCCTGCACGACGGTGAAGCCCTGCTGGCGGCACCAGTCGAAATCGTCCGCGTGATAGCCGGTGCCGCGCAGGCCGATCTGCGTGACCTTGTCGCATTGCAGCAGGCCGTCTTCCACCGCGCGGCGGAACGGCGTGCCGTGCGCGATCTTCTCGCCGAACATCGTGTCGTTCACGTCCGCGTGCGCGTCGACGTGCACCACGGCGACCTTGCCGTATTTCCTGTGCAGCGCGCGTAGGATCGGCCACGCGATCGTGTGGTCGCCGCCGAGCGTGATCGGCCGGCAGCCGTGCGCGACGATCTCGTCATACGCGTGCTCGATGCGGCGCACCGAATCCTTCAGGTCATAAGGGTTGGTCGCGACGTCGCCGATGTCGGCGACCTGCAGCGAATCGAACGGCGCCGCGCGCGTGGCCATGTTGTACGGGCGCAGCAGCACGGATTCGGTGCGGATCTGGCGCGGGCCGAAGCGCGAACCCGAGCGGTTCGACGTGCCGAGGTCGAGCGGCACGCCGACGAAGCACACGTCGAGGCCGTCGGTCGTGTCGGCCTGCGGCAGGCGCATCATCGTGGCGATGCCGCCAAAGCGCGGCATCTCGTTGCCGCCCATCGGCTGGTTCAGTTCGCGGTGCATGGGGCCGTCTCCTCTTTATGGTGAAAAGCGATCGGCCGATGGTAGAGGAGAACGCGGGCGCGAAGATCTTGAAGTCGCAACGTTTACATCGACGGGTCTCGATGCGAACGGCGCCGCCGCATCGACGCGGCGCGACCGGCTGCGGGCGACCGGCGGCGGGCGGCCGTCGACGCGCGGCCGGATCAGCCGGCGATCGCGGGCGGTGTGCCGGCGTCGTCGCCGTCGTTGCCTACGTGGTCACGCGTTGCGGCCGCAGGAAACGCCGGCACGGCCGAGCCCCACGCAGCCAGTTCGCGCTTCGTGCGCACCCCGAGCTTCGCGAACGCACGCTTCACGTACGACTCGGCCGACGCGACGCGCACGCCGAGGATGTCGGCGGTTTCCGGCACGGTCTTGCCGGAGATCAGGTGCTTGCAGGTTTCGTATTCGCGCTTCGACAGCTTCACGCCGTCGGCCGCGACCCTCACGTCGAACTGCGCGAGCGGATGCACGTCGGGCGTCGGGTGCGCGATGCGCCGCGCGGCGGTGGTCGATGCGTGCAGCTCGAGCAGCGGGAACAGCACGTCGCTGATGCTGCGAAAGCGGTTCATTTCGGCGAGCGTGAACGGCGGGCGGTCGCGGCCGCGTTCCAGCGCGATCGAATGCTGCGCATAGCGGGTGCCGCGCGCGAGCACGCATTCATGGGCGATATGCACGTCGTCGAACAGCCGCTGGCGGAATTCGCCGGGCGGGATCGCCGCGATGTCGCGCACGACCAGCATCGTGCCCGTCTTGCCGCGCAGCCCCGCGAACAGCGGGTCGCTGTCGAGAAAGCGCTCGTAGTAGAGCGTCATCACGTCGGAGATGTCGGCGGTCGCGGTGCCGATGCCGCTGCTGCCGATCCATTCGCAGCGGTAGCCGGTGGGCATCGTGCCGTCGACGCGCGAGCGCTCGACGTGCGCGACGTCGAGCGGCACGACGTCGTTCAGCAGTTGCGTGAGACGCGGCACGAAGTGCGGCGTGCCGACCGTCTCGATCAGCTCGCCCAGCGCCTTGAACGACACGTTGAAGCGGTCGGTGTCGCGGTGGAAGGGGTTCACGTTGAGCAGCATGCGGTTCCCCGGTGAAAAGCGGCGGCGATTCTAGCGTCCGAAGTCAAAAACGTCATTAGGGGGAAATACGGTACGGAGTCCTGCGACCCTGCGCGCCGCGGAAAACGCGGTTTGTCCCCCCCGCAGGGGGGCATACCGGGGCAGTGTAAATGAGTAACTTTGTCTCTGCTTTTTTCAATCGAGAGACGAAAGATTCAAATGACCAAACTGATCAAGGACATCCTGCCGCTGGGCGCAGGCGTGGGCGAATTCACGAAGCTCGACTTCGGGATGGACGAAAGCGATTGGCGCGCGGCCGAAGGCAAGAGCGGCAGCTACCTCATCGGCTGGTGGGAAGGCAAGGTCGGCTCCGTGGAGTTCCCGGAAACCGCGGCGGACGAAGCGGTGTGGCTCGTCGAGGGCCGGATCGCGCTGACCGATGTCGAAGGCAACCGCAAGGAATTCACGCCGGGCCAGGGCTACCTGCTGCCGGCCGGTTTCGCGGGCCGCTGGGAAACGATCGAGGACGCGAAGAAGTTCTACGTGCTGCTCGAGAAGTCGTGATGTGAGCGGCCGCCGTGGCGTCGTCGTCAGGTTGACGCGAGGCCCGGCGGCGGCGTTTTCGATCGACTGCAGGCGACGTCCGTCGCGCGGGTGTCGAAGGCGCGCGTCGCGGCTTGCGGTGCATCGCGCCGATCGTCGCCGTCGGCGCGACCGAGGCAACCGCGGCGATAGAAGTAATCGGCGCAATCGCTGAATTCGGCGAATTCGGCACGCCGTGCACGCATCGCACGCGCGGGCCGCGATCAGGTGGGATGGCTGGGATCATGGAAATGGAAGTCAACGAAGCAACACAAGCCGCACCGGCTCACGCGCACGCCGCGCGTCACGCGCCGGTCGCACTGGGCGCCGCCGAGGCGCTCGCGAATACGAAACTGTTCCCGTACTGGCTCGACAACCCGGCCGCGCCGGCCGCCGAGCCGGAACTCGTCGGCGACGTGACGGCCGACCTGCTGGTCGTCGGCGGCGGCTTCACCGGGCTGTGGACGGCCGTGCAGGCGAAGGAACAGATGCCGCACCTGAACGTGGTGCTGATCGAGGCCGGCAAGGTCGCGCACGGCGCGTCGGGCCGCGCTGGCGGGATCATCTCGACGTCGGTGATGCACGGGCTGCCGAACGCGGTGCGCGTGTTCCCGAACGACATCGCGCAGCTCGAGGCATTCGGCCACCACAACCTCGACGGCTTCGAGGACACGCTGAAGCGCTACGCCATCGACGCCGACATCGAGTGGAACGGCGAGATGACGGTCGCGGTGGACCCCGGGCACCTCGCGCACCTGAAGGGCGACTACGACCTGCATCGCGAATACGGGCACGACGTCGTGCTGCTGAACCGCGAGGAAACGCTCGAGCAACTGAACTCGCCGCTGTTCGCGGGCGCGCTGTGGTCGCGCAACCGCAGCGGCATCGTGCATCCGGCGAAGCTCGCGTGGGGGCTCAAGCGCGCGGCGCTGTCGCTCGGCGTGAAGCTGTACGAGTACACGCCGCTCACGACCGTCACCGACGAAGGCGGCACCGTGTACGTGACGACGCCGAAGGGCAGCGTGCGCGCGCCGCGTGTCGTGTTCGGCAGCGGCACCGCAAAGGTTGGCATTCCGGATATCAATCGCCGCGTGATGCAGGTGCGCGATCACGTGCTCGCGACCGAGCCGCTCACTGACGAACAGCTCGCGCGGATCGGCTGGAAGAACCGCCAGGGCGTGTACGACACGCGCACGCAGCTCAACTATTTCCGGTTGACGAAGAACAACAGCATCATCTTCGGCGGGCTGGTCAGCTATCACTTCGACGGCGACCCGGAACCGCACCAGGACGGCCGGCGCGAAACCTACTACCGGCTCGCGGAGGCGTTCTACCGGACCTTCCCGCAACTCGCCGACGTGCGCTTCTCGCACGCGTGGGGCGGCCCGATCGACTACTGCTCGCGCGGCTCGGTGTTCGCGAAGCGCTATCTCGGCGGCAAGGCCGTGTTCGTCGCCGGCTACACGGGCTTCGGCGTCGCGGCGAGCCGGTTCGGCGCGTTCATGGGGCTGAACATCCTGTTCGACCGCGACAGCCCGGAGCGCAAGCTCGACATCGCGAACCAGAGCCCGAGCTACATCCCGCCCGAGCCGATGCGCTGGGTCGCCGCGAAGATCACGTTCCACGCGTTCGACGGCGCGGACGCCGAAGGCGGCTGGAAGCGCGCGTGGATCAACGGGCTCAAGGCGATGGGCTTCCCGATGTAAGCGCCGGTCGTTCACGAACGACGGGTATGGCGCGTGCCGTTGCCGATGACGGCGCGCGTCCGGTCAGGTTCATCGGCGCGGGCGGCCGGTGTCGTGCCGGCCCGGCAACGCGCGAGAAGCGCAGCGGCTTGAAGCATGTTTTCGAATACCACCGATCTCGATCTCCGGCTCATCCGGGTCTTCCTGGCCGTCGTCGACGCACGCGGCATCACGGCCGCCGAGGCATCGCTCGGCGTGCGGCAGTCGACCATCAGCACGCAGCTCTCCGCGCTGGAAGCGCGTGTCGGCTTCAAGCTGTGCGACCGCGGTCGCGGCGGCTTTCGGCTGACATCGAAGGGCGAACGCTTCGCGGCCACGGCGCGCACGCTGGTCGCGGCGACGTCGGAGTTCGTCGCGCGCGTGCGCGACATCGACCGCAAGCTGGTCGGCACGTTGTCGATCGGGCTGATCGGGCAGGCGCCGCTCGTCGAGAACGCGCGCGTCGCCGACGCGATCGGCACGTTCCGCAAGCGCGACCAGGCCGTCACGTTCTCGATGAAGGTCGCATCGCCGCAGGAACTCGAGGAGGGCCTCGTCAACAACCAGCTCGATTTCGCGATCGGGTATTTCTGGCATCGCGTGCCGGGACTCGACTACACGCCGTTGTTTACCGAGGAGCAGGTGATCTACTGCGGTCGCGGCCATCCGCTGTTCCATGTGTCGCGGCCGGTGTCGATGGACGACCTGCAGGCGCACGACTGGGTGTGGCGTACCTATCCGGTGCCGGAGGAACAGTGTCCGCTGCCGGAGCGGCGCGTGACCGCGAGCGCGGACAGCATCGAGGCCGCGACGATCCTGATCCTGTCGGGCGGCCATCTCGGCTACCTGCCCGCGCATTACGCGGAGCCGTTCGAGCAGCGTGGGCTCGTGAAGGCCGTCGGCCGTGCGACGTTCGGCTTCGATGTGCCGCTGCATCTCGCGATGAAGCGCAACGCGAGCGGCAAGCCGATCGTCGATGCGTTCCGCGAGGACTTGCTGCGCGCGTTCAACATCAAGGCGGCCGCGCTGGCTGCATAGCGCGTGCCGCCCGCGAGGTCGCGCCGCCCCCGCAGGCGCGAGGCGCAGCGGCAGGAATCGCGAAACGCGTGTCGCGGGCGGCGGGCGAACGCGCGGGATGTGAACGCGTATCGGGCGGGTCGCGTTACGCGCTTGCGCTGTCGTCGCGATATCCGCTCTTGCCGTCGAAGATTTCCTTCAGCGCGGCGCGCAGCGCGACGGGATCGTGTTCGCCGGGCGCAAGATGAATCACGTAATGCGTGTTGCCGTCGAGCCGCGCGGCGGTGCGCTCGTCGAGTTCGACGTCGAGCGTGTCGCCCGTGAGGCGCACCGACAGGTCGTTCACGTGCGCGGTGAGCTGGTCGAGCACCATCACCTCGATCGACGTTTCCTCCGGAAAGCGCAGCAGCGAGAAGCAATAGTTCTGCGCCGCGTCGTGGCAATAGATGTTCGCGAAGCTTTCGTCGTCGTCGACATCGGACGTGGCCGCGCCGACGGTAGCGTGTAGTTCCATGATGTTTCTCTCGGTAAGGGGTTATCGGGGCAGCGCGGCTTGCGCGTCGACCTCGCAATGCGCATCGCGCGCCTTCAGCCACAGCCCGAATGCGCGCATGACCTCGACGACGGGCCGCAGCCGGTCGCCGTCCGCGGTCAGATCGTACTCGACGCGCACCGGCACCTCCGGATACACGGTGCGCCGCACGAAGCCGGCGTCCTCGAGCGCGCGCAGATCGAGCGTCAGCATCCGCTGCGAGATGCCGGGCATGTCGCGGCGCAGGTCGCTGAAGCGCTTCGGCCCGTCGAGCAGATACGACACGAGCAGCAGCCGCCAGCGGCCGCCGAGCATGCGCATCGCTTCTTCCACGGAACATCCTGTCGCACTCGTCTTCATGCCGCTGACCCTGTCGGTAACTTTTTTGTGACTACGGCACAAACGACTGCCTTCTTCTCAGCGCCGCGCCGATGCGAGATATTAGCGCCCGCGTCGCGGCGAATCGATAGTCGAACCACCCAATCAAGGAAACGCATGAAGCTTTATCACGCTCCCGGCAGCTGTTCGCAGGCCATCTGCATCGTGCTGCGCGAAAGCGGCATCGACGCGCAGGTCATCAAGGTCGACGCGCGCAAACACGTCATTGAAGACGGACGCAATTACTACGATGTGACCGAACTCGGCTGCGTGCCGCTGCTCGAACTCGACGACGGCACGATGCTGCGCGAAGGACCGGTGATCGCGCAGTATCTCGCGGACCGGCGCCCCGAAGCGCGGCTCGCGCCCGCGTACGGCACGCTCGCCCGCTACCGGCTGATGGAATGGCTGAACTTCCTCGGCACCGAGATCCACAAGGGCTTCATCCCGCTGCTTTACGCGGTGCAGGCGGGGCAATACGTCGACCCGGTGCGGCAGAAGCTCGACAGCCGCTTTGCGTGGATCGACCGGCAGCTCGACGGCAACCCGTACGTGACGGGCGATACGTTCACGATCGCCGATGCATACCTGTTCGCGCTGACGGGCTGGGGCAAGGCCGACTGGATGCGCTCGGTGTACAACGCGGACATCGACCTGAGCCGCCATGCGAACCTGCGCGCGTGGTACGAGCGGGTGCGGGCGCGGCCGGCCGTGCAGCAGGTGCTCGCCGCGGACAGGCTGGCACGCTAGCGCGTTTTGGGGGCGGCGCCGGACACCGTAAGAAGCCGCTCACGTCGCCGCGCCATACCGCAAACCGCCGCGCTATAATCGCCGCCATGAAACTGCTTCGGACCTTCATCCTGCTGCTGCTTTGCGCGGTGCTGCCCATCAGCGGGCTGGCAGCCAGCGGCTTGACCGGTGAATGTCCGATGCAGCACACGATGTCGATGGAAGCGAACGCGGGCATGAGCATGTCCGCCGACATGAGCGGCTGCGATTCGATGAAAGCGTCGCCCACCGACACCACGAAGGCCAAAGCGAAGGGCATGGCCTGCAAGGTGACGGCCCAATGCCAGTTCGGCAGTCTCTATCACCCGGCCGCCCGCGCCGACGTGAGCCATCCCGCTGCATTCGCCAGCACGATCGTCTTCCACTACGCGCAGTCCGTCCCGATCCGCGACCCGAACGGGTTGTGGCGCCCGCCCCGCATCAGCTGATCCCGATTTGACCGGTTCACCGCCGAGGCGGTGAGGTTCGTCCCGTGTTCGGGACGTGGAATCCATTCGGGTTCCGACTTGGGGTTACACCATGTCATTCGATTTCTGCACGCCGCGCATGCGGCGTGCGTGCCGGCGCGCGCCCGTGCTTTGGGCGGCGCTGCTGGCGGCGGGCGTCCATGCGCAGCAGTCGCCCGTCACGCTGGACGCCGCGCTGCAGTCCGCCACCGAACATTCCGCGTCGATGCAGGCCGCGCAGGCTTCGGTGCGCGCGAGTTCGGAAGCGGCAGTCAGGGCCGGCCAGCTGCCGGACCCGATGCTCAAGGCCGGCATCGACAACCTGCCGGTCAACGGCGGGCAGCGCTTCACCGTCGGCCAGGACTTCATGACGATGCGCCGCATCGGCATCGAGCAGGAATGGGTGTCCGGCGACAAGCGGCGGTTGCGCGCCGCGCTGGCCGACGAGCGAGTCGGCCGCGAACGCGCGGACTATCTCGTGCAGCTGGCCACGGTGCGCCAGCGGACCGCCGCGGCCTGGCTCGACGCCATCTACGCGAAGCAGGCGCTCGCGCTTCGCCAGGCGCTGCTCGATCACATGCGGCATGAGCTCGACGCGACGCAGGCGTCGTATCGCGGCGCGAAGGCGAGCGCGGGCGAAGTCGTCCAGGCTCGCGCGATGCTGGCGCAAACGCAGGATCAGGTGCTCGACGCGCGGCAGGCCTATCGCACCGCACTCATCGCGCTCGGCCGCTGGACGGCTGCGCCCGTCACGGATGTGACGGGCACGCCGCCCGCGTCCGAATCCTTCGTGGCGTCGTTGCCGCCGGACGAACTGCGCGTGTCGCAACCGGCGCTCGTCGCCGCCGCGGACGACATCGCGGTCGCCGAGGCCGACGCCGCGGTGGCCGACAGCGAGCGCAGCCCGAACTGGACGTGGGAGATCGCGTACCAGCAGCGCGGCGGCGCGTATTCGAACATGGTGTCCGTCGGCGTCACGATCCCGTTGCCGCTCGATCGCAAGAACCGGCAGAACCGCGACGTCGCCGAAAAAGCCGCGCTCGCGACGAAGGCGCGCCTGATGTACGAGGACACGCTGCGTCAGGTGCAAGCCGATATCCGTACGCAGTCCGAAACGCTGGCAAGCGGCCGCGAACGCCTCGCGACCCTGCGCGAATCGCTGTTGCCCGCCGCCGGGCAGCGCGTGCAGCTCGCCACGGCCGCCTACCGGGCCGGCACCGGTTCGCTCGCCGACACGTTCGCCGCCCGGCGCGCGCAACTGGACGCGCAGTTGCAGGTGCTCGAGCTCGGACGCGACGTGTCGCGGACCTGGGCACAGCTCGAATATCAGGTCGTGCCGTCGACGATGGCCGCCGCGCAATGAAGGAGAACCTCATGACGAAGCAATCACTGGCGCGTGCGGTGCTGCTGGCATGCGCGGGCGCGGCGCTGCTCGGCGCGGGTTATGTCGCGGGCATGCGCCATGCATCGGGCGGCGCGGCAACGGCTGCCGTCGCGGCGGCAGGCACGCCCGATTCGCAGGCAGGACGCAAGGTGCTGTACTGGCACGACCCGATGGTGCCGAACCAGCACTTCGACAAACCGGGGAAATCGCCGTTCATGGACATGCAACTGCAGCCCGTCTATGCGGACGAGGGCGGCGATGCACGGGGCGTCCGGATCGATCCGGGCCTGCAGCAGAACCTCGGCATCCGCTATGCGACCGTGCGCCGGCAGCAGACGGCGGACGGTTTCGATGCGGTGGGCACCACGCAATTCGACGAATCGCGCGCGGACGTCGTGCAGTCGCGCGTCACCGGCTACATCGACCGGCTCTACGCACGGGCGCCGATGCAGCGCATCGAAAAGGGCGCGCCGATCGCGTCGCTGTTCGTGCCGGAATGGCTCGCGCCGCAGGAGGAATATCTCGCGCTCAAGCGGGGCGGGATGGACGGCAGCCTGCTCGATGCGTCGCGCGCGCGGATGCGTGCGCTGTCGATGCCCGGCGCGATGATCGCCGCGCTCGATCGCACCGGCCGCGCGCAGACGCACGTCGTGCTGAGCGCGCCGGAAACCGGCGTCGTCAGCGAACTGAACGTGCGGGACGGCGCGATGGTCGCGCCGGGACAGACGCTCGCGAAGATCGCCGGGCTGTCGACGCTCTGGCTCATCGTCGAGGTGCCGGAAGCGCTCGCGCTGAACGTGCAGCCGGGGATGGCGGTCGACGCGACGTTCGCGGGCGATCCGGCGCGGCACTTCACCGGCCGCATCCGCGAAGTGCTGCCCGGCATCAGTACGGGCAGCCGCACGCTGCAGGCGCGCGTGGAGGTCGACAATGCGGCGCTCAGGCTCACGCCCGGCATGCTGATGCGCGTGCATGTCGCGGCGCGGAAGGCGGTGTCGCGCCTGCTGGTGCCGTCCGAAGCGGTGATCGCGACCGGCAAGCGCACGATCGTCATCGTGAAGACGGGCGACGGCCGGCTCCGGCCTGTGCCGGTGACGGTGGGCAACGACGTCGGCGGCGACACGGAAGTGCTCGACGGGTTGAGCGAAGGCGATATGGTCGTCGCATCGGGGCAGTTCCTGATCGATTCGGAAGCGAGCCTGAAAAGCGTGCTGCCGCGGCTGGAAGGCGCGGCGGGCGCGAGCGCCGCGCAAGCGCCGGCCGCCGCGGCCGCGCCGGTGTACGAAACCACCGGCAAGGTCGAGCAAGTCACCGACGACGACATCACGTTCTCGCACCAGCCGGTGCCGGCACTCGGCTGGGGCGCGATGACGATGGCGTTCGGCAAGCCGTCGGCACACGCGTTCCCGGACGTGAAGGCTGGCCAGACGGTGCGTTTCGCGTTCGTGCAGCGCGAGGACGGCTACCGGCTGACGAAGGTCGAGCCGCAGGGAGGCACGCGATGATCGCGCACGTGATTCGCTGGTCCGTCCGCAACCGCTTCCTGGTGCTGCTCGCCACCGTGCTGATCGCGGCGTGGGGCGCGCATGCGCTGCGGCAGACGCCGCTCGATGCGCTGCCCGACCTGTCGGACACGCAGGTGATCGTCAAGGCGTCGTATCCGGGCAAGGCGCCGCAGGTCGTCGAGGACCAGGTCACCTATCCGCTGACGACGACGCTGCTCGGCGTGCCGGGCGCGAAGACCGTGCGCGCGTACTCGTCGTTCGGCGACGCGTTCGTCTACGTGCTGTTCGACGACCACACCGACCCGTATTGGGCGCGTTCGCGCGTGCTCGAATACCTGAGCCAGGTGCAGAGCCGCCTGCCCGCGGGCGCGACCGTGTCGCTCGGGCCGGATGCGACCGGGGTCGGCTGGGTGTACGAGTACGCACTCGTCGATCGCACCGGCCGTCACGACCTCGGGCAACTGCGTGCGCTCAATGACTGGTTCCTGAAGTTCGAGCTGAAGGCCGTGCCGGACGTGTCGGAAGTGGCGAGCGTCGGCGGGATGGTGCGCCAGTACCAGGTCGTGCTCGATCCGGACAAGCTGCGCGCGTACGGCATCACGCAGGCGGCGGTCGCGGACGCGCTCGGCAAGGCCAACCAGGCATCGGGCGGCGCGGTCGTCGAGCTGGCCGAGTCGGAGTACATGGTGCGTTCGTCCGCCTACCTGCGCACGCTCGACGACTTCCGGCACGTGGTGCTGCGCACCGACGACGCGGGCACACCGGTGCTGCTCGGCGACGTCGCGCGCATCCAGGTCGGCCCGGCGATGCGGCGCGGGATCGCGGAGCTGGACGGGCAGGGCGAGGTGGCGGGCGGCGTCGTCGTGATGCGCTCGGGCAAGAACGCGCTGACGACGATCGACGCGGTGAAGGTGAAGCTCGCCGACCTGAAGCGATCGCTGCCGCCCGGCGTCGACATCGTCACGACCTACGACCGCTCGCAATTGATCGAGCGCGCGGTGGACAACCTCCGCGACAAGCTGATCGAGGAGTTCGTGATCGTCGGGATCGTCTGCGCGGTGTTCCTGTTCCACCTGCGCAGCGCGTTCGTCGCGATCCTGTCGCTGCCGCTCGGCGTGCTCGCCGCGTTCATCGTGATGCGCTACCAGGGCGTGAACGCGAACCTGATGTCGCTGGGCGGCATCGCGATCGCGATCGGCGCGATGATCGATGCGGCGATCGTGATGATCGAGAACGCGCACAAGCATCTGGAGGCATACGGCCACGCGCATCCCGGCGAGCCGATCACGTCGGCGCGGCGCTGGGAACTCGTCGCGACGTCGGCCGCGGAGGTCGGGCCGGCGCTGTTTTTCTCGCTGTTGATCATCACGCTGTCGTTCGTGCCGGTGTTTTCGCTCGAAGGTCAGGAAGGCAAACTGTTCGCGCCGCTCGCGTTCACGAAGACCTACACGATCGCCGCCGCGGCCGCGCTGTCGGTGACGCTGGTGCCGGTGCTGATGGGGTATCTCGTGCGCGGCCGCATTCCGCCCGAGCACGCGAACCCGATCAACCGCGTGCTGACCCGCGTGTACCGGCCGCTGCTCGAAGCGACGCTGCGGCGCCCGTGGCGCGCGATCGGCGTCGCGATCGCCGCGCTGTTGCTGACGGCCGTGCCGTTGTCGCGTCTCG
This sequence comes from Burkholderia sp. Bp9090, assembly GCF_003857985.1. Classification (NCBI taxonomy): domain Bacteria; kingdom Pseudomonadati; phylum Pseudomonadota; class Betaproteobacteria; order Burkholderiales; family Burkholderiaceae; genus Burkholderia; species Burkholderia sp. Bp9090. The sequence continues at coordinate 85,732 of NZ_QTPV01000025.1, forward strand.
GCGGCGAGTTCATGCCGCCGCTCGACGAAGGCGATCTGCTGTACATGCCGACCGCGCTGCCGGGCATCTCGGCCGACAAGGCGAGCGAACTGCTGCAGCAGACCGACCGGCTGATCAAGACCGTGCCCGAGGTCGACACGGTGTTCGGCAAGTCGGGGCGCGCGGATACGGCGACCGATCCCGCGCCGCTCGAGATGTTCGAAACGACGATCCGCTTCAAGCCGCGCAGCGCATGGCGGCCGGGGATGACGCCGGAGAAGCTCGTCGACGAACTCGATCGCACGGTGAAGGTGCCGGGCCTGTCGAACGTGTGGGTGCCGCCGATCCGCAACCGGCTCGACATGCTCTCCACCGGCATCAAGACGCCGGTCGGCGTGAAGATTTCCGGGCCGGACCTGGCGGGGATCGACGCGATCGCGACGCAGGTCGAGGCGGCGGTGAAACAGGTACCGGGCGTCACGTCGGCGCTCGCGGAACGGCTGAACGGCGGCCGCTACCTCGACGTCGACGTCGACCGGCTCGCGGCCGCGCGCTATGGGCTGTCGGTGGCCGACATCCAGTCGGTGGTGTCGTCGGCGATCGGCGGCGAGGATGTCGGCGAAGTGATCGCGGGGCGCGAGCGGTTCCCGATCAACCTGCGCTATCCGCGCGAGCTCCGCGATTCGCTCGAGAACCTGCGGCAACTGCCGGTCGTCACCGCGCGCGGCGCGCAGATCCGCCTCGGCGACGTCGCGCGCATCGCGATCGCCGACGGGCCGCCGATGATCCGCAGCGAGAACGCGCGGCTGTCCGGCTATGTGTACGTCGATATCCGCGGCACCGATCTGAGTACGGCAGTCCGTGCGATGCGGCAGGTCGTTGCGCAACAGGTCGCATTGCCGCCCGGCTATTCGATCGCGTGGTCGGGACAGTTCGAGTATCTCGAACGCGCGGCGGCGACGCTGCGCACCGTGGTGCCGGTGACACTCGTCGTGATCTTCGTGCTGCTGTTCGTCACGTTCGGCTCCGCGGCCGATGCGCTGCTGCTGATGTCCACGGTGCCGTTCGCGCTGATCGGCGGCTTCTGGCTCGTCTGGGCGTTGGGCCACGCGGTGTCGGTCGCGACGTCGGTGGGCTTCATCGCGCTGGCGGGCGTGGCCGCCGAGTTCGGCGTCGTGATGCTGCTGTACCTGAAGGGCGCGCTGCAGCGCCGCCTCGACGCCGGCGCGCCGCTGACCGATGCCGTGCTGCTCGACGCGATTCGCGAAGGCGCGGTGCTGCGCGTGCGGCCGAAAGCGATGACGGTCGCCGTCGTGCTGGCCGGCCTCGTGCCGATCATGGTCGGACACGGCGCCGGCTCCGAAGTGATGCAGCGCATCGCCGCGCCGATGGTCGGCGGCATGATCACCGCGCCGCTGCTGTCGATGTTCGTCATTCCCGCCGCGTGGCTTCTGCTGCAGCGCCGTCGTGCGCGAGGCGCGAGCCGTCAGCGGCAATCCGATGCAGTTCCTCACGGCATGAACGTGCCGTCCACCCCCACTGGAGAGTCTCGATGAAGATGAATCAATTGATCGCCACCGCCACTGCCGTTTTCGCGACCGGCGTGTTCGCTGTTCCCGCGCTGGCCGCGGGCGACATGCCGGGCATGGACATGTCCGGCATGAAGATGTCGTCGGGCGGTGCGGCCGAGTCGCACGCCGCGCTGACCGATGCCGAAGTGAAGAAGGTCGATGCCGCGAGCGGCAAGATCACGCTGAAGCACGGCGCGCTCGAGAACGTCGGAATGCCGCCGATGACGATGGCGTTCAAGGCGAAGGACGCGGCCATGCTCGCCGAGGTCCATGCGGGTGACAAGGTGAAGGTCCGCGTCGAGAACGTCAACGGCACGCTGACGATCGTCAGGCTCGTGAAGGCGTCGTAAGCGCGGGGAAGCGGGTGGCATGGCCGCCCGCCGCGAGCGCCGTCAAGCGCAGTGCGGTGACGACGGCAGCGTTCGGGCGTGCGCCTGTCGGGCGACGCGTCCGATCCGCGCCGTCGAGCGTGTTCAGTGCATTCAGCGTCTTCAGCGCGTCAGCGTCACGAACAGATAGCCGACATACCCGGCCCCGTTCGCCAGCAGCGCCCAGATCGCGAGCCCGCGCGCACGTGCATTGACACGCAGCCAGACCGCCGCCGCGAGCGTGATGACCACGCCGGTCAGCACTTCGGGGCGCGGCTCCCACGGCGTCAGCATGATGCCGATCGCCGGCAGCAGCGTGCCCTGGAACACCATCGCGCCGGTGATGTTGCCGAACGCGAGCGTGTCCTTCTTGCGGCGGATCCACAGCACGCTGTTGACCTTTTCCGGCAACTCGGTCGCGATCGGCACGATGATCAGCGACAGCAGCAGCGCGGAAATACCGAGCAGGTGCGACACGCCTTCGACGCCGTGGATGAAGCCCTTCGCCCCGCCGACGAGCAGCGCGACGCCGAGCGCGAGCTGCAGCGCGATGGTCGCGAGGTTGGTCGGCAGCCCGACGCGCGACAGGAACATCGCGTGCGGCGCCTCGGTGCCGTGCCCGGCATCGACGAGCCGGGTCGACGCGCGGAACGTCATCACGACGTACATCACGTAGACGCCGACCAGCATCGCGGCGAGCAGCGCGCGGACCGCCCACACGTGATGCGGGACGAACATCGCGACGGTGGCGAGCGCGAATGCGGCGATGAAGTAGTTCAGGTCGCGCACGAAGCCGGTCCGCTCGGGCGAGATCGTGCCGGTCAGTCCGCGCGAGCGGATCACGGCGAGCGTCATCAGGAAGGTCGTCAGCGTCGCGAGCATCAGCGGCGCGCCCAGAATCGCTCCGACGCCGATCTCCTCGTTGACCGCCGCGTTCGACGTGCCGCCCGCGAGCGCGAGCAGCGGCACCATCGTTTCGGGTAGCGCGGTGCCGACGGCGGCGAACAGCGAACCGGTCACGCCTTCGGAAATCTTCAGCCGTTCGCCGAGATGTTCGAGCGCATTCGTGAAGAGTTCGGCCGCGACCAGGATGACGATCAGCATGAACGCCAGTTCGACGAGCATCAAGGTCATGCGGCACCTCCGCAGGCAGGCAGGCGGGCAGTGGTGAAACGCGAGAGGGAAGCCAGGAGGAACATGGGGACTCCGTGGTCGGACGTGGACGAACCATGACGCATCTGCCGACGTCCGACCAGGAACGACGCGATGCGTCGATGGTCTCGCCAGACCGATACGGCCGAATACGCCACGGCCGCAGGCCGAGTGTGTTGACGCATTCGCTTTCCGGGGATGGAAAGCAGGCTACTCCCCAAAGACGAAGGGCAGTCTAGCCGAGCCGGCCGCTTTCGGCAAGCGTGTGCGGTCATGCCGCTTCATTCGGGATGGTAAGCCGCCTTCCGACGGACGCACATGCAATTCCAGGAAGCAATCGGTGTGCGCGCGCGGCGGCGTCACGCGCGTGTCACGCAGCGCCGGCCGGGAAATACAGCGCGAACGTCGTGCGTCCGCCCTGGCTCACGACCTCGACCTTGCCGCGGTGCAGTTCGACGATCGACTTGACGATCGCGAGCCCGAGCCCCGCGTTGCGCGCCGCGCCGTGCCGCGACGAATCGATCCGGTAGAAGCGCTCGAAGATCCGCTCGATCTGTTCGGGCGGAATCGCCACGCCGCGGTTCGTGACTTCGACGACCGCGAAGCCGGGCCGGGTCGAGACGGCCAGCTCGATCGTCGACCCGGCTTCCGAGTGTTCGAGCGCGTTCGACGCGAGGTTGCTGACGGCGCGGCGGAACAGCGTCGCGTCCGCGACGACCGGCGCTTCGCCGCGCACGTCGAGCCGCACGCCGGCCTCGTCGGCCAGCGCCTGGAAATACGACGCGAGCCGGCGCAGTTCGTTGCCGGCGTCGAGTTCGGCGGTCTTCAGGTGCTGCCGCGCGTTGTCCGTGCGCGCGAGAAACAGCATGTTCTCGATCATCCGCTGCAGCCGTTCGCATTCCTCGATGTTCGAATCGATCAGCGCTTCGTATTCCTCGGTGGTGCGCGCGCGCGACAGCGTGACCTGCGACGCGCTGATCACGTTCGCGAGCGGCGTGCGCATGTCGTGCGCGAGGTCGGACGAGAACTGCGACAGCCGCACGAACGCGCGCTCGAGCCGGTCGAGCATCCGGTTGACCGAGGTGGCGAGCTCGCGCAACTCGACCGGGCCGCCGCGTGCGTCGAGACGCGCGTTGAGATTGTGCGCCTCGATGCGCGACGTCTGCCGGCCGAGGCTCTCGACCGGACGCAGGCCGCGGGACGCGACCGCGTAGCCGAGCGCGCCGACCAGCAGCGCGCCGAGCGCGGCCGCGAGCCAGATGTCGACGCGATAGCTTTCGAGCAGCGACTGGCGATCGGCCGCCGTGCGCGCCACCGCCACCTGAACGGTTTCGCCCGACGGCAGCGTGGCGCGTGCACGCACGCAGCGCGACGGGCCGATGCCGGGCGGCGCGCAGGTGAACGGGTTGGCGGCCGCGCGCGAGGCACCGGCCGGCTGCGGCCGCGCGATCACTGATGCAAGCGTGTGGCCGGTTGCGTCGGTGTGTTCGACGAGCGGGCGGTTCGCGCCGTCGTAGATGCCGAGATAGACGCCCGGATGCGACAGCAGCACTTCATGGAAGACGGCCGGGTCGGCGCGCAGGGAGGCGGTCGAGCCGCTCGCCCGCGCGAGCTGCAGGAACTGGTCGAGCTTGCCGGCGATCTCGATGTCGTCGCGCCGGGTCAATTCGGCGGACAGCGAGCGATACAGGTACGCGCCGGTCAGCGCGAACACGAGCGCGGCCACGGCCGCGAACGCGAGCGTCAGGCGCCGGAGCAGCGAATAGGGGGCGGGGCCGCCGGTCACGCGCGATCCTCGAGCACGTAGCCCATCCCGCGGATCGTGTGGATCAGTTTCTTCTCGTACGCGTTGTCGATTTTCGCGCGCAGGCGCTTGATCGCCGCATCGACGACGTTCGTGTCGCTGTCGAAATTCATGTCCCAGATCTGCGACGTGATGAAGGTGCGCGTCAGCACCTCGCCCTCGCGTTCCGCGAGCAGCTGCAGCAGCGCGAATTCCTGCGCGGTCAGGTCGATGCGGGTGTCGGCGCGCCGCACGCGGCGCTTGATCAGGTCGACTTCCAGATCGGCGACCTGCAGGATCTCGCGCGCATTGCGCGGCGCACGGCGCAGCAGCGAGCGGATGCGGGCGAGGAACTCCGCATACGCGAATGGCTTGAGCAGGTAATCGTCGGCGCCCAGTTCGAGCCCCGTGACCTTGTCCTCGATCGCCTCCCGGGCCGTCAGCAGCAGCACCGGCGTCTGCTTCTGCGCGCGCAGGCGCCGAAGCACCTCGAAGCCGTCCAGTTCCGGCAGCATCACGTCGAGCACGACGAGATCGAAATCCTCGTGCAGCGCGTGGAACAGCCCGTCCTGGCCGTTCTCGGCCACGTCGACCGTGTAGCTCGCCTCCGTCAGCCCCTTGCGGAGGTACGACGCCATCTTGGGTTCGTCTTCGACTATCAGTATCCGCATGGTGGTGCAGGCCGTGGGTGATTCCGGCCGGTCAGTGTAACGCGTGAGCTTACGGCGCCGCGCGTGCGCGAAAGATGACCGCCGGATGACGGAATTGTCATCCGGCGCGCGTGCGATGCCGTGCCGCCCTTCATGAAAATCCAGTCATGTTTCGGCCATGCCGTCGTCACGCCGGCGGAGATAAGCTGCGGCCGTCTTGTGTCCGGAGCGCGCCGTCGCGGTGCCGCTCCCGTTCATCCGGTCATTGTCTGCCTGATTCCGCATCCATGTCGTACTGGCGCAAATTCATCCTCGTCGTGCTGCTGGCGCTGTGCGTGCCGATCCCGTCGTTCGCGGCCGGGTCGATGCAGTGCGCGGGCACGATCGCTGCGGTGCCGCATGCGGAGCATGGGGCGAGCGCCGCTGCGCCCGCTGCGTCGCCTGCAATGCAGCGCATGCACGGCGAACCGCATGAGCACGACAACCACTCGCGGCATGCGACGCCTTGTTCCGCCTGCGGATCCTGCTGTTTCGGCACGGGCATGGCGGCGGTGCCTGCGGTGCCCGTTACGTCGGACCTCGGTACCGCGATCCTCTCTTTCGCGCCTTCGACCGTCGTCGTGTCGTTCCTGACCGGCGGCATCGACAGGCCGCCGCGCCGGATTTCCGTCTAGTCCCTGCCCGCGGCCACCGGCCGCGATCCACAAACGGTGCAGGCGAACGCCCGACGTCCGCCGCACGACTCACGACGAGAAACATCCATGCGATTGATCATTGCGGCGCTGCTTGGCGCGGCGAGCCTCGTGCCGTCGCTCGCGCCCGCGCAAACCGCCTTTTCCGATCCGGCCGATGCAGCCGCGTCGGTGCCGGACGTCACGACGACGTCCGCGTTCGACGGCTACGTGCCGTATCGCGACGACGCCGGCCCCGGCTGGAAGCAATTGAACCGGGACGTGATGGAGCGGCCCGTGAAGGCACCCACGAAGGGACCCGCGACCGGACACGCGAAGCCCGGAAACCCGGCGGGCGGCGCGGCCCATTCGACGCACGGAGGGGCCGGGCAATGACGCGATTTGCGATTTCACCGCGAATCGGCGCGACCGTGCTCGCGCTGGCATTTCTCGCCGGCTGCACGACGTTTTCGAAGGACGGCGGCTTCGACGCCGTGTCGACCGCCGCATCCGAACGCATCGGGAAAGACGCGGTCATCGTCAGGACCGACGCCGACCGCGAAGCCGTCGACCAGCGGACGAAGGAATTGCTCGCGAAACCGCTGTCGATGGACGACGCGGTGCAACTTGCGCTGCTGAACAATCGCGGCCTGCAGGCGTCGTATGCGGAACTCGGGCTGTCGGAGGCCGATCTCGTGCAGGCCGGCCGGCTGCCGAACCCGCGCTTCTCGTTCAGCCGCACGCGGGCCGGCGACGGCGAACTGAGTCTCGGCCGTACGTTCTCGGCCAACGTGTTCGCGCTGCTGACGCTGCCGCTCGCGACGAACATCGAACGCCGCCGCTTCGAGCAGACCAAGCTCGAAACCGCCGACGCGATGCTGAAGGTCGCGGCCGACGCGCGCCGTGCGTATGTCGAAGCCGTCGCCGCCGAACAGGCCGCGAACTATGCGCAACAGGTGCGCGATGCTGCGAGCGCGGCCGCCGAACTCGCGCAGCGCATGCGGCAGGCCGGCAATTCCAGCCGGCTCGACTACGCACGCGAGCAGGCGTTCCATGCGGACGCGGTCGCGCAGCAGGCGAAGGCGCAACAGCAGGCCGTGGCCGCGCGCGAGAAGCTCACGCGCGCGATGGGGTTGTGGGGCGAGCGCACGCGGTACGCGCTGCCCGAGCGCTTGCCCGACCTGCCGAAGGCACGCCCCGATCTGCCCGATCTCGAGCGCTATGCGATGCACAACCGCCTCGACATCCAGGCCGCGAAGCTGCGGACGCAGGGCGTCGCGTCGTCGCTCGGGCTCAGCAAGGCGACACGCTTCGTCAACGCGGTCGATCTCGGCTACGTGAACAACTACGAGACCGACAAGGGGCACGAGCACGGCTACGAGATCAGCGTGGAGATTCCGCTGTTCGACTGGGGCGGCGCGAAGGTCGCGCGGGCCGAGGCCGTCTACATGCAGTCGGCGAGCCGGCTCGCGCAGACGGCCATCGACGCGCGCTCGGAAGTGCGCGAATCGTATGCGGCATACACGACGCGCTACGACGTCGCGAAGCACTATCGCGACGAAGTCGTGCCGCTGCGCAGGACGATCTCGGACGAGTTGCTGCTGCGTTACAACGGGATGCTCGCGAGCGTGTTCGAGCTGCTGGCCGATGCGCGTGAGCAGGTCGGCGCGGTGAACGGCTACATCGATGCACTGAAGGACTACTGGCTCGCCGAAACCGATCTGCAGGCGGCCGTCGGCGGCCGGCTGCCGACTGGGCAAGCAACACAGCCAACGCCGCGCGCGGACGCTCCCGCCGCATCCACGCCCGACGCTGCGTCGCGGCCGGCTTCTTCACCCGTGGCGCAACCAGCGCCCGCAACGCATCCGGAAGGTCATTGACATGGTGTCCCGTCGACAATTTCTCAGCGGCTCGGGTGCCGCGCTGCTCGGTGCGGCGATGGTCAGCAAGGCCGGCGCGGCATCGCTGCCCGAAGCGCCCACGATGGCGAAGGCCGGCACGCAGCCGCCGCTCGTGCCGCCCAACGGCCGCCCGTACACGCCCGTCGCGACGCTGAACGGCTGGACGCTGCCGTGGCGCATGAAGAACGGCTGGAAGGAGTTCCACCTGACGGCCGAACCCGTCGTGCGCGAGATGGCGCCAGGGATGAACGCGAACCTGTGGGGCTACAACGGCCAGTCGCCGGGCCCGACGATCGAGGCCGTCGAAGGCGACAAGGTCCGCATCTTCGTGACGAACCGCTTGCCCGAGCACACGACGATCCACTGGCACGGGCTGCGGCTGCCCAACGGCATGGACGGCGTCGGCGGCCTCACGCAGCCGCATATCCCGCCCGGCAAGACCTTCGTTTACGAGTTCCAGCTGGAGGCGCACGGCACGTTCATGTATCACCCGCACGCCGACGAGATGGTGCAGATGGCGATGGGGATGATGGGCATGTTCATCGTGCATCCGAAGGATCGCGCGACGATGCCGGTCGATCGCGACTTCGTCTTTCTGCTCGCCGCGTACGACATCGATCCGGGCAGCTACACGCCGCGCGTGAACGAGATGACGGACTTCAACATGTGGACGTTCAACTCGCGCGTGTTCCCGGGCATCGACCCGCTGCCGGTGCGGGCGGGCGACCGCGTGCGGATTCGTTTCGGGAACCTGACGATGACGAACCATCCGATCCACCTGCACGGCTACAGCTTCGAGGTGGCCGGCACCGACGGCGGCTGGATTCCGCCGGCGGCGCGCTGGCCGGAGGTGACGGCCGACGTCGCGGTCGGCCAGATGCGCGCGATCGAGTTCACCGCCGATCGTCCGGGCGACTGGGCGTTCCATTGCCACAAGTCGCATCACACGATGAACGCGATGGGTCACCAGGTGCCGAACCTGATCGGCGTGCCGCAGAAGGATCTCGCGCAGAAGATCGGCAAGCTCGTGCCCGACTACATGGCGATGGGCAGCACCGGCGGCGCGATGGGCGGCATGGAGATGCCGCTGCCCGACAACACGCTGCCGATGATGACGGGCACCGGCCCGTTCGGGCCGCTGGAGATGGGCGGCATGTTCACGGTCTGCAAGGTGCGGCAGGGGCTCGGCCGCAACGACTATCGCGATCCGGGCTGGTTCCGGCATCCGAAGGGCACCGTCGCGTACGAATACACCGGCGAATTGCCGGACGGTTGAGCGGCGGGCCGCATGCGGCGGCCGCGACGATGCGGCCGCCGGTTTTCGTTTCATTCACTCAGGAGCACGCACGATGAAGAAGGGACTGGTTTCGATTGCAACGGGTTGCATGCTGGCGTTTTCCGCCGCGTCGTACGCGGCTGGCGACATGGCCGGCATGGACATGAGCGGCGGCGCGATGCAGGGCGGCGACGCGAAGCGCGAGATGTCGCACGGCGAGATCCGCAAGGTCGACGCGGCGGCGGGGAAGCTGACGATCAAGCACGGCCCGCTGGAGAACCTCGGGATGGATGCGATGACGATGGTGTTCAAGGTCAAGGATCCGGCGATGCTGTCGCAGGTGAAGGTGGGCGACAAGGTCGACTTCGTCGCCGCGGACGTGGGCGGCGCGTTGACCGTCGTCGATCTGAGGAAGCCGTGATGGCGGGGATGACCATGAAGATCACCACGCTCGGGCGGCTGGCCGCCCTCGCCGCGGCCGGCGCGATCGCCGCCGCCGTGCCGGCCGCGGCATTCGCGCACGGCAAGCTGGAAAGCGCCGCACCGGCGACGGGCAGCACGGTCGATACCGCGCCCGACACGTTGCGGCTGACGTTCAACGAAGACCTCGAACCGGCGTTCAGCTCGGTGAAGGTGTCGGACGCGAGCGGCAACGCCGTCGCGCACGAGAAGGCGAAAGTCGATGCGTCGAATCCGCGCGTGATGACCGTCGCGATCCCGAAGCTCGCGCCCGGCGCGTACACGGTGCAGTGGGTGGCGATGACGGCCGACGCGCATCGCACCAAGGGCACCTACACGTTCAGGGTGAAGGGGTGAACGAGGGCTTCGTCGGCCTCCTGAGGCTCGTGTCGGTGGCGATCCAGAACACCGGATTCGCCGTCGTCGTCGGCGCGCTGCTCGGCAGCCACTGGCTCGCGCGCGGCGAGTCGGCGTGGCAGCACGGCATCGCGCGGCGTCTCGTCGCGACGCTGCGCATCGCGTCCGCCGTGTCGCTGCTCGCGAGCACCACCGCGTTCTGGGCGCACTGCGCGCTGATGAGCGACGTGTCGATGCTGGACGCCGGGCCGGCCGTCCGCTCGATGCTCGCCGGCACCGGCTTCGGCCACGCGTGGCTGGCCAGTGCGGTGTTCACGGCGGTCGTCGTGCTGCTGTCATTGCTTCGGGATGCGAACGACACGCGTTTTCCGTTCGTGATGTGGGCCGCGCTCGCGGGCATCGCACTCTCGCGCAGCAACGGCGGGCATCCGGTCGACGCGGGGCTGTTCAGCGTGCCGGTGTGGGTCGACTGGCTGCATCTGCTGGCGATCAGCGCGTGGGTCGGGCTCGTGTTCGTGACTGCGTTCGGCGTGATGCCGCGTCTTGCCGGCATGCCGGCGAGCGAACGCGCGACCGGCGCTTCGTTCGTGCAGTCGCTGTCCGATGCGTCGACGTATGCGTTGATCGTGCTGTTCGCGACCGGCGCCTACAACGGCTGGCGCGGTGTCGATACGCCCGCGAACCTGCTTGCGTCGACATACGGACAGATCCTGCTGTTCAAGCTCGCGCTCGTGCTGATCGCGGCGGCGCTCGGCGGGCACAACCGGTTCTTCGAGATGCCGAAGCTGCTGGCGGCGCTGAAGGACCCGGACACTGCGACGCCGGCCGGCCTGTTGCGCCGGTTCGGCGCGGTGCTGCGGATCGAGGCGGTCGTGCTGGCCGGCGTGCTGATGGTGGCTGCCGTGCTCGTGTCGAGCGCGTTGCCGGGGACGGTTTAGCTCCACGGCCGGCGGGGCGAAGCCGGCATCGGGAAATCGTCGCAACAGGGGACGGGATTCATCAGGCGATTTCCCGCTTTCCGACCGCGGGCGCGCGGTCGATCGCCATCGCGCAGCGGTGTCGAAGATTACGTTCATCTGTCTTCCGGTTACTAACAACTGTCATCGAGCGCCGCTAAGCTTTCGCCATCCTCACAACCGGGATTCCCCGCCATGCGCTCGACAATCCGCCTGTTTGCCCCGCTATTGCTGCTTCCCACGCTTGCCGCACCGGTCTTCGCCGCTACTGCCGCCCCCGTCAGCCCGAACTGCGGCGGCAGCACGACGCCGATCGCCGACATCCAGGGGCCCGGCGCGCCGTCGCCGCTGGCTGGCCAGAACGTGTCGATCGAAGCGGTCGTCACCGCCGATTTCGGCGGCACGGACGGCTTCGGCGGCTTCTTCGTCCAGCAGGCCGACGCGCAGCGCCGCAACCAGCCGGGCGTGTCCGAAGGCCTGTTCGTCTATGCGCCGAAAGCGCGCGCGAAGGCCGGCGATCTCGTGCACGTGAGCGGCAAGGTCGAGGAAAAATACGGGCAGACGCAGCTGACGCTGTCGGGCGCGATCGCGGTGTGCGCGAACGGCCAGACGGTCACGCCCGCGACGCTCACGCTGCCGGTCGACAACCCGAACGCGTTCGCCGCGTACGAAGGGATGCGCGTGCGCCTGCCGCAGACGCTCACCGTCACCGACAACTACGAGCTCGGCCGCTACGGCAGCGTGATGCTGAGCAACGGCCGCCTGCACACGCCGACGAGCGTGGTGCCGCCGTCGCAGGCGCAGACGCAGATCGATGCGAACGCACGCAACCGGCTGATCCTCGACGACGGCTCGAACAAGCAGAACCCGGCGACCGTGCCTTACCCGGCGCCAGAACTGTCGGCCGCCAACACGCTGCGCTCGGGCTACACCGTGCGCGACGTCGAAGGCGTACTCGAGGTGCGTTACGGCGCATGGCGCGTGCAGCCGCTGCCCGGCGCGGCCGCGCCGACGTTCGACACGCGTTCGAACCCGCGCGCCAACGCCCCGGCGCGCGATCCGAAATCGAACCTGCGCGTCGCGTCGTTCAACGTCCTCAACTACTTCAACGGCAACGGTCTCGGCGGCGGCTTCGACGATCCGAACAACCGCGGCGCGAAGAGCTATCCGGAATTCCAGCGCCAGGAAGCGAAGATCGTCAGCGCGCTGAAGGCGCTCGACGCCGACGTGATCGGCCTGATGGAAATCCAGAACAACGGTTACGGCGAACTGAGCGCGGTGCGCCAGCTCGCGGCGAAGCTCGGCAGCCACTGGCGCGTGGTCGACCCGGGCACGTCGCGCCTCGGCGGCGACGCCATCGCGGTCGCGATGATCTACGACAGCCGCACGGTCGAACCCGTCGGCCGCACGTCGACGCTCGCGATCGACGACAAGAACCGCCAGCCGCTCGCGCAGTCGTTCCGCCGGATCGGCGGCAAGCAGGCGCTGACGATCGCGGTCAACCATCTGAAGTCGAAGAACTGCCCGGACGCGGCGAACGACGATCTCGACCAGGGCGACGGCCAGGGCTGCTGGAACCCGACGCGCACGCGCGCGGCCGCGAAGCTGGCCGACTGGCTCGCCGGCACGCCGACGGGCGTCGCGGGGCAGGGCACGCTGCTGATCGGCGACTTCAACAGCTACACGTACGAAGACCCGATCCGCCTGCTCGAATCGCGCGGCTACCGCAACCTCGTGTCGCGCTGGATCGGCGCCAATGCGTACAGCTACGTGTACAACGGCGAAGCCGGCTACCTCGATCACGCGCTCGCGTCGCTGCCGCTCGCATCGCACGTGAAGGCCGTGCACGAATGGCACATCAACGCGGACGAGCCGCTCGCGCTGCAGTACACGCTCGCGTACAAGTCGGCCGAGCAGCAGAAGACCTTCTACGCGCCGGATGCGTATCGTTCGTCGGACCACGATCCGGTGCTGATCGATATCGCGCTGCCGGGCGGCGGGCGCTGATCTCCTCCACGTCGAACCTCTGAAGTACGGCGTGCGGCGCTGCCGCACGTCGTCGCGTGAGTCGGCGGCGGCGCGCAAGTCATGTCATGCGCTGTCGCTCGCTCACCGGTCTCTCTCTCCTCCACGCATCACGTGCCCGATTCGCGATCGCCGCAATCCGATCCGGAATGCACGGCGCGAATGATCGCTTCATCGTTGCGAATACCCGCGTATTACGCATCAATGCCGTTCAGCGCATCCGATGGTTTTATTCCGACACCGAGTAAATAATTCCTCCGTGCCTCATGCAAATAGTCTGAATCGGTATTTTATGGATGATGTCGGGCTTTATTCAATGATTCGCTCTAATCGAATTCGGATAATTAAAATGAAAGAAAAATCCTGTCGATTTGAAGGGATTTTGCGCGCGATTCCAATACTAGCCAAGCGCTACGAGATCTGCGCAAAACGGACGGCATTTCAGGAAAAATGATTCACGCAACGTGTCCGGTTCGAACAATCGTTTTTCTTTCAAATACCAGACACTGACCGCCGTTCGCATCATAAGAGATTTTTTAATATCGGAATGATCTTTGACAACGCGGCGCAGCACCGCCTATTTTTGTCATGTCGTAAATATTGGTAATACGATAAGTCGTCGAAACTGCCAGGGGGCGGCGTTCCCGCATCATTCTCCGCCAGCAGTTCGCTGTGTCTGTATCAAGTTCAGTCTCTCGAAGAAGTCCATTCCCCAACCGCCGTCTGCCGACCGTGCAACGCGAGTGGCGGGTATGCCTGCGCGTTTTTCGCCGGCGATGGCGGCCTGTGTGAAGCGGTATCCGACCCAACACAAGGATCGAGGCATGAAACCAGACAGGAGCATTACCGGCAGCCGCCGCGCACGTCGCGGCCGGCTGGCCGGGCTAGGCGCATTGACCGTCGTGACGATGGTGCTTGCGGGCTGCGGCGGCGACGATTCGTCGTCGGTCGGCGCATCGAGTCTCGCGCAGGCCACCGCCAGCCAGCAGGCCGGCGCGCAACAGGCGGCCGGCAGCCAGACGCCGGCGGCGAACCAGCCTTACGTCGACCCCGTCGCCTATTCGATGAACGCGACCGACGGCCTCGCGGCCGCGCAGGTCTCGGAGAAGGCGGCGGTGATGCATTACCAGTGGCAATCCGGCGGCACGACGGTCAGCTACACGACGACCACCGGCCACCTGACCGCGCAGGACGCGAACGGCAACGCGGAAGCGTCGATGTCGTACGTCGCGTACACGGTGCCGAGCACGAACGGCAAGCCGCGCCCCGTCACGTTCGTCTACAACGGCGGCCCGGGCTCGTCGTCGATCTGGCTGCGGCTCGGCTCGTTCGCGCCGACGCGCGTCGCCACGCCCGATCCGCTGTTCGGCAGCACCTGGCCGAACTATCCGCTCGTCGACAACGCGGAAAGCCTGATCGACACGACCGACCTCGTGTTCATCGACCCGCCGGGCACCGGGCTGTCGGAAGCCGTGCTGCCGAACACCAACCAGAAGTACTGGGGTTCGGATGCGGACGTCAACATCATGCGCGACTTCATCCAGCGCTACCTGAACGTCAACAACCGCGGCACGTCGCCGATCTACCTGTACGGCGAATCGTACGGCACGCCGCGTACCGACATGCTCGCGCTGGCGCTCGAATCGGCCGGCGTGCACCTGACGGGGATCGTGCTGCAGTCTGCAATCCTGAACTACTTCGCCGATGCGGTGGAAGCGGTCGCGATCACGCAGTCGACCGAAGGGCTGCTGCTCGAGACCGATACCGTGGCCGGCTACCTGCCCGGCTATGCGGCGGTCGCGGCGTACTTCAACCAGGTATCGCCGGCGCCGGTCAATCCCTATCTGTACGCACTGCAGACCGAGTTGTTCACGACGCTGATCTACAACCAGCTGCAGCAGTACTCGCAGTCGTGGGTGCTGAGCCAGCTCGGCATTCCGGACGCGCTCGGCACGCCGGTGTTCCCGAGCGATGCGACGCTGAGGCTGTGGTCGTTGCCGTCGAGCCTCACGCAGCAGGCGCTGCGCGGCTACTTCAACGCGAATCCGTTCGGCACGAGCCTGCTGCCCGGCACGACGATCGGCCGCTACGACGGACGCGTGTCGTTGCCGAACGCCGACCCGCGGCTGCAAACGGACGGCGATCCGTCGGACATCCTGATCTCGCAGCCGTTCACCAACGCGCTCGCGACGCAGATGCCCGACTACCTCGGCTACACCGCGCCGAACGCGACCTACCTGCCGCTGAACGACAACATCATCCAGGTGTGGGACTTCTCGCATGACGGCCAGCCGATGCCCGACACGATCCCCGATCTGCTGGGCGCGCTGCAGCTCAATCCGAAGCTCCGGGTGCTCGCGGAGAACGGCCTCCACGATCTGGCGACGCCGTTCTTCAACACCGAGAAGCAACTCGCGCGGCTGCAGACGGTGAAGGGGCTGAACCCGAAGCTGCAGGTGAACTTCTTCCAGGGCGGGCACATGACGTATCTGGATGACGTGGCCCGTCCGCAGATGAAGCGCGACCTGAAGCTCTTCTATCAGGGCCGGCGGATTCCGACCGCGCTGACGCTGCACACGCTGCCGCCGCCGTGGCCGGACGAGAACCCGGCCGGCACGCCGACCGGCGCCTCGCCGGGCGCGACCACCGCGACGACGCTGGCAGCGGCACCGTAAACAACGGACTCCTTGCGAAAAGGAACCCACTATTCATCCATCGAATGCGAGTGATCATGTCCCTAATCAACTTGATGCGGCGTATGTCCCCGTTGATCGTCCTCGGTGCCGTGATGAGCAGCGCTCACGCATTGCCGCCGCAGGCGGTGGCGCCGGTGAAGCTGCCGCGCGGCGGGCACGGCGTCGACGGCCCGTTCTTTCCTTCGACCCGCGTGGCACCGGTATTGCCGTCGACCGGCGCAACGCTGCAGCAGCAGGCGCAGAAGCGCGTCGATGCCCGGCTCGGCGGCAACACGGTACTGAGCAACGGCGCGGCGGTGACGAAAGCGCAGGCGCAGAGCGGCGGGCTCGGGTTCGTCGCGAAGCACTTCGACGAGATCGATGCGAAACACACCGGTCGCGTGACGATGAGCGACGTGCGGCAGTTCATCCAGCAGCGGCAGGTGCAGGCGCAGCAGGAACAGCAGGAGTGACGGTGTAGAGAGGTCGCGCGCGGGAGGGCGGCCGGTGTCGGCCGGTGCCGTGGGGGCCGGCCGCTCGACTGCGGCGGCGGCCTGCCTTCAACCTGCCGCGGCGCACGTTCGGCCGCGGCTTTCTTCATCGAAGTTCGGTTCACGCGCGGGCAACGCGAAGCCGCGTCATGCTTCACGCGATCGACGCTCAGCCTTCCCGGTGCGCGTAGCGCCTCGCCGTCGCCGACGGCAACTCGCCGAACATCGCGCGGTAGTCCTGCGCAAAACTGCTCAGGTGCCAGAAGCCCCACTTCGTCGCGGCCGACGTCACGGACCCGCCGAGCCGCAGCTCGCGGCGAACGTGATTCAACCGGACCGCGCGCAGGTACGCGATCGGATTCAGGTTGAGCGTGTCGTTGAACGCGTACTGCGCGGTACGCCGGCTGATGCCGAGCTGCACGCACAGTTCGGCGATCGACAGCGGGCACGTCGACGCATCCTGCAGCCGCGCCTGCACCGCGTTGACGAGCGACCAGTACTTCGTCGGCCGCGTCGCGAGGGCGTTCGCCTCCGGCGCGGGCATCGTCATCGCTTCTGAAATCGCATACAGCACGGTCCGTTCGAGCAGTTCGATCCGCGCCTGCGTCGTCACGTCCTCGATCGGCGTGCTCTTCGCGGCCGCGGCCATCGTGTGGCGCAGCAGGTCGCGCAGGCGGTCCGCGACCTGGGGCGTCATCGGGATCAGCGGCGCGAAGGTGCGCGCGCGCAGCGACGCGGCGAGCGTGCGCATCGCCTCCGTCGACAGCTTGTCGGGCTCGATCTCGACGTTCACGAGCACGTGCCGGTCGGGCGAATAGAACTCGAACACCGGCTGGCTGGAAAACACATGGAGGCTGTCGCGCCCGCTCTTCTCGCCGCACATGCGCGCATGGCCTTCGAGTTCCAGCGGCACGGCCACCGCGATGCGGTCCGACGGCACCGCGCCCTGCTGCAGGATCACCTTGTCGAGGTCTTCGACCAGGAGCCGGATGCCGCCGAGCGACACGATGGACGACGAACCATGAAACCGGCCGCCCGAGATCTGCGTGTAGTTGAGATGCCAGCCGTCGAAGATCCGCGCCTGTTCCTCCACGTCGGTGAACGCGCAGAACGCCACCGCGCGTGCGAACGGCGGGGCGCCGGAAAAATCGCTCGGATCGGCGGACGGCGTCATCGGAGTCGGGAAGGGGCGGGCCGGATCGACGCATTGTAGCCGCTGCGCGCGCCGGTCAAAAACCCCGGCGGCCCGATTCCCGGAGAAAACCCTCGCTTGCCGAAATCCGATAGTGAAAAGCCGGCCGGCGCAATACCTTTGGCATGAACGGAACACAACGCATCGCGCCGGCGCCGGGAGCATCCCGCTTCGTTGCCGGACGAACCGAACACGGCTGCCGGCGCGGGTCCGGCGGCACTTTTCTGGAGAGACGTCGATGGAGCTTCCACGTGGCGGGTTCTGGCGGAACTGGGTCGGCAATCAGTCGTGCGTCGCCGCGCACATGGCGTCGCCGACCTGCGAGGCGGAAATCGCCGAACTGGTGCAGGCCGCGACGCGCCAAGGCAAGAACGTCCGATGCTCGGGATCGGGACATTCGTTCACGCCGATCGTCGCGACGAGCGGCCTGCTGCTGTCGCTGAAGGACTATCAGGGCATCGTCGCGGTCGACGAGCGACGCAAGCGCGTCACGGTGAAGGCCGGCACGCGGATCAATGCGGTGACGCGTCATCTGAAGGACATCGGTTTCTCGCTCGTCAACCAGGGCGACATCGATTCCCAGGCGATTGCCGGTGCGCTCGCAACCGGCACGCATGGCACGGGGACGACGCTGGGCAACCTGTCGTCGCAGGTGGTCGGGATGCGGATCGTTCGCCCCGACGGCTCGATCATGGAAGTGAGCGACCAGCAGGACCTCGATCTGCTGCACGCGACCCAGGTGAACCTCGGCCTGTTCGGCGTGGTGTCGGAGCTGACGCTGCAGGTGACCGACGCGTTCTGGCTGCACGACCGCGTGTGGCGCGAGGACTTCGAGGCGCTGATGGAACAGTACGACGACCTCGCGGCGAAGCATCGCCATTTCGGATTCTTCTGGTGCCCGACGTCCGAAAGCCGTCACCTGTACTGCCTGCCCGATACCACGAAGGTGTCGAATTCGAAGAAGGACTACGACGTGTGCGAGATCAAGGTGATGGACATCACCGACGAGCGCGCGTTCTACGAAGGCGAGCACGAGAAGATCGCGTACAGCTCCGAGGTCTACGCGATTCATTACGTCGCGAACTTCCACGAGCTCGAATACGCGGTGCCCGCCGAACACGGCAAGGAAGCGCTGCGCCGCGTGCGCGAGCTGATCCTCACGAAGCACCGGGACTGCATCTTCCCGGTCGAGTACCGCTTCACGAAGGGCGATCCGGCGTGGATCAGCCCGTTCAATCATCAGGATAGCGTGACGATTTCGTGCTCGGGCGGTCCGAACGGCGTCGACTACTGGCCGTTCCTGAAGGACGTCGACGACATCCTGCGCGACTACGGCTCGCGTCCGCACTGGGGCAAGCTGCACTTCACGAACCGCGACGACGTGGACCGCTGGTTCCCGAAGGCCGAGGCGTTCCGTGAACTGCGCCGCAGCGTGGACCCTGAAGGCCATTTCCTCAACGATCATCTTCGGACGCTGTTCAGCTGAGCGGTCCGAACGAACCAGACTGGAGAACGACTCATGAATGTCAAGATCGACGGGCGCCTGGCGGGCAAGGTCGCCATCGTGAGCGGCGGCGCGGGCGGGTGCGGCGCCGCCGCATCGGAACTGTTCGCCGCGCAGGGGGCGAAGGTGGCGATCATCGACCGCGACGGCGACGCGGCCGACACGCTCGCGTCGCGGCTGCGCGATGCCGGCTTGCAGGCGATCGGCCTCGGCGCCGACGTGTCGAAGCAGTCGGACGTGCGGAACGCAGTCGATGCGGCCTGCAAGCAGTTCGGCAACGCGGACATCCTGTTCAATCACGCGGGGACGCTGATCGTCAAACCGTTCCTCGACATCGAGGAGTCGGAATGGGACTGGCTGATGGGCGTGAACGTGAAGAGCATGTTCCTGATGACGCAGGCGGTGCTGCCGCAGATGCTGGAAAAAGGGCGCGGCAGCATCGTCTGCACGTCGTCGATCTCGGCCGTCTGCGCGACGCCCGGCGAAGTGCTGTATGACGCGACCAAGGGCGCATGCCACATGTTCGCGCGCGCGATCGCCGTCGAATACCGCGATCGCGGCATCCGCTGCAATGCGCTCGCGCCCGGGTTCATCCGCACCCCGCACGGGATGCGCGAACTGAGGGATCTGCAGGCGATGGGCGTGGACGCGACGGAAGCGGCTATCGCAGTGCAGCAAGGCCGGCTGTGCGAACCGTCGGAAGTGGCCGCGGCCGCACTGTTCCTGGCGTCGGACGAATCGAGCTTCGTCAACGGCACCCATCTGTTCGTCGACAACTGTTTCTCCGCGGTTTAGGCCCCGATATTCGCGGGAAGCCGAAGGGCAGGCGCGAGCCCCCAGGAACGGCAGGTTCTGTCGAAGGTTCCGCAGCGATGCGGACCTTCGATTTTTTTTGCCGGTTCGCCGCGCGATGTGTCCTAGCGGATTGTCGTAATCCTTCTATCTGAACGAATTTGCGTCTGCTGGAATGGCAATGCCGAATCACCGTTCAGCCGGCGTCGCGGGGCGGCATGGTTGTCGACGTCATCGAGCGCCGGTCCGGCGCTCGACTTCGCGGGTCCGGGCAAGTCCGGCCCACCAGGGTCAATCCATCACTCTCTTTTGATCAATCATCATGTTCAACCGCACTACCAGCACCGTCGCCAACGTCGATCCGGAACTCTGGACTGCCATTCAGGACGAGAACCGCCGCCAGGAAGATCACATCGAGCTGATCGCGTCGGAAAACTACACGAGCCCGGCCGTGATGGCCGCACAGGG